>CAVJCD010000208.1:0-4117 GCA_963648005.1 Tannerellaceae bacterium | reverse complement strand
GGTACGTTTCTCGGTGCCGTGTGGGCAAACGAGTCGTGGGGTCGTTATTGGGGTTGGGACCCGAAGGAGACGTGGGCGTTGATTACAATGGTGGTGTATGCCGTGGTGACTCACTTGCATATGGTGAGACGTTGGTATAGCGATTGGCTGTTCAATCTTTGCTCTGTGGCGGCCTTCTCTTCTGTCTTGATGACATTCTTCGGAGTGAATTATTTCTTAAGTGGAATGCATTCTTACGGGCAGAACGATAATGTGCACGGGATATTTGTTTATCTTTACGCAGTCTTAGCAATTGTTGTTGTGTTGGCATTTGCCTCCGGAAGGAAACGAAAACAAATAGAATGAACTTCCGGCGTAAGTGAGTCTCATTGCGAGGGCTTGTGAGACGGAAGATTTTGAATAATGTGAATGAATTAAATAGTGGTTTAACATTAAAATTTAATTATCATGAGAACGTATAATCATGTTGGTATCCTTACCAACGAACAAAAAGAGGGAGCAGTGTTCAACGAAGGTTTGAACGTGTGGTTAACCGATTACAGCAAGAGTCCCAACAGAATTGAGTTTCTTAAGTTCGACAATCCTGCTGCCAGTTGCTTGCCCGATTTGGTTAAGACAAATGGTCATATCGCTTACACGGTTCCTTCTTTGGAAGAGGCACTGAAAGGTGCGAAGGTTATCTTTGGTCCGGCAGTATGCGATGAACATCTTACTATCGCTTTCGTTGAGGAAGAAGGTATTGCTATCGAATTAATGGAAGTGAAATAACGTATAATAAGGAGGAAAATATCATGTCAGAAATCAAGACTAAATTTATAAACGACCCCGAGCAGGTAACACCGGAATTGTTGGAAGGTTATGTATTGGCTTATCCCGACCAGGTTAAGTTGGCAGCAGAGAATATCGTAGTACGTGCAAATCCGAAGAGTGATGATAAAGTGGCTATCGTTACTTTGGGTGGTTCCGGTCACGAACCTGCATTGAGTGGCTTTGTTGGTGAAGGTATGTTGGACTGCTCTGTAGTGGGCGATATCTTTGCAGCACCGGGTGCTCAGCGTTTGTTCCAAGCTTTGCAGTTGATGAAGCGCGAAGCAGGTATATTGTTGGTTGTGTTGAACCATTCGGGCGACGTCATGAGTGCAAACATGGCTTGTCAGTTGGCTGAACGTGCAGGTATCAAGGTAAAACGAATCCTTACACACGACGATATCAGTGCCGGTATCGGTGCTCCTGTTGACGACCGTCGTGGTTTGGCAGGTTGCGTGCCTTTGTATAAAATCATAGGGGCTGCCGCAGAAGAAGGTAAATCATTGGACGAACTTGTTGAGATTGGCGAACGCTACAATGAGAGATTGGCTACTTTGGCTGTTGCTATGCGCTCTTGTACACATCCGCAGAACAATGCAACCATTACCGACCTACCTGCAGGTATCATGGAGATTGGTATGGGACAGCATGGTGAAGGTGGTGGCGGTCAGAAGCCGTTGGTATCTGCCGATGCAACAGCAACCGAAATGGTAGGCTTGCTCTGCCAGCAGTTGAAACCGAAGGCAGGTGACAAGATGATGCTTATCATCAATGGCGTTGGTGCTACCACTCATATGGAGCTCAACATCATTTTCCGCAAGGCATACAAAGAATTGCAGGCTCGAGGTTTGGAAGTGGCTTACAGCCGTATCCAAGAGATTCTGACTGTTCAGGAGCAGGCCGGCTTCCAGATGATTATGGCTATTTTGGACGATGACCATATTGATTATCTGAAGAACAAGAAATCAGACGCTCCGTATTGGACAACTATCGGTAAATAATCAGGTGGCATGAAACAATTGAGTATTGAGGCTTTCAAAGGCATGCTTAACAATGCCTTGGCACAAATCAAAGCCCGCGAAGACGAGTTTTCCAAACTGGATGCGGTAATCGGTGATGGCGACCATGGTCAGGCTATTGTTACAGCTTTCTCTGTAGTCGTTAAGGGTTCGGAGAAAGGAACGGAATTCAAGTCGATGCTTAACGACATGGGGTTTGGCGTAATGTTGGAAACCAGTGGATCGACAAGTACTTTGCTTGGTGCGTTCTTCTTGGGTATGAGCGACTGTGCAGAAGGAAGCGAGTTGGATGCCGAGGGTGTGAAGAAGATGTTTGCCGGCGGCCTTGCCAATGTGCGGAAGCAGACAAAGGCACAGCCGGGCGACAAGACGATGATGGATGCTTTGGTGCCGGCCGTTGAGGCTATTCAGGCATGCCAGTCGGATGACATCAAGGAGATTCTTTCAGCCGGAGCGAAAGCTGCAGTGGAGGGTGCAAAGAAGACGGTGAATATGAAAGCCAACTTCGGTCGTGCTCGTAACTATGGCGAACGTTCCATCGGTTATGCCGATAGCGGGGCAACGTCGTGGAGCTGCATGTTTGCCGCCTTTGCAGATGCCTTATAATTGAAACATTCACTTTTTAATAGAAAAAATAAAAATGGCAGATTTAGATGATTTGAGAGAGGGCGTTGACTTTGGTCTTGGTACTTGCTCTCAACAAAAAAGTTTCCATGTAAAGGGTGCAGAAAACCTCCCTTGGGGAATGAAGAACCGTTTGTCTCGTATCTTTAACCCTAAGACGGGTAAGGCGGTGATTCTTGCATTCGACCATGGTTTCATTATGGGCCCGACTTCGGGATTGGAACGTATCGATTTGAATATCGTACCGTTGGTTGATTATGCTGATTGTATCATGTGTACACGAGGTATCCTTCGGTCCACAATCCCGGCAACGGCAAACAAGCCTATCTGTTTGCGTTCGGATGCAGGTACGTCTATCTTGACGGACTTGAACGACAATGTGCTGATTGATATAGAGGATGCTATCCGCATGAACGTTTCCGCTATGGCTGTTATGTTGGCTATCGGAGAGGAAGCTCACGAGGCGAAGACTGTGGCAAACTTGTATAAGGCTGTTGATTTGGGCACACGTTATGGTATTCCTATCATGGGTGTGACAGCAGTCGGTAAGCAGATGGCACGCGATGCCCGCTACTTCGGCTTGGCTTCACGTATCTGTGCCGAGAATGGTGCAAACATCGTGAAAACTTACTATTGCGAAGGTTTCGAAAAGGTGGCAGCTGCCACTCCGGTACCTGTTGTGATTGCCGGTGGTAAGAAGTTGCCTGAGCTTGATGCTTTGGAATTGTGTTACAAGGCTATCAACGACGGGGCTGCCGGTGTTGATATGGGACGTAACGTATTCCAGTCTGAGGACCCAATCGCAATGATTCAAGCGGTTCATGCTGTAGTTCACGAGGGTTTGACTCCGCAGCAGGGGTTTGAGATGTTCAAGGATTTGTCCAAATAATTAATTCAAACTTCGGAGAAAGTGTTGCAAGAGTTTCATTCTATTGGCTTTGCAGCACTTTCTCGTTTATCACACCATAAACACAAAGAGATTGCTATGAAGAAAATATTCACATGCTTGTGTTCTGCCCTTTCCCTGCTTGTAGTTACATCATGTCAGCAGAAGGCTCAGAAACTATTGCTGGCCGGCTCCGGCTGGAACAAGGTCGTTATCATCGACAAAGAGACTAAAAAGATAGAGTGGGAACATCCCCTTCAGGATGGATGGGAGTGTAACTCGGCTGCTGCAACCCCCGACGGCAACATCTTGTTTGCTTATAAGAAAGGTGCTAAATTGATTACCCGCGACCATAAAGAATTGTGGAACATAGCTGCTCCCGATGGTTGCGAGATGCAGACGGCACGCGTATTGCCGGATGGCAACTACCTTTTGGCGTGGTGCGGACACCCTGCCAAAGTAATGGAAGTAAGTCCGAGAGGGGAGATTCTTTCGGAGACAACATATGAAACCGGTATTGAAGACCCGCATGCCCAGTTCCGTCAGGTGAACAAGAATAAAGACGGCAACTACTTGATGCCGCTCTTTGCCACCTCTGAAGTGCGAGAGATAGCTCCCGACGGCAATTTGGTGCAGATTACAAAGTTGGAAGGTACGCCGTTTAGCACGGTATTGCTCGACAACGGCAACTATATGGTGGCTTGCGGCGACGGACATTCGCTAATGGAAGTAGACCTTGCGAAGAGTAAGATTATACGTAAGATTGGGGCGAAGGATATTG
>CAVJCD010000207.1:0-4134 GCA_963648005.1 Tannerellaceae bacterium | reverse complement strand
GCCTGTAAAGGCGTCGCTGTCCTTGCTGTTAAGATTCTGTGAGAAGAACTTCTCGGCGGCCTTCCATACAGCGTCGTTCCATGGCTGCGAACCGCGTAGCTGCACCACCCAAAGTTTCAGCTCTTTCTTGTGCCAATTGACGTTGCAGTTGGTACCCCACGCTCCGCCGTGGCCAAACCAAGCGTCTTCGTTGTCCTCTACGGGTGCCGAAAGTCCGAGGGAATATCCGCCCATGTTGGAAGGACGTGTGGACTTGGCGAGTATGGACTTGACGGTTTCCTCCTCGAGTATACGTACACCATTCTCGCCTACGCCGAGGTTCATCAGCATCTTGTAGAACTTCAGCTGGTCGTTGGCTGTAGTCCAAAGACCGGCACCTGCGGACGCGAACACATGCGAGTCGTTGTATGGACGCTGTTCCCAATCCGCCTCGTACTGCCATACTGCCGGAGCGTTGTCCTTGGTGTCGTACAACTCTATCTTGTTCTCGATCTGTTCGTCTGTAGGCCAGAACCATGTAGACTTCATGCCCAATGGGTCAAGGACTTCCTGCTTGAGGTAGTTTTCCCATTTCATGCCGGTGATGGTCTCCACGATGGCAGCACCTATGTCGATGCCCGTATTGGAGTAGAGTTCGCGTGTGCCAGGCTCAAACTGGATGGGAGAAGCGGCAGCCACGGAAGCCACCTGACGTATAGGGCAACCACCCGACCATCCGCCGCCGCGTACGTCGGAACGCTTGGCGCTAATCTCGAAAGGGAAACCACCGGTGTGGTTTAACACCATTCTCACCGTGAGCACGTTCTTGGCCTTGTGCAACGTCTTCACCCCGTCTTTTTCTCCGTCAAGCACCCAGAGTTCGGAAAACTCCGGCAGATATTTGGAGACAGGGTCGTCGAGCGAGAGCTTGCCCTGCTCTACCAATTTGGCTATGGTGACGCCACAGAATCCTTTGGTCTGTGAGCACTGCATGAAGGCGTTGTCTAAACTGATGGGGCGTTTCTTGTCTACATCGGCATATCCGATGCAACATGTTTCCTGAACGCCATCCTTGTAGAAAATGCTGATGGCTCCGGGCAGCTGACCGCTGTCCACGTAGGGTTGGAGTACTTCTTTGGCAAATGTGGTTTTGGAATCCACCACCTTAACTTGGGCTGTAGCCGTGAGGCACAGAGCCAGTGACAAAAGGAAAAATGTGTTCTTCATCTGAAAGTTTTTTATGTTTGTTATTCCGGCATATCCGTAAAGGGTGCGCCGTAATATCACTCACGACGCACCCTCTTTTTCAGTAATTTTCAGTTTCCTCAGAAACTTAGTCTTCTATCGCAGCTTGGGCGGCGGCTATACGGGCGATAGGCACGCGGAACGGCGAGCAAGAAACGTAGTTCAGTCCAACCTTATGGCAGAACTTCACAGACGAAGGCTCACCTCCATGTTCACCGCAAATACCGCACTTGAGGTCCGGACGGATAGCACGTCCCTTCTCTGTTGCCATACGAACCAACTGACCAACACCATTCTGGTCCAATACCTGGAACGGGTCTACCTTCAGGATTTTCTTCTCCAAGTAAATAGGCAGGAACGAAGCGATATCGTCGCGCGAATAACCAAACGTCATCTGAGTAAGGTCGTTAGTACCAAACGAGAAGAACTCTGCAGACGAAGCAATACGGTTAGCCGTCAAGGCAGCACGAGGAATCTCAATCATAGTACCCACCTTGAAGTCGATGCGGTCGCCCATCTCGGCAAACAATCTCTCAGCCTCAGCACGGATAATTTTTTCCTGCTCCTTAAACTCATACAAGATACCTGTCAGGGGAACCATAATTTCCGGTTTAGCCACAATACCTTCTTTCTTTAATTCCAAGGCAGCGCCCAAGATGGCACGTGTCTGCATCTCCGTAATCTCCGGATATGTGTTGCCCAAACGACAACCACGGTGACCCAACATCGGGTTATGTTCGTTGAGAGCCTCTACACGCTGCTGAATTTCTTTTACGGAGAGACCCATGGCTTCTGCCATTTCTTCCTGACCCTTCAAGTCGTGAGGAACAAATTCATGCAAAGGCGGGTCGAGCAAACGAACAGTGACAGGCAGGTCGTGCATAGCCTTGAAGATTCCCTTGAAGTCAGCCCTCTGGTAAGGCTCAATCTTTTTCAAAGCTTTCTTACGACCTTCTGTATCTTCTGCCAGAATCATTTCGCGCATGGCCTTAATCTTTTCGCCCTCGAAGAACATATGCTCCGTACGGCAAAGACCTATACCGCTTGCACCAAACGCACGGGCAACCTCTGCATCATGCGGAGTGTCGGCATTGGTGCGAACCTGCAATTTGGTGTATTTGTCTGCCAGCTTCATCAGTTCGGCAAAGTCGCCGGAAAGTTCGGCAGCCGTCGTTTCAATCTTACCCTCAAATATCTCACCGGTAGAACCATTGATGGACAAGAAATCGCCTTCCTTCAACGTGATGTTTCCAACCTCAATGGTTTTCTTCTTATAGTCGATATTCAAACCGCCTGCGCCCGACACGCAGCACTTACCCATGCCACGGGCAACAACAGCGGCATGAGATGTCATACCACCACGAGCGGTTAGGATACCCTCGGCCACAGCCATACCTGCCAAATCCTCGGGAGATGTTTCTATGCGGACCAGCACAACTTTCTTTCCTGCAGCATGCCACTCGGCAGCATCATCGGCAAAGAACACAATCTGACCCGTTGCTGCACCCGGAGATGCGGGCAAACCTTTTACCAAGACTTTTGCCTTTTTCAAAGCAGCTTTATTGAATACCGGGTGAAGCAGTTCATCCAATTTGTTCGGCTCTATACGGTTCAATGCCGTTTTCTCATCAATCATACCCTGACGCAAGAGGTCCATGGCAATCTTCACCATGGCAGCACCAGTTCGTTTACCATTACGTGTCTGCAAGAACCACAACTTGCCTTCCTGTACGGTAAACTCCATATCCTGCATATCGCGGTAGTGATTTTCCAACTTCGTCTGAATGTCGTCCAGTTCTTTGTATATCTCAGGCATAGCTTCTTCCATTGACGGATACTTTGCCAATCTTTCTTCTTCCGAAATACCGGCACGCTCGGCCCAGCGCTGCGACCCAATCTTTGTTATCTGCTGCGGAGTACGGATACCTGCAACAACGTCTTCGCCTTGTGCATTGATGAGATATTCACCATTGAACAAGTCTTCACCGGTAGCTGCATCTCGCGAGAAGCATACTCCCGTGGCAGAGGTGTCACCCATATTACCAAATACCATTGCCTGTACCGACACAGCCGTTCCCCACTCCGACGGAATACCTTCCATCTGACGATAAAGGATGGCACGTTCGTTCATCCATGAATCGAACACGGCACAGATGGCGCCCCACAACTGCTCATAAGCACATGTCGGGAAATCATTTCCTGTCTGCTCTTTAACGGCAACCTTGAATCTTTTGACAAGCGTCTTAAGGTCGTCAACATCCAATTCGTTGTCAAGCTTAACGCCCTTGGCTTTCTTTACATCTTCTATGATTGCTTCGAACGGGTCGATGTCAGCCTTACTGCTCGGCTTCATTCCCAAAACAACATCGCCATACATTTGCACGAAACGGCGATAAGAATCCCAAGCGAAACGAGGATTACCTGTCTTGCGAGCCAACCCTTCCACTACTTCGTCGTTCAAACCCAGGTTCAGAATAGTATCCATCATACCCGGCATGGAAGCGCGTGCTCCCGAACGAACAGAAACCAACAATGGGTTCTCTACATCTCCAAACTTTGAATGCATCAAAGCCTCTACATTGGTAATGGCTTTTTCAACGTCCGATTTGAGTATCTCCACTACTTTATCTTTACCCAACTCATAGTATTCGGAACAAACTTCTGTGGTAATTGTGAATCCCGGAGGCACCGGAACACCTATCAAATTCATTTCAGCAAGGTTTGCCCCCTTACCTCCCAGCAGATTTCTCATATCCGCTTTTCCTTCGGCCTTTCCATTACCGAACGTGTAAACTCTTTTTCTTTCCATATATGTTAGATTGTATTTATGTCCATCGAACCTTCGTTTTGCTATCTCAACATAGCAATGTCGCAAATATAAACCATTTTATATATACGATACATATGTAC
>CAVJCD010000206.1:0-4156 GCA_963648005.1 Tannerellaceae bacterium | reverse complement strand
ATTCAGAAAAGAAGAAAGAGATTTTTGAGAAGTATGGCAAGTCTGCAACCGACACCGGGTCGGCAGAAAGCCAGATTGCTTTGTTCACAGTTCGTATCGCACACTTGACAGAGCACCTGAAGAGTAATCACAAGGATTTTAGTACAGAAAGAGCTTTGAAGATGTTGGTAGGTAAGCGTCGTCGTTTGTTGGACTATCTTGTTAATAGAGATATCAACAGATACCGTGCTATCATCAAAGAGCTTGGTATAAGAAAATAGTAGGACAATTACTCGTAAATTATGAAAGGGCGACCCCGGCATTGGGGTTGCCCTTTTCTTTTATCCGACTCTTTTGATGAAAAGAGTCGGCTCTTTGGTTTTTCAACGTCTTTTTGATTCCGCACAATCGACAGTCTGTTTTCAGTTATTCGAATAATTTGCCCGATTTATACGAATAACCGTCCAAAAGGGTATTGACAGTTTCGCTCGAAGGAGCGGTCGTTTTGGGCAAAACCATCGATGGTTTTCGTTTTCTCGGTAAGGGAAGTTTTTCCCAAGGTGATATCCCTTTTGCCCAAATGTGATATCCCTTTTGAGCAAAAGTGATATCACATTTGTTTTTTGCTCCCATACCAACGCCTGCCAAACGCGCAGAAAAAAAGAGGTGTCACCCTTAGGGCAACACCTCTTCGAAACAATACAATGATTGTATCCCTTTAGTCTTTCAGCTTGGCTGAAAGGAATTCGCGGTTCAAACGGGCGATATTGCTGACGGAGATGTTCTTCGGGCACTCCATCTCGCAGGCACGCGTGTTGGTACAGTTACCAAAGCCCAGTTCATCCATCTTGGCAACCATAGCCTTTGCACGACGGGCAGCCTCAACACGACCCTGGGGCAACAATGCCAATTGGCTAACCTTAGCCGATACGAACAGCATTGCCGAACCATTCTTACAAGCAGCGGCACAAGCACCACAACCAATACATGCAGCAGCATCCATAGCCAAATCGGCATTTTTCTTTGGAATAGCAATTGCATTGGCATCAGGCACACCACCGGTATTCACAGAGACGAAACCACCTGCCTGCATAATCTTGTCGTAAGCAGAACGGTCGACCATCAAGTCGCGGATTACCGGGAAGCCGGCAGAACGCCACGGCTCGATTGTGATGGTCTCACCATCTTTGAAACGGCGCATATACAACTGGCAAGTAGTGGCACCTGTTGCCGGTCCGTGCGGATGTCCGTTTACATACAACGAACACATACCGCAGATACCCTCACGACAGTCATGGTCGAAAACTACAGGTTCCTTACCTTCATTTATCAGTTGTTCGTTCAAGATATCAAGCATTTCCAGGAAAGAAGTACCCTGGTTAATGTTTTTCAGCTGGTAGGTTTCGAAATGGCCCTTCTCTTTCGGACCTTTCTGCCGCCAGACTTTGAGTGTGATATTTATATCTTTATCCATGATTCTATTTTTTGAAAATTGTTACTTCTTGTAGTTACGTGTCTGAGGTTTTACGAATTCATAGTTCAAATCTTCCTTCAACATTTCAGGGTCTTTGTCTTCACCCTTATACTGCCAGCAAGATACGTACATGAACTTGTCGTCGTGACGAAGAGCCTCGCCTTCTTCGGTTTGATGCTCTACACGGAAGTGTCCGCCACAAGACTCAGCACGGCTAAAGGCATCGCGAGCCATAAGTGTACCAATCTCGATAAAGTCTGCCAAACGCAAAGCCTTTTCCAACTCAACGTTTTGGTCAACTGCTTCACCCGGGATACGTACATTTGTCCAGAATTCCTTCTTCAAGTCTTTCAGCTTCTCGATAGCTTCAGTCAAGCCCTTTTCATCACGAGCCATACCGATGTATTCCCACATAATGTGACCCAACTTCTTATGGATAGAGTCAACCGACTCTTTACCCTTGATGTTCATCAACTTCTCGATACGGTTCTTGATAGCCTTCTCAGCCTCCACAAACTCAGGCAGGTCAGTGCTGAAACGCGGAACCTGGATTTGGTCGGAGAGGTAGTTCTGAATGGTATAAGGCAATACGAAGTAACCGTCGGCCAAACCTTGCATCAATGCCGATGCACCCAAACGGTTGGCACCGTGGTCAGAGAAGTTGGCTTCACCGATGGCAAACAATCCCGGTATGGATGTCTGCAATTCGTAGTCTACCCACAGACCACCCATCGAGTAGTGCAATGCCGGATAAATCATCATCGGCGTTTCATACGGATTGTCGTTGGTGATTTCTTCGTACATATCGAACAAGTTGCCGTATTTTGCCTTCACAACATCCTTGCCCAAACGGCCGATAGCTTCAGAGAAATCCAGGAACACAGCCAAACCGGTGTTGTTTACACCAAATCCTGCATCACAACGTTCCTTGGCGGCACGTGAAGCAACGTCACGCGGAACCAAGTTACCGAATGCCGGATAACGGCGCTCCAAATAATAGTCACGGTCGTCTTCAGGGATATCCTTCCCCTTCTTCGTTCCTGCCTGCAGAGCCTTAGCATCTTCCAGCTTCTTAGGCACCCAAATACGACCATCGTTACGCAAAGATTCAGACATCAGCGTCAGCTTAGACTGATAATCTCCGTGTACGGGGATACATGTCGGGTGAATCTGTACCAAACAAGGATTAGCAAAATAAGCACCCTTCTTGTAGCACTGCCAAGCAGCAGAACCATTCGAAGCCATTGCATTGGTGGACAAGAAGAATGTATTTACATAACCACCCGTTGCAACAACAACTGCGTGGGCAGAATAACGTTCAATCTCACCGGTAATCAGATTACGTGCAATAATACCACGAGCGCGGCCGTCAACCAAAACAACATCCAACATCTCGTGACGGGTATACATCTTCACTTTACCCTTACCAATCTGACGGCTCAAAGCAGAGTAAGCACCCAACAACAACTGCTGTCCCGTCTGACCACGGGCATAGAACGTACGTGATACCTGAGCACCACCGAATGAACGGTTGTCCAACAAACCGCCATATTCACGGGCGAAAGGAACACCCTGAGCTACGCACTGGTCGATGATATTGTTTGATACCTCAGCCAAACGATAAACATTCGCCTCACGGGCACGATAATCGCCACCCTTGATTGTATCGTAGAACAGACGGTAAACAGAGTCACCATCGTTCTGATAGTTCTTTGCAGCATTGATACCGCCTTGTGCAGCGATAGAGTGCGCACGACGGGGAGAATCCTGAATACAGAAGTTCAATACGTTGAATCCCATCTCAGCCAAAGACGCAGCAGCAGAAGCGCCCGCCAGACCTGTACCAACTACAATAACGTCCAAACGACGCTTATTTGCGGGATTCACCAGTTTCTGATGATTTTTATAATTTGTCCACTTCTCAGCCAATGGGCCTTGAGGAATTTTAGAATCTATTTGAGTCATAATGTTCTATTTCAAATTGAAAAATAATACTCGAAATTAAGCACCTACACCGTTTAGGTAGAAAATAACCGTGATAACGGCAAACAAGCCACAAATGATGGTGGCAACGCATTTGGAGATGCATTCCCAACGGTTCATCCAAATCGTGTTATTCCAACCCAATGTCTGAATAGCACTCCAGAATCCGTGTGTAAGGTGAAACCACAAAGCAGCAAACCAAACCAAATACAATACCGTATTCACGAGGTTGCCCTTGAAGAAATAGTTAATGAACTCCGCACCCTGCGTTGTGCCAATAGCCTGACCACCACACAGTGTTACTTCGTGATGTCCCATCAATTCAGCGAACATCATGTTGTACCAGAAATGCGTGAAGTGCAAAACCAAGAACAGGATAACAATCACGCCCAAAACAAACATGTTCTGAGAAGCCCACTCAACGCCCTTCGGACGAGAGTTGATGGCATAACGGTCGTTACCACGTGCCTTACGATTCTGCAGAGTCAGAAGGATAGCATACACAAAGTGCACCACTACACCTGCTGCCAACACCAACGTACCGAGCAAAGCATACCAGTTTGAACCCAATAAACCGCAAATCGTGTTATACGCCTCACCGGAAAAAACTGCCGCCATGTTCATACATAGGTGGAACAAAAGAAACAGAATAAGGAAGAGACCTGATATACTCATTATCAGCTTTCTTCCAATAGAAGAATTAAGTAACCACATAAAGAT
>CAVJCD010000205.1:3216-4180 GCA_963648005.1 Tannerellaceae bacterium | reverse complement strand
CTGTATATTCTCATTCCCATCTTCTTGGCGATGTAATGTTCCAGCTTCGCGCCTTTAGATCTTTTCCAATCTTTCAACAAAAAAATTGCATCACAATCCATAAGGGCCACGATGTCCTGTTTCATGTACCAAATCCAAGGCTTCCCTGTAGTTTCTATGTCCGCCGGATTTTTGACTTCGAAGCCGAAATTTTTCAAAAAAACTTCCGCCCCTTTGAATTTCTGCTTATAATCCGGGTCGCCGGTTATTTCCCCACTAATGTATATCTTCAATTTCTTTTCTCCTTATTTTGTTTTTCAATCAGGGCGATTAATTCCGCCCCGGAAACATAGTCCACAATTTCATCGCTTCTTCGCCTGTAATCAAGTACGTGCTTTACTGCGTACCAGATATGCAAGGGATAACTGGACTTAATACAATAGCCAGGGTGTGTCTTGTAACGGCGAAGAATGTATATTACAGCTTCAGACTTCTTGTCCTTCCATTCTTCGTGGTCAAAAAAAATCTTCCGCTCCTTGCACTCCTTAGCAAGCATTAATCCTACTACCTTCGTCGTAAGCTTCCACAATCCGCACCAGGCTTCCTGACTTCCGTTAACAATGAAATCGTATTGATAATTCAATAGTCTCTCATTGTCGTTCTTCGGATGTTCGAAGTAAGGCAAATTTACAGTATCTTCAGCGGTTCTCTGGGCCTCCTCTCGCTCGCTTTGGGTGTGCTCGTTACGTGATAAGCCTTGCAGTCTTCGCACCAGTATCTCCTAATAGGTCTCTTATCCTTGTGAAAGGTAGAATGCCGATGATTTTTTTTCGCCAAATTCAAAACCCTTCCAGCTTCTGCAAGTGAATAGCAATGCTTATTACATACCACGATGAAGAAGTCTCCAGTCAGGAATTTTGGTCATATCTACAACTATGGCATTCTGCAAAATTCTGGACATAGCCGCCGAACCCAGACTTCTTGA
>CAVJCD010000205.1:0-3206 GCA_963648005.1 Tannerellaceae bacterium | reverse complement strand
CTTGAGAACTCCTCAAAGTTGCAGTTTGTACACATAGCAATTGACTTGCCCTTGCTTTTTCGTTTGTCGATAATGGCGAACAATCCAGAACTTTCGCCGGCCCCGGAAAGGGGGTCCCTTCCAATTTCGTCAATAACCAACAAGTCGGGATTACAATATTCACTTACAACGCCATCGTAAGTCTCATTGCTTCGGAAGTTGGAAGTCTCCATCAGTCGCGAGCTGACAGAACGAGACGAAACGTATTGTCCCGAAAAGTATTCAGAATAATCTTCATTCCAAGTCTTCTTCACAGAATGAAGAACCATATTTAAACAAGCGGTTACCAGGTGAGTTTTTCCCCCTCCTGGATTCCCGTACAACACAAGCGAACAATACTGCCCAGCAGTTACTTTTTTGGCAAAGTCATATACTGCGGATAACGCTTTTTTCTGTTCGGGCGTGGTCGCCTTGTAGTTCTGGAAGTTGCAATTCCTGGCATCTTCGTTAATTCCACAGCCAAAAAAAGCATTGTCGCGGGCTTTTTTGATTTCTTTTTTCTGCATCAACTCCAACTCGCGGTCGCGTTGTTCTAACTCTTCGCTTGTAATTCCTACAAGCAACGAAAAACCAGGCAATTTAGAAAATGATTTTGCTTTCTTCCAGTTCTGCATTAGTTACCCCCTGTATTTCTGCAAGATTTGATTCAATGTCGGTCTTCGTTTCCGGGGCGGTGTAATTCTGTAGCACCTGGGATGAAGTGTCGCTTGATATTCGTGTACCGCTTCCGGGGCGATATAACCTGTCAGTTTTAGCCCAATTGCGAATAGCTGCCTTCCAGTCTTTCATCGGCGCTGAGCCGACTTTCCACCCCTTGGACTCGTAATAATTAAAAAATCTGTCCGCGTCTATACTTAGATTTTTTTCTGCGCAAAACTCTCTGATTTCTTCAAGTTTCGGTTTTACAAATCTTTTTTTTGCGGGTACCGGCTCTGCCGGTTGCTCTGCAACAGACACACAATCATTAACATATACAGATTCATTAACATATACAGATTCATTAACATATACACCGTCCGTACGGTGCTTGGTTGTTTCTTCTGTATTCTGTTCTGTTTCCGTACGGTGCTCGGTTGTTTCTTCTGTATTCTGTTCTGTTTCCGTACGGTGCTCGGTTGTTTCTTCTGTATTCTGTTCTGTTTCCGTACGGTGCTCGGTTGTTTCTTCTGTATTCTGTTCTGTTTCCGTACGGTGCTCGGTTGTTTCTTCTGTATTCTGTTCTGTTTCCGTACGGTGCTCGGTTGTTTCTTCTGTATTCTGTTCTGTTTCCGTACGGTGCTCGGTTGTTTCTTCTGTATTCTGTTCTGTTTCCGTACGGTGCTCGGTTGTTTCTTCTGTATTCTGTTCTGTTTCCGTACGGTGCTCGGTTGTTTCTTCTGTATTCTGTTCTGTTTCCGTACGGTGCTCGGTTGTTTCTTCTGTATTCTGTTCTGTTTCCGTACGGTGCTCGGTTGTTTCTTCTGTATTCTGTTCTGTTTCCGTACGGTGCTCGGTTGTTTCTTCTGTATTCTGTTCTGTTTCCGTACGGTGCTCGGTTGCGGTTTTTGTAGGTTCAATAGAATTCGTACGGTGTCTGTTTTGTTTTAACCCAGATACTTTTTTTTCATAGGCCAAAATATCGTCATCAATTCGGCGTTTGATTTTAAGCCATACTGTTTTTTCAAGCCCCGCAAGATTAGGCTCTGTCGAATTAATGCCATATTCGTATACATATCGAAGAAATGTATTTTTCAGTTCTTCCGGCAAGTCTTCGATATATTCAGCATGCAATACAAATGATTCTCTCATAATTACACTTCCTCGATGTTTATTTTGAACAAATGCCATAAAATGCGTTTTTTCAGTCTGTAAACGGCCGTCCGAACACCTTTTACATCTTCTACGTGCGTCGCTCCGTCTTTTTCTGTCGTGTATACGAAGTCAGCAACGTAGACAATTTTCCGAAGCTTTTTCCCGTTTGTTCCTAATTCTGATGGAATCAGGACAAAAGATACTTGCCTACTTAATTGTGATATTACTCCTTTCTTCTCCAGGAGCTTCAATTCACAATATCGCATTGCTTCTTTTTGGCTGTCAAAGACAATGCCTTCAACAGTCGTTTTACGACTATGATATTTGGACATTAGTAATCCTCCTGGCTAATTCTTCATTGATAACAGCAATAAGTTCAGTCGCTGTATATTGTTCTCTTCTCATTGCTGCATAAGCTTTCGTTTCTTCTAACGAAAAAACCGGAAGACCATCTGCATACTTGGTGGATAACAGTCTTTTTATTTCGTTTTTTTCGGCTTCTGTACTTAAACCGCCTTTGAGTGATAGCTGTTCAAGTTGTGACGCTCTCTGCATTCCTAATTGTTCTGGTGTCTGCATTGAAGCCATTCTTTGTTCCGGAGTTTCCGGGGCGGAAGCTTGCCTTATTGTTTGAGCTTCAAGTATTGTGCCTTCTGGCATTTCCTCTGTTGTATAAGGCATACCGGCCAATTCATCAGGGAAGCACAAGCGGAAGCCTTGCGATATACAGGCTTTTTCGCACATGAATGCCGGCATTTTTTTCCACAATCGTGCCAAATCTCCAGACGGGGTATATTGTGCAACCTCGCCGAAGCGTACTGAATGGCGGAAGGGTTTCTCCCAATCTTTTCTGTAAATCGTTACAGTGGATACCATCTGCCCACCATTAGTAGTTGATGATACTTCCCAGCCATTAAGCTTGCCGGAACGTTCGGCGCGCTTAATATACACCATATATCCCGTAACACACTTGAATACAGAACCATCCTTAGTGTTGTAAGATATAGCATGAATTTCGTTCAAGAACGGATTAAGCTTCATTGCAGACGCAATTTCAATGAATTGCGTTTGAAATTGTTCTGGGATATTCAGTCCCATAGCCCTGAGATAGGAAAGGGCTAAATCTTTTGAATTTTGAGTTTCAGCCAAAACTTTTGTATCGTCTTCTATAACTTTCAACTCATTCATTATGCAACTCCTTTTTTTTGAAAATTGAAGTAAATCTGGCTTGTTTGATAGCCAAGTTTTAAAATGGAATATCTTCCGGAAAGTCTTGAATTTCGACTTCTGGGACTAATGGTGGTGTAGTAATGGGCATGGCGTTGGATTGGAATTGAGCCCCGGAATTTCCGCTTGAATTATTCCCACCCAGGATG
>CAVJCD010000204.1:0-4195 GCA_963648005.1 Tannerellaceae bacterium | reverse complement strand
CTTACGGCTCTCTGAGGTGGGTGTGATGCCTCAAGAGTAAAAAAGATAAAAAAAAGACCAATGTGACAACATTAGTTAACTAAAATTCTTTACATTCGTGCCTTGAGAAACACACACAATACACAAAAAAAGGAAATACCATGAAACAGCCGCCAGAGACAGAAGCGACGGCGAGAGCCTAAAGAATGTGGCTCCCCGTCGTATTGCAACCCTTAATTCACGGTGTGTGGAGCACCACATTGTTAATAATCTAAACCAGAAAAAATATGAGCTTTTTAAATACGCTAAGATCGGGTACGCATCCGACCCTCGGCAAGGTGTCTTCGAGATTGACGATTTTGGCTTTGATGACTTTCTCTTTTAATGTCTCGATGGCGGCATATAATCCAGTTGGAGATATCCCGGAAAAACAAATCGTCCAACAACAGAATAATCAGATTACAGGTATAGTGACGGATGCCAACGGCGAACCAATCATTGGTGCCAATGTTGTGGAAAAGGGAACAACAAACGGCATTATTACCGATATGGATGGAAAATTCACATTGACGGTTTCCAGCGGTGCCTCTTTGGAAATATCCTACATAGGTTATCTCTCGCAGACCATAGCGGTGAAGGACAAGAAAGAGCTGCAGATAACCTTGCATGAAGATACACAGAATTTGGATGAAGTAGTGGTGACAGCATTGGGTATCAAACGCGACAAGAAAGCGTTGGGGTATTCAACCCGGGATTTGAAAGCCGACGATTTGCTTGAGTCGAGAACCACCTCTTTGGCAAACACCTTGGTCGGAAAAGTGGCAGGTGCCCAAATCTCAGAATCCGGTAGCGGCATGGGCGGGTCTACCCGTATAATAATACGTGGTTCAAGTTCTCTCTCCGGCAACAACCAGCCCCTATGGGTGGTTGACGGTATACCTATCGACGATTCCCAGCCTTCGTCTGTCTCCAATGATTGGGGCGGAAGCGACCGTGCCGGTATGGCTTCGCAGCTCAACCCCGACGACATAGAAAGCATCTCTATCCTCAAAGGTCCGAGTGCTTCTGCCTTGTATGGTTCAAGAGCCGGCAATGGCGTTGTGTTGGTGACTACCAAGAAGGGGTCCGCCGGAAAGTGGACCGTTTCGTTGAACAGCAACTTCACGGGTGATGTGATTGCCTACACCCCGGAATATCAGAATACCTACGGACAAGGCTCCAATGGTGTATATAATGTGGAAGGCGACGCTTCTTGGGGACCGGTGATGGACGGTCAAACCGTTGTGAACTTCCGTGGAAACGAGGTGCCGCTCACCGCTCAAAAGAATCGTGAGAAGGACTTCTTCAGAAATGGTTCAGGATTCACCAACACAGTGGCTCTCTCGGGTGGCAACGATATCTCCAACGTACGTCTGTCGTTGAATGATTCGCGCAACAAGGGTGTAACCCCCAACCATAGCCTCAATCGTACAGGTGTTGATTTGTCTGGTATGGTGACGCTTTGGAAAAAGTTGAAGGTGTCGGCCAAGGCAAACTACATCACTGAGTATGTGGAAAACAATCCAAGCACGGGACACTATGGAATAATGAACCAGCTGTTGCTTATGCCGCGTAACATCCGCATATCCGACCTTTCGCCCTCGCGTGTAAACGATGAGCACATCAACTTCATCCCGAACAACTCGTTTAACTACAACCCGATGTTCAAGATTGAATGGAATAGGTCGTTCTCAAGGACTAACCGTCTGCTCGGTTATATCTCTGCCGACTTGGAAATAACGAAGGAATTGAGCCTTACGGGTAAGACCGGTTTGGACTACTATTCTGTCAACAGCGAGTCGAAAAGCTATCCTACGGAGCCAAGCAAATACCGTGAGTATTCAACGGGTCAGTCCACCTTCCGCGAGCACAACTCCGACGCTTTGCTGAAGTATGCCAAGACCATTGACAAGTATTTTATCGGTGCTAACATTGGTGGTAGCATCATGTACCGCAAATCCAGCAGTGTCTCTGTAACGAGTCCGAATCAGAAAGGAACGGATTTCTTCTCCCTTTCAAACGGTTCAAACATCACTGCATCGGAAAATAAATACGAGAAGAAGATACAATCCGTCTATGGTATGTTGAACTTGGGCTACGACGACTACATCTACTTGGATATTACTGCTCGTAACGATTGGTCATCAACACTGCCCGAAGACAACTGGTCGTTCTTCTACCCGTCTTTCAGCTTGAGCTATATCCCAACGGAGATGCTTCTCAAGATGGACAAGACCCTGCCGGGATGGCTTACATACGCCAAGCTGAGAGGTTCGTGGGCACAGGTAGGTAACGACACCGACCCCTATCGTTTGGCTTCTGTGTATACGGTAAGCACCAAGGGTACAAACGGAACTTCCTACGGACGTTATTCAACAGAGATTCCTCTGAGCAATTTGAAGCCGGAGATTACAAGCTCATGGGAAGTTGGTGCCGATGTGCGCTTTTTCAACAATAGGTTGGGAGTGGACTTCACCTACTATAAGAGCAAGACCAAGAACCAGATTCTCTCCTTGAATGTGGGTATCGTGTCGGGTGCCAACACCAAGCTGATTAATGCCGGTGAGGTGCAAAACCAAGGTGTCGAACTTATGATTAACGCCGTTCCCGTTCAAACCAAAGATTTTACTTGGAATTTGACTTTCAACTATTCAAAGAATAGAAACAAGGTGATTGAACTTGCCGACGGTATCCCTTATTGGAAGATTGGTTCGTCGCAGATGGCTGAAGTACGTGCCTATCCGGGAGAGCCTTTTGGCGAACTCTATGCCCGTACATTCAAGCGCAACGCAAACGATGAGATTATAGTTGGCGACGATGGTTCTCCTATCATCGAAACCGTTCTCCAGCGCGTAGGTAATATCACTCCCGACTGGCTGGGCTCCATCACCAATGAGTTTAAGTTTAAGAACGTTGGATTGAAGTTCTTGGTCGACGGCCGTTTTGGTGGAAAGGTGATGTCAATCACCGAGTCTGTAATCAATGCCAACGGTAATGGTAAGCGCACCGAAAACCGAGAAGACATTATTATTCCGGGTGTAAAAGAAGACGGCACACCGAATACCACAGCAATCTCTGCCCAGTCTTATTGGCAGACGGTTTCCGGCACATGGGGTCGTTACGGTATTGCTGACGAATATTTGTATGATGCTACGTTTGTGAAACTCCGCGAGCTGTCGCTCTCGTATGTCTTGCCGAAGAAATGGATTTCTCATATAGCCATGAGTAATGCTGTTGTTTCGTTTCAGGCAAGGAATTTGTTCTACATATACAGAGCTACGCCGGGAACCAACCCGGAAGGGTCGCAAGGACGTTTGGATTCCGTACAGGGATATGAGTTTATGTCTATGCCGGAGACCCGTTCTTTTGGTGTTAATATCAATCTTACATTTTAATAGCGAACAATTATGATAACACGTGAAATAAAATCGATATTATTTGCATTCGCCTTATTGTGGGGAGCGAGTGGATGTACAAGTGATTTCGTTGAGATGAATACAGACCCTGTCAATCCCACTACAATTGATGCAAGGCTGTTGTTTGCCCCGATGCTGAAGGATTATTATGGTCCAGGTAGCTACCAGATTAATTTCAACCTCTTTGCCAACCAGTATGCACAGTATATTTCATGTACGAAGGTTGGGTGGGTGACCGACCGTTATGGCAGCAACTCCGGATGGATTACCAATCTGTGGAAAGGCTACTACCTCACGACGGTGAACCATGAGAACGAAATGGAAAGTCAGTGGGGAGACGAGCCGACGAAGCAAAATATGCTCAATATCGGACGAATCATGAAAGTGTTCAATGCCCATATCATCACCGACCAGTTTGGTGACGTGCCTTACTTTGAGGCAGGGAAGGGCGACGACCAGTTGGCTTACGACACTCAGGAGTCTATCTACAAATCGTTCTTCGAGGAACTGACAGCTGCGCAAGCCGCTTTGTCGACTTCCTGCGACCAGGAATCGTTGGGCTCATACGACTATATGTACGGAGGCGACCCTGTGAAGTGGAAAAAGTTTGCCAACACACTTCGCCTCAGACTGGCATTGCGTATTGCAGAAATTGACCCCACGACAGCTCAGAAAGAGGGCGAGGCAGCTATCCGCGATGGTATCTTCACTTCTGCAGATGATGATGGAGACATACCGGGAATTTATAACCAAGACGATTT
>CAVJCD010000203.1:0-4200 GCA_963648005.1 Tannerellaceae bacterium | reverse complement strand
AGTCACGATAGTCCGGAGTACGATGTGGAGTGTCTCTACTCTTGGGCGTTGCACCGCCGAACTCCCAAATAGGTAATAATAAAGAAAGGGGATGCGACCATTATGTCACATCCCCCTTTCCGTCTAATACGAGTTTATATTACTTATAGGCTTCGCCCTTAACGGCTGCGATACCCGGAAGCACCTTGCCTTCGATGGCTTCCAACAATGCACCACCGCCGGTTGATACGTAGGATACCTTATCAGCGATGCCGAACTTGTTGACGCATGCAACAGAGTCGCCACCACCTACGAGAGAGAATGCACCGTTCTTGGTGGCTTCAACAATAGCGTTGCCCACTGCACGTGAACCGTCTGTGAAGTTCTCGAACTCGAACACACCCGTAGGACCGTTCCAAAGGATGGTCTTCGACTTCTTGATAACCTCAGCATAGATTTCCATTGTCTTGGGACCTATATCAAGACCTTCCCATCCGTCAGGTATTTCGTCAACGTTGGCAAACTTGGTGTTGGCATCGTTGCTGAAATCGTCAGCAATCTTTGCGTCGGCAGCCAATACGAGGTTTACACCCTTTTCCTTGGCCTTCTTCATCAAATCGAGAGCCAAGTCAAGCTTGTCGTCTTCAACGATGGAGTTACCAATCTTGCCACCCATAGCCTTTGTGAAGGTATAGGTCATACCGCCGGTGATGATGAGATTGTCCACCTTGTTGAGGAGATTTTCAATGATATCAATTTTAGAAGACACCTTAGAGCCACCCATGATGGCAGTAAACGGACGAACGATGTCGTTCATAACCTTCTCTACAGCCTTCACTTCTTTCTCCATCAGGTAACCGAACATCTTGTGGTCGGCATCAAAGTAGTCGGCGATAAGAGCCGTAGAAGCATGTGCGCGGTGAGCAGTACCGAAAGCGTCGTTTACGTAGCAGTCTGCATACGAAGCCAACTTTTTGGTGAAGCCCTTCTGGCTTTCTTTAACGGCCTTCTTGGCTGCTTTCTTCTCGTCGTCGCTTGCATCTTCAGCCAGACCTCTTGGTTTGCCTTCCTCTTCAGCATAGAAGCGGAGGTTCTCCAAAAGCAGAGCTTCACCAGGCTTCAAGGCAGCAGCCTTCTTGGCAGCTTCTTCGCCAATGCAGTCATCGGCAAACTGAACATTCACGCCCAGCAACTCGGATACGTGACCCAAGATGTGTTTCAATGAAAATTTATCGCAAACGCCTTTTGGACGGCCAAGATGAGAACCGATGATTACGCTACCACCGTCTGAGAGAATCTTCTTAAGAGTAGGAAGAGCGGCACGGATACGTGTGTCGTCTGTGATGTTGAAGTTTTCGTCCAAGGGAACGTTGAAGTCAACTCTTACAAATGCCTTTTTATCGGCAAAATTGAAATTGTCAATCGATTGCATAACTCTTATGTATTAAATGTATAGTAAATTGCTCTTTAGCGCCGGCAAACTTACACAAAATATTTTATTCCTCTGGCACGCGGCACACTAATAATTCGGCTCCTTGGGAGTGTCTTCCAGCTTGAAGCGGAGACGTAGCCTGCCGTCGGCATAGTCGTAGTTGAGAAGTTTGAAGCGTCCTATCTCGGATGTGTTGCCCACGTGTGCACCGATGCAGGCACAGACGTCGTAGTCGCCAACACGCACGATGCGCAGTGTGTCGGTGGCATCCTCAGGCAGTTTGCTGAGGTCAACAATCTTCTTTGCTTCCTCCTTAGGCATAAACTCGATGGTTACCGGAAGATGCTGCATGATGACTTCGTTGACGCGGCGCTCCACCTCCTTCATCGTCTCTTCCGAGGGGGCTTCTCTGAGCTCGTAGTCGCATTTGCTCTTCTTCCTTTCTATATGTGCATTCCTTGAACGTGGGCAGCCAAACATTCTCACCATCGTTTGGTTGAGGATGTGTTCGGTGGTATGCATTGGAGGATATTCCTGCTTGTTGTGTTCGTTTAGTTGGATTTCTTGTTCCATAATAAGACTGTCGTTTTGATTACTGACCGGGCGCAAAATTAAACAAAAGCGGGTATACCGAATAGGAATATCTGTACCTTTGCCGCCATACAATCAACAAAAACAGCAATCATGTCAGTAGCAAAAAGAGATTTGGAAGACACAAGAAAGGTGACAACCCATCGCCTTATGGAGATGAAACAAAGGGGTGAAAAGATAACCATGCTGACCGCCTACGACTATTCGATGGCAAAGCTTATCGACCAAGCGGGGATGGATGTTATCCTTGTGGGCGATTCGGCATCAAACGTGATGGCGGGAAACGTAACAACGCTTCCTATCACTTTGGACCAGATGATATATCACGGAAAATCGGTGATGAAGGCAGTGAAGCGTGCTCTCGTGGTAGTGGACCTTCCCTTCGGCTCTTATCAAGGCAATTCTTTGGAGGCATTGGCTTCTGCCATCCGCGTCATGAAGGAGACGCATGCCGACTGCATCAAGCTTGAGGGTGGAAGCGAGGTGAAAGACTCCGTTGAGAGGATTCTCTGCGCAGGCATACCTGTCATGGGTCACCTGGGTCTTACTCCGCAGTCGATAAACAAATTCGGGACATACACCGTGCGTGCCCGTGAGGCGGCGGAAGCCGAGAAGCTTATCAATGACGCGCATCTCTTGGAGGATATAGGCTGCTTTGCCATTGTGCTCGAAAAGATTCCGGCAGTGTTGGCTGCACGTGTCGCTTCAGAATTGACAATACCTGTTATAGGCATCGGTGCCGGAGGGGGCGTGGACGGACAGGTATTGGTTATGCACGATATGTTGGGAATAAATATGGGATTCTCGCCGCGCTTCTTGCGTAGGTATGCCAATATAGGTGAGGATATCACCCGTGCCGTTCAGGCTTACATCGAGGATGTCAAAACACAGGACTTCCCCAACGAGAAGGAACAATACTAATAGAGGGGCATATCTTCCCACTTACCATTCACCAATTCGCGGGTTGTCTCAAAGCCGGCGGCTCTGAGCAGGTCGAAAGCTTCCTTCCTCCCGTCGTTCACGAGGTCGGGATAATGGCAGTCCGAGTTAACCATAACGGGGATATTCCTCTCCTTCAAGAGGCAGAGGTGGTCCCTGTGGGGGTAGGTCTGTTGCCTTTTTACGAGGTTCTTGGTGTTGACTTCCACCATCAGCCCCTTTTCGGCAACCAAATCGAGAGTCTCGCGAAATGGTTTCTGATACCATGAGGCCTCGAAAGAGAAACCCTTGCAAAGATGTCCGTTCATGTATATCTTGTCCAGGTGACCAACGATATCTATTCCTCCCGCGAGAATCATCTTCTGCGAAACGTCGAAATAGCGTGCCACCAGCTTTCGGATGTCGCCGCCGAAATACTTGTCGAGGGATGCATGGTAGTCTGCAAACGAACCGTCGATGCAGACCATATTCTTTTCGCATAGCGGCTTTGCGATGGGTAGGAAATGTATGGAGCCTATGCGGTAGTCGAGCGGCAATTCCTTGAAATAGGGGATGGAGGCATTGTATGTTTCGTCCAGGTAGTCAATCTCGAGAGCTACGTAAATCTCTATGCGGCCATGGTACTTGGTCTTCAAACGGCTTATCTCAGCCAGATACTCGGGCATGTCATCGCGCGACATGTTCCAGAACGTCTCGAAGGGTAGGGGCGAGTGCGACGAAAATCCGTAAGCCCGGAATCCGCGGGCAAGTGCAAACTTTACGAAATCTTCGGGTGTGCTGCGTCCGTCGCAAAACGTACAATGGCTATGGTAATTGCTTTGTTGCATAAATTTGTCAATACATATTTTTAAAAGCAATCCCGACGGGCATCACTGCTGGTCGGGATTCAATGAAAAAAAAGACCGGGGAACTCCCCAGCGTAGCTTTATTTCAACACATTCAGTTCCTTCCCCACTTTGATGAAAGCAGCAACGGCCTTGTCGAGGTGTGCTCTCTCGTGGCCGGCGGAAAGCTGAACGCGTATACGAGCCTGTCCCTTCGGCACTACTGGATAGTAGAACCCGGTAACATATATACCTTCGTCTTGCATCTTGGCGGCGAAGTCTTGTGAGAGCTTGGCATCGTAGAGCATAACGGCGCAGATGGCAGACTGCGTGGGCTTGATGTCGAAGCCGGCAGCTATCATCTTGTCGCGGAAATATGTTACGTTCTCCATCAGTTTGGAATGCAATGCATCACTCTCCTTAAGCATCTTGAAC
>CAVJCD010000202.1:0-4280 GCA_963648005.1 Tannerellaceae bacterium | reverse complement strand
TTTTTTCCGAATAACGCATGAAAAGCCCCGTGAAAATCGTACGTCGGAATATAATGGGCGAGAACGCTGGCGCAGGATTTCTATAATCTCTTTCCTTCCTGTGGTGAAACCACCCATGGCACCGCCGAAAGCCTTACCCAGCGTACCGGTAAAGATATCCACCTTACCATATACATTGAACTGCTCTGCCACGCCGTGCCCCGTTGCACCTACCACACCGGCAGAGTGCGACTCGTCTACCATCACCAGCGCATCGTATTTCTCAGCCAGGGTACATATCTTGTCCATTGGGGCTACGTTGCCGTCCATCGAGAATACACCGTCGGTGGCTATGATGCGGTGACGTTGCGTTTGTGCTTCCTTGAGGCAGCGCTCCAAGTCTGCCATGTCGGCATTGGCATAACGATAGCGTTTTGCCTTACACAAGCGTACGCCGTCGATTATGGAAGCATGGTTAAGGGAGTCGGAGATGATGGCATCCTCTTCGCTGAACAGAGGTTCGAACAATCCGCCGTTGGCATCAAAGCAAGCGGCATACAATATTGTGTCTTCCGTGTGGAAATATTCGGAGATGGCTTCTTCCAATTTCTTGTGCAAATCTTGCGTGCCGCAGATGAAGCGGACCGACGACATACCATATCCGTGGGTGTCCATTGCTTCTTTGGCTGCTTTGATAAGGCGACTGTTGTCTGCCAAGCCGAGGTAGTTGTTGGCACAGAAATTCAGAACATCACTTCCGGCATTTACCTTGATGTCGGCTCTTTGGGGCGTAGTAATTATACGCTCGTCTTTGTACAATCCGGCTGCTTTGATGTCAGCCAGTTCCTTTGTGAGGAAATCTTTCAGTTTACCGTACATAATTTCGTTTGTTTTATCATCTATATGCAGCAAAGGTCATTCTTTTTTCCGAATAACGCATGAAAAGCCCCGTGAAAATCGTACGTCGGAATATAATTCTGGATACCTTTGCACGGAGATTTTAAGAAAAACACAACACAAACGCAATGAAAAACGTATTAATTATCGGTTCCACCGGGCAGATTGGTTCGGAGTTGACGATGGAGCTAAGGAAACGCTACTCGGGCAACATTGTGGCAGGTTATATTGCCGGTGCAGAGCCCAAGGGCGAGTTGCTGGAGTCCGGGCCGTCGGCATTAGTAGACATAACCAACGAACATCAGATAGCCGAGGCTGTGTCGAAGTATAAGATTGATACCATCTACAACCTCGCAGCCTTGCTCTCTGCTGTAGCCGAGGCAAAGCCCCAGTTGGCATGGAAGATTGGTATGGGTGGACTATTCAATGTTCTGGAAGTAGCACGCGAGATGAACTGTGCAGTGTTTACCCCGAGTTCCATTGGTGTATTTGGCAACAACACCCCCAAAGACAAAACTCCGCAAGATACGATACGCAACCCACGCACCATGTATGGAGTAACCAAGGTGTCGGGTGAGTTGTTGAGCGACTACTATAATATCCGCTTCGGTGTGGATACGCGCTCGGTACGCTTCCCGGGATTGATATCCTACGTCACTCCTCCGGGTGGGGGAACAACCGACTATGCCGTGGATATCTACTACTCTGCCGTGAAGGGTGAGAAGTTCTCGTGTCCCATTGCAGCCGGCACGTTTATGGATATGATGTATATGCCCGATGCCTTGCATGCCGCCGTCCAAATTATGGAGGCAGACCCAAGCAGATTAGTTCACCGTAACTCGTTTAATATTGCTTCTATGAGTTTCGACCCAGAGATTATATATGGCAACATTAAGAAGTATATCCCCGATTTTGAGATGGAATATAAAGTAGACCCATTGCGTCAGGCTATAGCAGAGTCGTGGCCCAATTCTTTGGATGACACCTGTGCCCGTGAGGAGTGGGACTGGAAGCCGACATACGATTTGGATACGATGACGCGCGATATGATAGATAAACTTGGTAAACGTTTTGGTAGATGAAATAAACTCCAATTTTTTTCACATTCATAATTTAAGATTTAAAAATGTGTAGACCGGCCGTCCGAGATGGATAGCCGGTTTTTTTTGCCTATCCGATGCCCGTCGAAACCTTCGCAAAGTGCTCTGTGGTGCTTTTTCAGCACTGAAAATCTTTCGCGGTTTTTTTTCATTCAACAAGAAAGGCGAGCCCGCGATGATTGTCGGGTTCGCCTTTCCATAATCTTTCTGGTAAGGGATGCTTTATTCCTTCTTCGCTTTCATTGAACTTATAGCGAGGTAAGCAATGAGGGCAATATACATCACTATAGCCAACGGCTCAGCATAGCCGCTCTCGAGCCACTCGTTGTTTATAAGGTCGATACCACCGAAGCGCAGAGCTGCACTTACAACACCCATCAATGCGCCACCGGCAATGAATCCCGAGGCAAGCAATGTGCCTTTTTCCAGGCGGGCAGTGTTGATAGCCTTGTCTTTGCTGCGGCTACCCACATACCAACTTATGGCTCCACCAATAAGCAACGGCGTGTTGAGCTCGATGGGGATAAACATACCCAGAGCGAAAGCAAGAGCCGGGATTTTGAAGAAGTTGAGCACAATGGCAAGTGCGGCACCGATGCCATAGAGTATCCATGGTGCACCCGAGCCACTCATCAGAGGCTCAATGACGGCTGCCATGGCATTGGCTTGCGGAGCTGCGAGCTGTCCGGTGGTGAACCCGTAGGTGCGGTTCAGGATAAGGATGACGCCACCCACGGTGGCTGCCGATACCAATGTGCCGAGGAACTTCCATGTCTGCTGCTTTGCGGGGGTGCTTCCAAGCCAATAACCTATCTTAAGGTCGGTGATGAAGCCGCCTGCCATAGACAATGCAGTGCATACTACACCGCCGATAATCAGTGCCGAGGTCATGCCGGCAGTGCCCTTAAGCCCTACGGAAACCAAGATGATGGACGAGAGAATCAATGTCATGAGCGTCATGCCAGACACGGGGTTGGTACCCACAATGGCAATGGCATTGGCTGCAACGGTGGTGAACAGGAAAGCCACAATCCCCACAATCAGCAAGCCTATCAGTGCATAATACCAGTTGTCCAATACGCCGAAGTGGAAGAACAGATATGTCACAATCATCGTGGCGAAGATGCCTATGGCGATAATCTTCATGGAAATGTCTTTTTGGGTACGTAGGGTTTCTACGCCCGCATCCGAACCCTTACCCTTCAGTTCCTTGGCTGCAAGGCCTACAGCGCCGCGGATGATGCCCCACGACTTGATGATGCCTATCACACCGGCAGTGGCAATACCTCCGATACCGATATGGCGGGCATATGTTGTAAAGATTTGTTCAGCACTCATGCTCCCCACAGTGGCAGTGATGGCATCGTTGCCAAAGGTCAAGACCTCTGCGCCAAACACGGCAGACATCAGCGGGATGATGACGAACCACACCAAGAAGGAGCCAGCACATATAATAAGAGAATACTTCAGTCCGATGATGTAGCCAAGACCGAGCACGGCGGCTCCCGTGTTTACCTTCAGCACCACCTTGACCTTTTCTGCCAACATCTCGCCAACACCCACGATGCGTGTACTTACCGTTTCGCTCCACCATCCGAACGTGGCAATGATGAAGTCATACAATCCGCCAATAAGACCTGCCATAACAAGGGGCTTGGCTTGACCTCCGCCCTTTTCGCCCGAGACAAGCACCTGGGTGGTTGCCGTGGCCTCCGGGAACGGATATTTGCCGTGCATGTCGGATACGAAATACTTGCGGAAGGGTATCAAGAGCAGGATACCGAGGATGCCGCCCAAGAGCGAACTCATGAATACCTCAAAGAAGTTGATGGTGATTTCAGGATACTTGTCCTGCAAGATATACAGGGCAGGAAGAGTGAAGATGGCACCTGCCACAATGACGCCGCTACAAGCTCCGATGGACTGTATGATGACGTTCTCGCCCAAAGCCCTCTTGCGTTTGAAGCCGCTCGACAGCCCCACGGCAATGATGGCGATAGGTATGGCTGCCTCAAACACCTGTCCAACCTTCAGCCCAAGATAGGCTGCCGCCGCACTGAATATCACTGCCATCACCAATCCCCAGAACACCGACCAGGGGGTCACCTCCCGGTATTGCTCGGTGGGCGACATGATGGGTTTATACACTTCTCCCTCTTTAAGTTCTCTGTAGGCGTTCTCGGGCAGACCGCCTGTCTTTTCTTCTTCTTTTTCCACTGTGATATTGTTTTATTTTGTTTCCTTTTGTTTAAAGCATCGCAAAACTACGCTATTTTTTTTCACATAGCAAACCCTCCATAGGGC
>CAVJCD010000201.1:0-4300 GCA_963648005.1 Tannerellaceae bacterium | reverse complement strand
TTTGTAAACTTCATGTCAAATAAAATATTGATTTAACACCGCAAAGTTAATCATTTAAATCGTTGATATTAAGTGTTTTACGGCATTTAAAGGCTATATCCCAAATATAACCTTTTACAAAATGCGCTATGTCTTTTACCTTTGGTATCTTTGCATTGTATTAAAGTATGAGCAACGAGAAAGACATAATCATCAGCCCGCAGGAAGGCTTCCAGAAATCCTTTGCGAGTAGCAACGTCGATGTAGTATTCGGCGGTGGCAACCTCGGTGGTGGTAAAGCCCAGCCTTTGTCGTCTATGATATTAACACCTTATGGCTGGCAAACTATGGGCGATATGAAGGTTGGCTCAAAAGTGACAACTCCTTTTGGCGAGGTTGCTACTGTAACTGCCATATTCCCACAAGGCGTACAAGATGTTTATGAGCTCATATTAGTTGATGGCAGAAAATGTGAATGCACACTTGAGCATTTATGGACAGTATTCGATAAAGAACCCGACTACGTAAATTCATGGGATGAATTAAACGGCTCAATGACGGTAACGACGGGTTTTCTTATAGATAACATAAAGGAAGGTCGGAAATTCTTCATTCCAAATCCGCAATTAGATGGATATGAGAATGAGTGTGCCTTAATGGGTCTTCACACACAGATAAAGCGCATTAAAAAGGTACGTAGAGCTGAATGCCAGTGCATATTAGTGGACGATAGCAAACATTTGTACATCACAGACAATCTTATCGCTACCCATAACTCCTACGGTCTCGTGCTCGCTATGGCAGAGCCATTAATGACCGACCCTGACTTTCGCGCAATGATTTCCCGTCGTTCACTTGGTAACCAAAAGGCAGGCGGCGGTTTTGTCGAGAAGTTCAAGCAGATATTCGGCGCGGACTATGTCAAGATAAAAGAGAGCGATTCGCCTCGTGTATCATTCCCTAACGGCACATTTGTTGATTTGACATACCTTGACGATTCTAATATGGATAAGCTTCGGGAGCGTGCCAAAGGTTGGGAGTATGACTTTATAGCCATTGACGAGCTTACCGAGATGTCATGGGAGGTGTTCACGTACATTATGACCCGTAACCGAGGCCAGAGTAAGACATTTACGGGCAAGTTCTTTGCAACGTTGAACCCGAAGCGCAGTCATTGGTCAAGAATATTCCTCGATTGGTATATCGGCTCTGATGGCTTTATCCGTGCAGATAGAAACGGCATTGTAAGGTATTTCTATTGTGCTGGCTCATCTGTTAAGGATGTCGTTTGGGGCTCTACAAAGAAAGAAGTCTATGAAAAGTGCAAGATAGATATAGACCGCAAGCTAAAGGCTATTGGCGGCGGATTCTCCTATGAATCTATGATAAAGAGCTTCGTGTTCTATCATGGCAAGATGGGTGACAACAAGAAGATGCTCTCTAATAACGCTAACTATGTCGGCTCTGTGGCGGTTTCCGGCGGCAGAATGGCAAGGGCGTTGATGGAAGGTAACTTTAATGTTGATGCGGAGGAGGAAGAAAACCTTCCTATACCGAGCGAGTCTGCACGCGACTGCTTCATCAAAGATCCGGCCGTTAATGGTGATAAGTGGATAACGATAGACTTAGCGGACTACGGCAAGGATAATACTATCATGCTTTCATGGAACGGCTTCCATGTAGTCAACGTGGAGATTATCATGCACGCTACGCCGAGGCTGAATGCTGACAGAGCAAGGGCTTTTGCACGCAAGGAAGGAGTAGCGGAGAACCATATCATCTATGATGCTACGGCAGGAAGGTATTTCAATGACTATATACCCGAAGCTATACCATATATCTCTGCGGCCAAGCCGATAGGCATATACTACCTGTCGGCAGTAACGCTAAAAGACTTGTGTTATCTGCGGCTTTGTTACATGATTAAGCGTGGACAGCTCACATTTGACGATAAGGTCGCAGGTTCTACATATACACACCAAAACCTTAAATATAAGGTCACATTACAGAACGAGTTTATGGAAGAGTGTTCTGTGGTGCAGTTCGATGTAATGCAGAGCGGCAAGAAGAAGCTGCGGAGCAAGAAAGAGATGAACCGCAACCTTGGTCATGGCCGTTCAATGGACTTACTTGACCCTTGTGCCATGCGCATGTACCCTTGCTATAACATCGAGTACGGCAGCGAGCTTCAAGAAGGGTTCAAGCTATCAGATGATAGTGTGTCGTCTGTTAAGAATCCCAATGCGCAGAGTATTTACGATGATACCTTATGGTATTAAACACAACATACAGAGATGCTGAAGAAAGAAAATATAAGAACGGTTCTCGAAACAATCCGGCAGGATTGGGACAAGTGCAGCGAGAGAGAGATTGCATTTGCAATACTTTGCGACACGCTTGAAGACAAATCCCTTGCTTACCGGATGATATACCGGAAATCCGACAAGAACGCTGACGATTTTTATAACACGCCTCGCTTCAAGAAGCTCTTGGGAGTGCTTGAGCCGTTTGGTATCGGTTCTGTAAACAACACAAGCATAACGAAAGAAGAGAACAAGAACGAGCTTCTTAAGATGCTTGACAAGATACAGATTGCCCTTAACAACGGCGACTTGGAACCAAAGGACGCATTGAAGATGCAGACCGACATACGCGTGAAGTTGAATGACAAGTTCGAGATGGAAGAATCGCAAAGCCAAAAGCGTATCATCATCGTACCGTCAAAGCATGACATAGTATGTCCGCACACAAGCAGAGAATGCTCGTTTTGGCCAACGCGCAAGGCTTGTGCAAAACACTTCGGTTTCATAGACCCGCAAGAACATAAGGCAGGTAGCAGAGATAAACAGTAACAGAATCAGTAAATATCTATAACGTCATGGGAAGAAAAAGACAAGACATAATAAATGACTATTTAGCCAACCCGCAGAAACTGCTCTTAAAGAAACCGTTCTTGCGCGGCTCCACTACACTTGCCATAAAAGACGCAACAGACGGGAGAGACGTGAGAACAGATTGCTCCCATGAAGCCATCTTGCCGAAGTTCTATAAGACAGTAGTATCGCAAGAGAGGTTTGCACGCGAGCTTGACCCTAACTGCCATAGCGTGATTTTTGATGAGAATTTGCCATCTATATGTGTCAAAGAGAAAGATACAAACAACTACCTTGAAGTCAAATTCAAGAAGTTCGGCATTGCTCTTCAGCGCAGAATCATGGAGAAGGCTACTTTGTGTCTTTGCGGCAATAAGCGCATACACATCTTGCATGACTCCAATCCTAACGGGGCATTAAAGAAGAATTTCGCGGATTTCAAATGGCATTGGGAGGAGACAAACCAAGATGGCATAGAGACACGTGCAGTGTCTATACAACAGTCTTATGGCGACGTTGGTTTGCTTATGTATATGAATGAAGCCAACGAGATAAGGACACGTTTGTTCTCTTATGCTGACGGTTATCAGACTATATCGCACAGAGACGATAACGGAGAGCCTTTGATTGACTGCGTGTATTACCGCACAGAAGATGGTGTTAGGCATATTGATGCTTACGATGATAGTAAGCATTATCATTTCTCGGATAACATACTCGCAACTGTTAGCGACGAGAAGCCAGCAGAAGAAACAAACTCTTGGCATCTTGATTACGAGGAGATGCATGGCTTTTCAGAGAGCCCGCTTATTACAAAGCGAGGCGATGTGCCATGGAACAACGTGCAGGACTTGATAGAGTTGTTTGAGATTATCTTCAACCTGTTTGCGGTCATTCAGAAACGTCATGGCTGGGGCATTCTCTATATCAAGGGCAAGTTCAACGAGACTGCCAAGAAGATAGCAGGCTCTATCATTCTTAACGATACGAGCATCGATGGCAACGGTTCGGCAGAGTTTAAAGCGCCGCCAAGCCCGCAGAACATGATTGACTTCTTGCAGACGATACTCGACCAGATACAGATTGGTTGTGGCTGTACATTCATCTTGCCTAAAGATGTGAAGTCAAGCGGTGACATAAGTGGTCTTGCTATTCAGATGACACGTTCTTTAGACATAGAGCGTGCTTCGAGCGCGGTTATAGAATGGCAGAACTTTGTGTCGAAACACTCACGCCTCTTCAAAGAAGGTCTTGCCAAGCAGCTTGTAGCAAGCGGCGAGAACCCCAATGCTATTACGGAGTTTGAACAGATGAGGATTAGCACATCGTTCAAGCCGTGGCAGCCGTTTGACGAGGCAACTTATAATCAAATGCTTTGCACCTTGCATGGCAACGGACTTATCTCTACCAAGACAGGTGTCGAAAAGAATACGGCATCAACTCCCGAC
>CAVJCD010000200.1:0-4303 GCA_963648005.1 Tannerellaceae bacterium | reverse complement strand
ATCCTATTGGCCTTAAGTACATCTTTTGTTGCTATGGCCTTTATCAGCTCGAAGTTGTTGTATTCCTTGCTTATTCCGATATTCTGCTCAACCAGCTCCGGCGTGATGCGTCGTAAGGCACCCTCGGGCAATACCAATACCAGTTTATCCAATTCCTTGCTTAGGCGACTCAGATTGTTTCCCAAGAAGTCTGACAGCATCTGAGCGGCTTTGGGGTCAATGCTTATGGAACACTGCTGCATAAGGGAAGTGATAAATCCAGGCATCTTATAATCAGGAACCTTCTTCGAATCAAACAAAACGCCGACCTTCTCGGTGGCGGCTGCCAAAGATTTCCGTCTGTCTAAGGTCTTATACTTATAGTTGACAACCAACACAGTGGATTGGAGTGGGTTCTTCACATAATTGGTCAGCAACTCTATGTCGTGCACCAATTGGGCTTCACGCACAACCACCAGCTGATATTTCGACATCATAGGAAACCGTCTGGCGGCATTGATAATGGTAGCGGCATCAACATCCACACCATACATAATGATTTGGTTGAAGTCTCGCTCCTCTTCCTTCAACACGTTGTCGATAAGCATGTCGGTTATCTTGTCAATAAAGAAAGGTTCCTCTCCCATTAAAACATAAACGGGCTGAAAATTCCCGGCAACAATATCCCGGCATATTTCCTCAAACGTGTTTTCCTTTTTAGCCATAACGAAACCTTAAAATCACTACCTTTGGTAGGTAGAATTACGTGAACGACAAATATAATAAATGCGGACATTAAACCTGCCAACATTCGCAGCCAAAGTAAAGGAAAAAGACGGCAAACCCGTCATATTCGACCCGGTACGACGTAAGTTTGTTGCCCTGACCCCGGAGGAATGGGTGCGGCAACACTTTGTTAACTATTTGATTTGCAATAAAGGATACCCCAAAGAGCTATTGGCTAACGAGGTTTCGCTGAAACTGAACGGCACAACCAAGCGTTGTGATACGGTTGCGTACGACCGTTTTTTAGTTCCTCTGATGATTGTGGAGTATAAAGCCCCCCACGTAGAGATTACAAGCGCTGTATTCGACCAAATAGCGCGCTACAACATGGTTCTGCACGTGCAATACCTCACGGTAAGCAACGGCGTAAACCATTTTTGCTGCAAGATAGATTACGAAAACCTAACTTATTCATTTTTGAAAGAAATCCCAACGTACGATACGTTGAAATAGACGGGTATTGCTTAGCGAACGATATAGCTATCGGGAGTGATATAGTAACATTCCAAGTAATCTACCTGCAAAGTATCAGGCTTTTGGATATATACGGAACTGTCAATCCCCTGTATCGATTGACTTACATCTTCCCTCTCGTCGAAAATAAGAGAATAAGCGAGTATTACTGCGAAAAAAGAAAGAATCAACAACTTCATAGTCTAAGCTTTGTTTTATTTATACCGGTTGAGATATAATGTAAACGGAGAATGCTGCACTATATTATATAAGGAAGGAAGTTTTTTGGATTTTCCTTTTTTCGCAGCACCAAAGGGTCGTAAGCATACCTATATCCCGGCAAAAAAGACGGGACTTTTGAAGGCAAAAGATATATCTTTCGAGAGCAAAAGACGGGACTTTTGAGGTCAAAAGATATATCTTTCCAAACCGACTAACGGGTAGAGACTTTCTTCTTCATGTTCTCGAAGTGGATATCCTTGAGAGAGAAGGCATGAGGCAAGGTGTTCCCTTTGATTGTCACATTCTTGCAGCCGTTTAGGATAAACAGTCCCTTTTGCCCGGCATTCGTAGCGGGGAGTTGCTCCACCTTGTTGTCTTTGAACACCAACCCTTCTGTGCTCTTGGCATATAGCGCCGGATTTCCTGAAAGCAGGAACTTATTGCCAATGATACGTACGTTCCGGTGTACGGGGTGATTGGCATCCACCACCATGTTCGACGGATGCAAGGCAATGGTAGCATTCTCAGGGCCGCCGTTATAGGCGCAATCTATGAAGGTGTTGTTTTCTATCAGCACGTCATTCACGGGGCCTGACTCGAACCATCCTTCCGCATCGCCCTCTATCAAGATGGCACTCATGCCGGTCTTGTAGTAGGTATTGTCTGCTATGACCACCTTGCGGGGAGTGGTCATCAGTGTACCGCGTGTGCTGGTATGGGTAAAGTAGCAGTTACGAATCTCCACTTCGGGCGTACAACTCATGTTCTCCACGCAGTCGTGCCCCGGCTCCAGTGATTGTGGAATCGGACCATCAAAGACCACTTCCATCGTGCGGTTGGTCAGAGGCTTTACTGAAGTGACCGTAGCCAAGGCGACTCTTTCCATGGTAGAAGCCTTGACAAAAGCCACCGTATCTCCAACGAAAAAGGCATTAAACCCGTAGCTCTGACCATGCATGAAGCGTAGCTCCAAAGTCCTATTGTCCACCTTTCTAATGGCACGAAGGTTGGTGCCATGTACATTGATGGGGTCATCGTGCGCTCCGGAATACTTGCATCCAAAGATGCTTATCTTGCCGCTGCATCCCGAGAAGTGCATGAAGTCAGCCGAAGATGCAAGAACACGTCCGCTACCCTCCCTTGGGGCGCAGATGACGTTCCTCATTGTGATATCCCGAGTGTATTGGCTAACGATGCCAAGTCCGTGCATATAGTGCATTTTCACGTTTTCTAATGTCACATCCCGGCTTTCGTAGATAAACAGCCCCACTTGGTCGCGGATAACGTCGCGCACCGTCAGCGTATTGCCCACCTTGGGACGAAAGTCTTTGGGAGTGCTGAAGCGCACAATGCCCGGAGCCACCTCCACGGCATTGGCTTTAGAGAGGGTGTTCCATCCTTGGCTATAGAAGAAACGGTCGGTCTCCACATCATACTCTATGCAATGGTTGCGGTTCGAACGCCAGCCCTCGCCATAGAGATGAATCTTTCCATTCTCTATCTCATAGCGCGAATCGCGGTGCAAGCTCACCTCCACTCCGTTATCGTCTACCTTGGTATATGTAATTTCAGAGCCTCCCGGCCGTTCGAAATCGATATGAAGGTTCTGCAACTTCATCTGTTTGCTATGCGCAAAAGCTATCATGGTCATCTTGCCATGAAACATCAGCGTTGCGTCGTTGCCCTCAATGGTCAGGCCCTGCATATCTTCAAAGAACAATCCGAGGGTCTTTACCTTCGAGGGGCATTCTTCCTCCGTAGAGGTGTTGGAAATGAAATATTCCTTGCGAACGGCATCCTCCGGCCAAAAGTCGTAGCGCCCCTTCTCGAACACAAGCACTTTAGCGTTAAGTCTCTTGCAATCGTCAATGACCCGGCGCATCCTCCCGGTTTGATTCTCGTAGGTATAGGGATGGATATCGTAGTTGGAAACGAACACCGTGTCTTGTTGTTGGGCCTGCACACCGGCAGCTGCCAACAGAAGGACGGAAATTGCAGTCTGGATTATCTTCATAAGATATGGATTACAAAAGTTGTTTTTATACGGAAACAAAGGTAGGGAATAAAACCAACGATTACCCCATCGGCTCAAACCGATTATTTTCACCGAAGGTATAAACCTTTTGCCCGAAAGGTTTATACCTCCCCAAAACCGGAGTACCGATACTTTCGCTCAAAAGTACCGATACTTTTCGTTTCCCCGCCAAGATGGTTTTTCCCAAAGGGTCGGTCGTTTCGATTTTCACCCCTCTCAAACCCCGCCGTTTCATAGCGGGGTTACTAACAAAGAAAGGCTGCGCCAAACCGACGCAGCCTCTCGTTTTTCAAACAAAATGTTTGTTGTTTTTCTATCCTCCAAAGTTATCGTAATGGAGCATTTCCATAGGTACACCCAAACTATCGAGCATGTTTTCCACAGCCTTCGACATCGGACCCGGACCACACATGTAGTATTCGATATCTTCCGGAGCCTCATGGTCTTTCAGATAAGTGTTGAATATCACTTGATGAACGAATCCCGGAGTGTACTTCACGCCTGCAGCGTCTGCAGCAGGGTCAGGACGGTCGAGAGCCAAATGGAACTTGAAGTTCGGGAACTCCTTCTCTATCTCCAAGAAGTCATTCAAATAGAACACCTCATTCAGCGCACGTGCACCATAGAAATAGTTCATCTTGCGGTCGGTTGTCTTCAGCGTCTTGGTCATATGCATAATCTGAGCACGCAGAGGAGCCATACCTGCACCACCACCAATCCACATCATCTCTCTCTTGGAGTCGAAGATAGGATGGAAATCACCGTAAGGACCACTCATCGTTACCTTATCACCCGGCTTCAGAGTGAAGATGTAAGAAGAAGCAATAC
>CAVJCD010000199.1:0-4392 GCA_963648005.1 Tannerellaceae bacterium | reverse complement strand
TATGGTTGTCTGTGGAAATACATTTACTTCATACAGGCATACTTCCCTCAAGTGGTATTCAACGAGGCTGCGCGTATACGATATGAATTTCCTGAAATGATAGGCTTCGTGTCTTACGGTTCGGGTGCTCGTGGTGTACGCCCAATTACCCAGAGCAACGGTGCGCTGTTGCAGTGTGAATTGCAGTTCATTGAGCGCCGACTGGTATTGATGGCTTCGTATGCTGCATGGGGCCCGTTTGCGGACGGCAAGAGTGGTGCGCTGGGCATTGCCGATGCCACGGAAGGCTTCTCGCTACAGGCATTCCACACTCCAGATACCGATTCGTCGCTTAACACATACGCCTTTACCGTTACGCCTCACCAATACCTTTATCCGACAGGCATGCTGGGACAGACGAGTGTAGACCCTCACGTACGCGTTGCTCCGGGCGAACAATATACGCTGCTGCTGGGTACCACGTCATCAAATGATACTGGTATGTCGGTGAGCGGCATCAACTATTACCGTAGCATTGGCAATATTGGAGACCTTTCCACTACGCCGAAGAACACTATTACAATCAACGGTAAGCGTCTTGTAGAGTTTATCGCTGAGCCAAGCAAGACATACGCGGACGCTGAGACAGGCATACAGACTCCAGCATTCCGTCCCGGCGGCGTGAATGTAACGGCCAAAAACCTCAAGGTGTTCTCTATGCGTGGCTGTAGCGGCACAAGCGGCAATGTTGACCTGTCGAACGAGAGCCGTTTGGTAAGCGTGGACGTATGGCAAACAAGATTAACTACAGTAACGCTTCCAGACACTCATACGCTGACAGCTATTTCGTTTCCGAATACGATTACGCGTCTAGATTTGGAAACGCAAGCCAATCTTTCGACTGTAAAGCTGCAAGGCGTTGACAATCTTAATGTCTTAATTTTAGGCGAAAATATCCCAGATTCAAAAGCTATTTTTGACTTATGTTATTCAGGCAATGCTCCTTTGAAGACGTTGAAGCTTGCAAAAATAGATTGGGAGGACGTGAATTTACGTGTGGTTAATTATCTTGCTTCTATAGAGAACAGCACTATTGCAGGCAAGATAGCGGTGACTAACAACACGTCAAATCGCCCAACATTCTCAGACAAGATTTGCTGGTTATATCATTGGGGCAATATAGATGATACAAAAAATAGCCTTTACATCACTTATTATTCGTCTCAAATAGTGTCAGTTAGTGTTGCCGGTGAGCAATATATGTACGAAACAGGCAGTCATACGTTTACTTGTGTACCGCTATCTCAGAACACTAATGACGTTGCAAGTATTAAGTGGGCGTTAGATGAGAATCTATACGCTACGTTAGACACTCAGGAAAAAGATTCCTGTATTGTCAATGTGGCGCAGTTGGGCGATGAAGATACACTTGCGCCTACAGCGATGCTTCATTGCTATCTCACTAAGACTAATGGTGAAGTCTTGGAAGCAAGCATAAAGCTTGGCTTGTATCCAAGACGTGCTCATCTTGGCGATTACGTCTTTTATGACGGCACTTGGGGAGATACAAATCAGCAAGGCAAAACGGTAGTTGGCGTTTGTTTCTACGTCAATCCGACAGATGCTAGCGATAGACGTATGGTGGCTACTAAGAATGTGCCAAACAGCCCATGGGGCTTATATCCAAATGCTGATAATGGCATTTATCCGCTGGAATTGCAAGATGATACGAATTACAGTGTGTATGACATAGCTTCTATTACTAATACCACTGGTAATGGCCTGGTAGATGCAGAAGGTAAGCAGACGTATTATATAACGGCAGACAGTTATTTAGACGAGAATACAGCTGACGGTTTCGTTCATACAGATGTTATAAGCAATGCTGAGAACGACGGCATTGCAAGCCCTAACACTACAATAACAGGCAAAGATACGCTTACTAAAGAGCTGGCTATTTATTGTAAAGATAGAAAAGCTGGAGATGAAGTACCCGTTGGTCTTATAAAGACTTTGAAAATCATCCAACATTGCTATAAGATCTTGGAAGACAGCGGCGTTGGTCTTCCAGTACCGGAAACTAATGGCGATGTGTCAGAATCAGCTATGTTGGAGCAGTATCTCTCTAATATTGTTTCTGAAAACGACAATATGTCTAAATATCAGCAGTATTACTATCCAGCAGCCAGCCGATGCCATGCTTATCAGCCGTCAATAAAGTCAGGCGAAGAGCTAAAGGACATATTCAAGGCGCATAATTGGTACTTGCCTAGCATAGGAGAATTACAAAGATTGTATTGGCATGCGAAGCAGGGTGTTAATTATGACGATGATAAGATAGGCGCTATATTTACAAAGGCTATTAGTGAAGGCGTTTTTGCAGATTTTGGTAGTAGTTGGTATTGGAGCAGCAGCGAGTACAGTTCGAGCTACGCGTGGATCGTGGGTTTCAGCTTTGGCAGCTTCGACGGCTGGTACACCAAGTACTACAGTGGCGCTGTTCGGGCGGTAGCAGCATTTTAGGTAAAAGCCGATTTTGGGTGGGCGCGTCTTTTGACGCAACCCAAAATCGGCTTGGATATAGATATTGTAAAATATTTACAATGAGAAAACTTTTCAGCTCATCAATGTATATTCTATAGTAAATGATTACACATTGATGAGCTAAGTTTTTGAGTATGGCAAACAGACCTTCGATTAAAAACGCAGGGAGTGCCCCAGTATATCGTGAAATAGAGCGGCTTATGCTGGATTGTATTACGATAGTGGAGCGCACGCCTAAAAGCGTAGGACTACGACAACTTAGCAAGAATCTTATTAATAATTTGATGGATTGCTTAACGCTCGTAGGTATGGCGTTAAACGAGAAGGATGCAACTTCCAAATTGGAAATGATCAATTCATTGTATATGCAGATGAGGACAGTAAAAACCTGCATTGACACCTTAAAAGAGTGGTCAAATAGTGGCTATACTAGAATCATTAGCAACCGACAAATGCCAAAACTTGCAGAATCTTTGGAAACCATATTAAAGCAAATCCAGAATTGGCGAGTAAGGACATTTGAGCAGCAGAAGTCTCATATAAATTGATTACGATTGATGATATGGGCGTATTGTTAGAAAATGGGCGTATCACTGGAGGACGACGTAGTTGTCGCTCTTTAGTTAAGAACAAGATAGTATACGCATTAACAGCAGATTCGAGCTGCTGCGCCAGCAGCAGCGAGAACAGTTCGAGCAACGCGTGGAACGTGAATTTCAGCAATGGCAACTTCAACAACTGGAACAACAAGTACAACAGTAACAATGTTCGGGCGGTAGCAGCACTTCCTGATAATTACGCAGAAGGATGGTTTGATGCTTTGGATGACTGTTGCGCCAAAAAGAAAAAAAGCTCACAATGTGTAACATATAGGCAAATCTGGCACGAAGACGTGTTGAAGCTTGCCAGAGAGGTTTGGGGTCGGACGTACAAGCCAACGACCAGTATTTGCTTTGTTGTCACGCGTCCTAAATTGCGTGAAGTTTTTGCAGCTAATTTCAGAGACCGCATAGTCCAACATTGGCTTTGTTTGCGACTGACGCCTTTGTTTGAAGAGCGTTTCAATTCGCAAGGCAATGTTTCTTTTAATTGCAGGGTAGGCTACGGTACCTTTGCGTGTATCCAGCGGTTATGCAAGAACACTTTAGAAGTTTCTGACAATTACACGAAAGAAGCTTGGTACGCACAATTTGACATAAAGGGCTTTTTTATGTCTATTGATTGCCAGAAGCTTTTAGACTTGTTACTGCCCTTTATAGAAGAAAAGTGGGAACACTGGAAAGGCAGTAAGTATGAAAGTGATTTAGAACTTTGTCTATGGCTGGCAGAAGTTATAATTCGACATCGGCCACAAGATGATTGTGAGAGAAGAGGGGATGTTTTTCTTTGGGACAAGCTGCCTAAAAACAAAAGCCTGTTTTCCCTTCCTCTTATGAGAGGAGAGCCAATAGGAAATCTTACCAGCCAACTTTTTGCGAATTTTTACATGTCTTTCTTCGATGAGTGGGCAATTAACGAAGGAGCTAAGCGTGGAGCTAAATATGTGCGATTTGTAGACGACTTTGCCTTTGTTTGCAAATGCAAAGGGGACGCGGTGTTTTTCAGACAAGAGAGCAGAAAATTTTTGAAAGGCTTTCTGCATGTACAGCTTCACCCCGACAAAGTTTATATACAGGAAATTAAAAAAGGCATTAAAATAGTCGGTGGTGTGGTTAAACCAAATCGAACTTACTTGTCTAACAGAACAGTTGGCGGCTTCTTTAATGCCATGCGCAAATTGGAAATTGCGTGTAGAAACAAAAATGAGCCGGTAATTCATTCTGCCGTCTGCTCTGTAAATTCTTATCTTGGCTTTCTTAGGCAACACAA
>CAVJCD010000198.1:0-4405 GCA_963648005.1 Tannerellaceae bacterium | reverse complement strand
CTCATCTCATCCGCCGGGAAAGACGGGACTTTCAATGGCAAAAGATATATCTTTTGAGTTCAAAAGACGGGACTTTTGCCTTCAAAAGATATATCTTTCTCCCGTAGCATCTCAGCCACTCAGCTAGAGGTGTTGAGCGCGAGTAAGAACGAACGCAAAACGCAAAACGCAAAACGTAACACGCCGGCACGTTTATCACGGTTCTCCGAGGTAGTCGACAATGATGGCTACTTGCTTGGGGGTAAGAATCCGCTGGCGGTCACGGAAGCCTGCTTCAGCCAATGATGAGGTAAGACGGGAGTTCCTGTTGACCCACCGCCGCAAGAGCCTTGCTGCAGAACTTGGCAACACATGGGGGTTATAACACATGGCGAGCTCTGCCCAACCGTAACTGCGAATCTTGAATTTTTCTTCTTCTATCATAACAGTATTCCTTTTAACGCTACCAAGATACGCAAATCGCACAAGAAAACCAAATGAATATCAGCAAAATATCGCCAACAAGGCAACACCAAAGAATCACAACTCTTTGTATCCTATGGAGGATGTCAACGGACAGAGATGGTATGGTGGGCAGACGTTGGGAGTTATCTTTGTGGTGTTACTCTGGGTAACGTATATGTTTAACTTTCAAATTCTTAATTATTATGGCACTTAATTTTCATTTGGTTCAACGCCCCGACATGAGCAAGAATGCAGCTGAGGGGAGCAAATTGTATTATGCACAGACCCGTTCGCTCAAGAAACTCGATTTCGACAAGCTGTGTGAGCTTATTGCAGTGCGCAGTACCGCCTTTGTGGGCGACGTGATGCTGGTTATCGAAGGATTGCTGTCGGTAATGGAGGAACGCCTCGAAGAGGGTGATATCGTGCAGATGGGCCGCTTGGGCAGTTTCCGTATGGTGGCAGGTAGCAAGGGCGTGGCCAACGAGAGCGACTTCAGCACCTCGTTGTTCAACAAGGCTCGCATCGTGTTTACTCCGGGCAGCATGCTCAATGTGATTCGCAACAGCGCAAAGTACGAGAAACTCACCTTGAACAGCGCCGCTTCGTCTACCCCATCCGATACTTCTTCGGATGTAATAGTAGGTGAAGACAGCGACGGCCATCCAACCGTTGAGTAGCCTCTCTACCGTTTCTCAGGACCCCAGCCCCCCCATACTCGGGGCGGGGCCCTTTTGCCTAAGATGCACCCTTAGACCACCAAGGAATATATTGACAGGAAATGGCAGGCTGTGCCGCCCAAGACGAAGAGATGCCACAGAGGGTGCATGTATTTATACTTGTCGAGGAAGAAGAACACACAGCCCATGGTGTAGAACAGTCCGCCGGCAATGAGCCAATAGAGCACATCCATCGAGTCGGTCTGCCTACACACATCCAAGAGAGGCTTGAAGGCGATGACCACCACCCATCCCATCATAAGGTAGCAAACGGTCTTGAGGTGGTCGGTCTTCTTCATCCGTCTAAAACTCAAGACAATTCCTATCGCAGCAGCCGCCCATACCACCGCAAACAACAGCCATCCCCAGCAACCCTCCTCCCTAAGGGCTATCATGGTGAAGGGTGTATACGTCCCGGCTATATGAAGGTAGATGGCACTGTGGTCGAACCTGCGGAGCAACCGCTTGCGCCCCGCATCGCGGGAAGCATGATAGAGCGTGGAGGTGACGTAGGACGATGACATGCAGAGGGCGTACACCACCACGCTGCCCACCGTCCAGGCATCGCCGCCTCTTCTTAGCGAAGCCATGAGCAGCACCACAAGGGCAACTGCACCGAAGAGCACGCCCGCGCCATGGGTCAGCACGTTGGCCACCTCCTCTCCGAAGGTCTGCTTATGTTTTCTTCTCTGCATCGTGTCTGTGGAAAATTGGATATGGCAAATGTATGAATAAATACCTTCCACGCGCCTCCCAGGAGGGATTATAGTTTTATTTATCAAGCTTCCCTTTTATTTAACAAACGAATAGCCGACCTTTGCTGCCGGTATTTTTTGAAAAGCAAACCAATATGATACTTGATTCACTAAACAATACGGAAAGAATAGAAGCCTTGCATCCCCTCTTTGGGAAGGCTTTCGATTATATCAAGCATACCGACTTCTCACGCATGGAAGACGGCAGGTATCCGCTGGACGGCGAGCGCCTCTATGTTTCCGTGAGCAGTCTGACCGGCAAGGACAAGGCAGAGGCAGCCATCGAGACACACAAACGGTATATCGACATACAGTTGCCTCTCCTCGGTGTGGAAAAGATTGGATGGAAGCCCGGCAGCGAGCTGCAGACGGAATCAGTGCCCTATGATGAGGCCAACGACATCACCTTCTACGTAGACCGCCCCACGGCATACACCAAAATCTATCCGGGTCAGTTTGCCGTTTTCTTCCCCGAAGACGGCCATGCCCCCGGCATTGGCGAAGGCAATATCCGCAAGGTGGTGGTGAAAGTAAGCATTGACAAATAGAAAACACCCTAAGGCATGGAAAACAGATTCTTGGAACTCATTGAAAACAGCATCAAGGAGCATTGGGACCTCCCTGCGTTTTCGGATTACAACGGACATACCTACCACTACAAAGATGTGGCTCGCCGCATCGCCAAGTTTCATATCATCCTCGAGCATGCCGGGGTGAAGAAAGGCGACAAGGTGGCGTTGGTGGGGCGCAACTCGTCGAACTGGGCAATAAGCTTCTTCGGCATACTCTCGTATGGGGCTGTGGCAGTACCCATACTCCACGAGTTCAAACCGGACAACATACACCATATTGTCAACCACTCGGAGGCCAAGGTGGTGTTGGCAGGGGCAAGCAACTGGGAGAACATGAACGAACAGATGATGCCGGAGGTCAATCTGTTTATGCTGATTGACGACTTCTCAGTCTTGGGTTGCAAGAATCGCGAGGTATGCTCGGTGCGCGACCGCATCAACGAACATTTCGGAAAGAAATATCCCCGCTCGTTTTCACCCGACGACATTAGCTATCATAAGGAAGAGCCCGACGAGTTGGCTGTATTGAACTACACCTCGGGCACAACAAGCTTCTCGAAGGGGGTGATGATTCCATACCGCAGTCTGTGGAGCAACACGAAGTTTGCTGCCGACAACCTGCCGTATATCCATCCGGGAGACAATATCGTTTGTATGCTGCCCATGGCACATATGTACGGACTGGCTTTCGAGATACTCAACTGCGTGAACAAGGGTTGCCACATACATTTCCTCACACGCATACCCAGCCCGAAGATTATTGCCGATGCCTTTGCCCGCGTCAAGCCTTCGCTGATACTTGCCGTGCCGTTAATCATAGAGAAGATTATAAAAAACAAGGTGTTCCCTCAGCTGGACAAGCCTCTTGTCAAATTGATGCTGAAACTGCCGTATGTGGACCAAAAGGTGCGCGGCGCCATTGCCGACAAGCTCAACGAGTCCTTCGGAGGCAAGTTTGGTGAGGTGGTTATAGGCGGGGCAGCACTTAACAAAGACGTGGAGGAGTTTCTTCACTCCATCAAGTTTCGCTACACCATAGGCTATGGGATGACCGAATGTGGACCGCTGGTTGCCTACGAGCCGTGGGAAACCTTCCGTCAAGGCTCTGTGGGACGCATTGTGGACCGCATGGAGGCACGTATCGACTCCTCAGACCCCGTGAATGAGGTGGGCGAGATACTTCTAAAGGGCACGAATGTGATGCTGGGCTACTACAAGAACCCTGAGGCAACCCAAGCGGTTATGACCAACGACGGATGGATGCATACGGGCGATTTGGGGACGATAGACCAAGACGGCTTCCTTTATATCCGCGGACGCTGCAAGACTATGATATTGGGTCCGAGCGGACAGAACATCTATCCGGAGGAGATTGAAGACAAGCTCAACAATATGCCATACGTGGCTGAGTCGCTTATCATCTCTCAGGGAGGCAGGCTGGCGGCTTTGATATATCCGGATTGGGAGCAGGTGGACAGAGCAGGCATACAGCACTCCGAGATAGAGCAACTGATGCAGCAGAACATCAACCAACTCAACGCCGAGATGCCCGCCTATTGCAAGGTCTCGCACTTCAAATTGTATCAAGAAGAGTTCGAAAAAACCCCCAAGAGAAGCATCAAACGCTACCTATACCAACCGGCAGAAGAGAACTAGACGGACGTGCCGGCGTGTTACGTGTTACGTGTTGCGTTTTGCGTTTTGCGTGATGCATTTTTCTTATCCTCATGACATCTGTGGGAGGGCTATAACAACGAAAGCCCCGGGGCTTGATGCCTCGGGGCTTTGTTCTATCGTTCTATCTTCTTGTCTTACTTAACGATTGCCTTCGTTGCAGCTTCACCTTCTACGGCTACTACTACAACTCCTGCAGGTGCTGCCACCTGTACCTCGTCGCCAGATGCGATGGTCTTGG
>CAVJCD010000197.1:0-4420 GCA_963648005.1 Tannerellaceae bacterium | reverse complement strand
GTGGTGACGGTTGTCTCTTCTTCGACTACTCCGGGCGGTCGGATACCTGCAGGTTGTATGCGCCTATAACCTTCTCTTCAAACATGGAATGGGAGGCTAAGATGCAGTTCTCGTTCAGCCCCACCAGCTACAATAAGCTTCACCTATATGTCTATCGCACGGGGCAACCCAGCGATGTGTTATATTTTATCCGTGTGGCTGATGTCGTTTCATTATATAAATGGCCACCCAAGGGGGAGGCAAAGCGGTTGATTAAGGGGCAACGGAAGGTGGAGAAGGATACCGATATCCATATTAAGTTGGTCTTGGAAAACAACACTCAATGGACGCTGTATACCCGCATGGGTAGTGAGGACGCCTTTCAGGAAGAAGGCACGTGCAAGGTGTCGATGGAAGACTTGCTTGACGGAGCAAACTTGAATCTGAGTTGCATCTGTAGGGCCAAATCTTATAAGAACTATCATCTTTTGGTGGATGAACTGTTGGTCAGAAACGAATTGACGGACACATCAGACACCTCGGATACCTCCACCGACAACCCCGATGAATCGGATACGTCGGACGTAGAGAGTGGTGGTGAGGAAAAAGACAGTGGGGAAGCGACTGCGGGCTCCGTCCTTATCAATGAAGTAATGGCCGACCCGAAAGGATTGACCGAGCTGCCGGAAACAGAATATGTGGAACTACACAATACTACATCCAATAGTATAACACTTTCCGATTGGCAGTTCTCGTATGGAGGGTCGGCAAAGGAGATGGCAACCTTCGTGATACCCGCCGGAGGCTATGCCGTGCTCTATCGTTCCGGCAGAGATGTCGAAATCGATGCTGAGGCCATAGATGTGCCGTTGGACAACTTCCCGTCGAAACTGGCGAACGACGGGAAAGAACTAAAACTTTTGAACTCCATCGGAACAGTAATAGACGAATACTCTTATTCCAAAGCTACGCCTGCCAGGTCGTGGGAACGTGGCTCTTCCGGGGGCTGGCATCTCTCTTCAGACCCTCGTGGAGGTACCCCCGGTGCCGCCAACTCCTCCGGGGCAGACGATGAAGGAGACGGCGACGGGGAACAGGACCAAGAGCCGGAATCGGACCAAGACACGTCGGGGGACATTGTTGTTGAGCCGTCCGAGATTATCTTCAATGAACTTCTGCCGGAGCCATACACCGATGGCAGTGAATATATCGAACTGTATAACCGTTCCGACCGTCAGTTGTCACTGTCCGGTCTTTCGGTAGCCGTCCGCAAGACTGATGGCACGTTGAACACCCGTTACCCCTTGTCGTCAATAACCTCAACGATTGAGCCGAGTGGATATGCGTTGCTCACCAAGAATCTGTCGGGTGTTACCGGGTTCTACACTGTTCTCTCGCAATCTTCTTTGTTCGAGGTTAGTAAACTGCCCATCTTGGCAAATACTTCCTCCACGCTTGTATTGTTTCGCACGGCGGATGGAACAGTAATTGATGAAGTGGCATACTCTTCCAGTTGGCATGCTTCGTCGGTGAAAAACCGGAAAGGTGTTGCCCTTGAACGTATTGACCCCGAGGCAGAGACGCAGTTGGCTGAGAACTGGACCTCGGCATCTGCCACGGCAGGCTATGGAACGCCGGGCTATCAAAACTCGCAGGCGAGTGCCTCCGGCTCCGATGATTCGGAAACAACGACGGGCATAGAACCGCCCAAGTGGGACGATGGACAGGGATTCTACATCCTGCCCTACGACCTCGACGAGCAAGGATACAACTGTCGTGCTTTCGTGTTCAATCTGGCGGGTGCCCGTGTTGCCGAGATAGCAAACAACGAACTGTTGGGTACGAGTGGTAAACTTACCTGGAATGGCGAATCTTCGTCTGGAAAGCGGCTGCCGGCGGGTGTCTACATCTTCTATGCCGAATTGTATAACTCTGATGGCGTGGTGAAAAAATATAAGAAGGTGTTTCTTGTAAGATAGAGCTTCGCCGCTAATTGTAAACGGCGGAATACCATGCCAACCGTTTATACCATTCGGTCAGCTTCTGGAGCGATGGTTGAGGAACAAATACCGAGATACCGCAGTAATGCTCGATTTCTTTCGCTCCAACCGTAGAATAATAGGAGTAAGGTGTGGCATATTTGCAGACAACGGCTTTGTTGAGGTAGGTGCTGAAACGTTCATACTGCTCGCCGGAAGCCAGATGTTGGATGAAATCGTCGAAGTCGTAGAGCATATGCGGGCTTTGGGCTGTGAGATAGTCCAAGACCTGCATCTCGCTAAGAGGTAATGCGTAGATGTCTTCTTCTGTCTTGTCCTCCAATATCTCGTGGACAACGATAGCCAAACTGTCCAGTTCATCGGATTTGACCAGCGAGACTGTTCCATACGACTCTTCTCCGTTGTTGCTGTAGTAGTCGTAGAAGCTTTTTGCAACAGCCGCCAAGTCGGATTCTTCCTCAAACAATGCCGGTAGTAAATTCTCGTAAGGGAACCCATGGGCAAGCACTTCCGTTGGTGTGCCAAGCAGATAGTCCGTCCGTTCACGTAGTTCATAAGCACATTCTATGCCACTCATATAACAGGCATCGAACAGCATGAAGTCGAAATGAAAGCCCTCCAATGCCTCGTTTATCTCCGTAATCTCCATATTCTCATTGTTCTCTTCTCCGAAGGAACGAAGCGAACTATAGTTTTCGGGTAGCCAAGACGTGCCATGGCTGGATAGAATCATGCCGTAGCTGTCTGCGGGAAACAACTCAGTTACATCCCGAACCACATTACGCATAGTTTCCGGCGATACGGCACTTTGGATTTCATAGAAGCGGACTGTGTCTGTCGTTATCTGCCCCCTCTTGTCCTCTTTTATCTGAAACAAATATGATTTGCGTTTATTCTCCGAATAGTAGACCACCAAGTTGCCATTATTCAAATTGCTGTTGTAGGCAACTGACTTCATTTGGTCGACGTTGGAAGAGAGATACTCTCCCAAATTGCTGGCAACAACATAGGCAAGTACCGTACGCTTGGGTTTTGCCGGCGTGTCGCTTCCTTCCTTATCGCAACCAACCAACAACACTGCGCAGATTATGCTACAAATGGCAACTCTGATATTCATGGTTACAATTTCACTTTTATGCTCTTGCCGTCGCTCTCGTTATGGAAGCGGTTGACTGCGGTTACTACATAGCGATATTTCTTTTTCCCTTCGTCGTACGACATGATAAGCCGTCTCTTGCGGGTAATCTTTACAATCTTGGATGGGTCGTTAAGATCAATAGGCTCGCCCTCGGCAAACTTATACACAACAAAGTAGGAGGCAAGTTCTGGATTGGTCGGATTTTGCTCTGCTTGCCAATGCAGCATATAACCATCGGATGTCCATTCCTTTTTCAGTTTTTTAACCGATTGTGGGGCCTGATTGTACATATGGGTATATGCCGGAATCAATGCCGGATAATGGTGATAGTTCCTTTTCAAGCTGTCTGTCACACCTTTGTTGTTCCACAGCAACTCATTGGCGGGCCAAAAGCAGTTGCCTTTCACTTTCGACAGCGAACGTTCGTAATGCATCTTGCGCGTCAATTGACCTGCTTTCATGGTGCGTGCCACATCTTGTCCGATATATAGGTGCGTGCCGTTGAGGGAGGCTTTCTTGTTCCACCATTTAATCAAGGTGACATAGTCGGCAGCAGAATGACCTATTTCCCAATATATCTGTGGCATGTTATAGTCAATCCATCCTTCCTTAACCCAGTGCATGATATCGGCATACAGGTCGTCGTAGTTTTGAAGGCCGTTGGTGTTGCTGCCCGAACCATCGGGCGTGCTTTTCTTGTTGCGGTAGATGCCAAACGGGCTGATACCAAAGCGCACCCATGGCTTTGTGCCTTGTATGGTTTGTTTTAGTTCGCGAATCAGAGTATTCACGTTCTCACGTCGCCAATCACCTCTCTCAGACTCGGTGTAACCCTTGTTTAAACCATATTTTTGGAAACTATAGTCATCGGGGAACGGCATTCCTGCGACAGGATACGGATAGAAATAGTCATCCATATGAATAGCATCCACGTCGTAACGGCTGACAATGTCGCGTACCACCTTGCAGATGAAACGACGGCATTGGGGTAGCCCCGGGTCGAACAATATTTTTTTGTTGTAGGTGACAAACCAATCAGGATGGCGATTGTAGATATGCGTATCGGCAAACTGAGTGCTGCCCTCTGTACCTGCACGGTAAGGATTCAGCCAAGCATGAAACTCCATATTCCGTTTATGACATTCGCGAATCAGAAACTCCATTACGTCAAAGTCACCCTCCGGGGCAAGACCTTGCTGACCGGTATAAAAACGACTCCAAGGTTCGAGGTTCGATTTGTAGAATGCATCGGCCTCGGGACGTACTTGAAAGATGATGGCATTAATGCCACACGCCTGTAGAT
>CAVJCD010000196.1:0-4558 GCA_963648005.1 Tannerellaceae bacterium | reverse complement strand
TGCCGGCAACGAGAACTCTTTGGAGTATCGCATACGTAAGGCAGCCTTCAACTCGTCACTCAAAAACTATCACCCGAAAGAAGAAACGAGTCGTGATGGTTACTCTTGGGACACGAAGGCAGTAGACGAGGACGGAGACTCAATGTCTCACCTACTCTATCGCACCAAGAATATGAGCGACGAAGAAAGGGCAGCTGCACTGGAAAACCTCACTCCGGAAGGCCGTGATTGTCTGCGTCAGTATAACGACCGCCTTGCTAATTGGAAGTACGCTTGGACGGAAGCTCACGGCGACCGCCTTGCTTCAGTCCGTGAGTTGCTCGATGTTATCCTAAAGCCAAAGAAGGGCGAGAAGATAGACAGTAGGTACGATATTGCAAGCAAGATGGAAGCCCTCGGTTCCAAGAACCAGCAGGAGCAAGAGGCATTCACTCATAAACACGCAAAGCCTATCTTCAAGAAGCTAAGTGAACTCTCAACCTTCTTTGACGGCAAGACTCCGCAGGAGCGTTATCGTAACCTCGAAGCCTATGCTTACGTTAAGCACGCTTTGGAGCGCAACCGCACACTCTTTGTCCGTGATGCTATCAAGAAGATGGAGGCAAGCGACGACCCAGCTATCCAAGCTTATTCTGCAGTAGCGCAGAAGGACTACGACGCAGAGCGCAATCGTTTGCACGACGAGCTTAACAAGGGCAACATCGACCTTCGTCAGTTCTATAGCGAGCTTGACAACTACATCGCAAACAACATCGCTTCTTTTGATGCAGCACACAATGATATGTCAGGTCTCTCCGACCCAGACTCCGAGATAATGAAGAGCCTTGGCATCTCCGTCAGCAAGAAGGGCGAGTACAATGAGGATGCTGCGCTTGACTATGTTATGGACTCTGAATCTAAGATAGGCAAGTCGAACGCAGACAGTCTATGGTCTATGGTTGAGAAGGTGGCCTACGACAACGTGGAGCGCGAATACAATGCAGGCCTTATCAATCAGAAGGCTCGTGACCGTATGCACTCTATGTTCTCTTGGTATCTCCCTCTCCGTGGCTTTGATGCAAAGACCTCCGAGGAAGTGTATGGCTACATCGGCGAGAATGGTTTGAGTGGCTTTACCGCCAACCCAAAGACCGAAGGACGTGTATCGCAGGCAGAGACTCCTATTTCCACTCTGCTCGCAATGGCAGACTACTCTATCTTCCGTTCAAACAAGAATGAGATGAAGCGCAGTCTTGTTATGCTGGCTCGTGACCGCCAAAACAACCTCGTCACCGAATACGAGACTTGGTATCACGAAACGGTTGATGCAAGCGGCAATAAGGTGCTCGAAGCCTCTTATCCAGAACTTCGTGAGGATATGACCGCAGCGGAAATCGCCAAAGCCATCGAAGACCACGAGGCAACCATTTCAAGCAAGATGGAGTCGGGTGAGACTTGGGTAAAGCTAAAGGACAACAAGACCAACTCTCCTTATCGTATCGTCAAGCAACGTCAGCGCAATCAGCATATCGTTTCTTGTATGATAGACGGCAAGCAGGTTGATATTCTCGTTCACGGCAATCCACGTGCAGCGCAGGCAATCAACGGCATCGTGCATGACACACATTGGGGTGCTTGGGACGCCATCAACCACACGCTCTCCCAGCTTATGACCTCTTACTCACTCTCCTTTATGGGGCGAAACAAGATGCGTGACTTGGAGTATGCTCTTGCGAGTAGCCTTACCGAGAATTGGAAAGAGGGCAAGCAGTGGAACCGCAACTTTGCGAAGATGTATGCGCAGCTTGATTTCCTCAATCCTCTACCTATAAAAGGTGGCAAGAAGGAGGATATGACAGGTAAGTACAACGACTCCATTCAAGGCAAGGTAAACAACATGATAAAGTTGTTCAGCCTTTACCGCCAAGGCAAACTTGATATGAGCAACGATGTGCATCGTTGGTTCCATGAGTTTACCACCAACGGAGGTATGACGGGCTTCACCTCAATGATTGGCCGTGACGACTACGAGGCGCAGATACAACGCACCGTTGCTGAATACTTCGACAAGAAGGGTAGCAACAAGGCAATACGTCTCGCACAGCTGTCGGGAGAAAAGGCAACCAAGCTTTTCAGTGCATACTTCAATACGGTAGAGAAGCTGAACGAAGCAGTCGAAAACCAAACACGTTTCGCTGCATACTGCGCTTCGCGTATGGAACGTCGCAGTATCACCCGTTCCGTTGCCGACGCAAAGGATGTATCTATCAACTTCAACCGCACAGGTTCGGGTTGGGGTACACACTCCCTGCGCACTGGAGACGAGAGTATGATGTGGAAATTCAACCGCAACGCTGCAGCCCTCACTGCAACGTATATGCGCCACACGGCGTGGTTCTACAACGCAGCGATACAAGGTATGGTTCGCAACCTTAAACTCTTCAAGGACGGCGATGCTACCCAGCGTGCTCGTTTCTTCATCAACATGGCAGCACTGCCTATGGCAACATACGCAGTAGCCACACTCTCTTCAGCCGCAATAGCAGCAGCTCTTGACGATGACGATGACAAGAAGAAGTTTGGCGACAACCCTCTTGACCAACTGCCCGACTATGTAAGACGACAGAACTTCTGCATATACACAGGCCACGGACGTTTCATCATGGTACCTCTTGCCATTGAGCTTCGTGCTATGTATGGTCTTGCCGATGTTTGCAGTCGTGCAGGACGTGGCTTGCCAAGCGAGAAGGGTTATGGTAACGAAATGTTTGAGCAGTTCACTCAGCTTACCCCTTATGACCTCGGCGGAGGTAGTAAGGTCGGCACAAACGGAGCACTCGGCTCAGCCACAGGTATCGTCACTCCAAGTAATCTGCAGGGCCTCATTGCTTGTGCCACTAACGTTAAGTGGACGGGCGGCCCAGTTTCCGGACGTTCAGACTGGAATACCTCGGATGCGGAATGGCAGCGTGGCTTGTCTACCACCTCTCCGTTCTACGTTGGGATGTCCCGCTATCTTAGCACAGACTTCTCCAACACAATGGCCAATGCAGCGGATATGCTCGGCGCACACGAAACCGCAGTCAGCTGGCGAGGTGACGACAAGGGTGTCAAGGGCGGTGTCGTTGATATTAACCCAGCTTGGGCGCAGTACATCGTTGAGACGTATCTTGGCGGTCCGGGTAAGGACTTCGGTGAAGCCGCTTCTTATCTACAGAATAAGGCGAGCGATGTCAAGGAGTACGGCTGGAGCAGTATAACCAACGACAAAGGCGAGGCTGACCTTACGCGCACACCTATCGTCAAGGCTTTCACTCGCAGTGCTACACCTAACAATGCAATGGCTACCAATCGCTCTCGTTGGTATGCCTACAACAAGGAGTACAATGACGAGACGAAGCCTTGGATAAAGGGCTACGCAAAGAACGGCGAAAGTCTCGACTTCAAGATACTCATGGCATCGAAGAAGGGTCAGATAGGACGTGTTGTTGCAGCATACTCTCCAATCATCAAGCAACTGCAGACGAGGAAGAACGCTGCTACTACGCACGCAGAACGTGAGCACGCTCAGTGGATGATGAACGATTACATCAATCGGGCTATCGAAATGATAGACAAGATAGAGAAGAAGAAGTAGTCACTACATATTATATATACGGATGAATGTCTGGGTAGGCGAGAAAGGTCTACTCAGGCATTTTCTTTTGGCTATAGTTTGGTGCGTGTAATAGAGTGAGAGTCAATGTGTCGCAACATTGTTTATCACATATAGGAAATGTTGCAACAAGGCAATACCTTTGCATCAGAGTTTAGTTCACTATATTATTAACAACACAAACACAATTTTTATTATGACAGGAACAACATCAGACAACGTACACACGTTCGTATTTCCCGAAGGCAATTCGTCTCGCGGCTGCGACCCAATGGCAATGGCGGCAGAGTGCAGATACCTTTCACAGTATGGTTTTCATTTCTCCGAGAAGGCATACAAGTATGCTTGTTCCGAAATGGCAAAAAGAAACCATATCACAGGTTTGATAGAAAAGGTAGAACCATACACCAAAGCTGAGGTAGATGCGTTGCTAGCGAAGCATAATATAATCTTAGAGAACAAAACGCTCTATGACTATGTATATGTAGCGACTATGGCAAAGGCCGACTATTGGGGTTCGTCTATCACCGGGGAGGCGAAGTTGGCGCAGTTCATCAAGGACTATGTTGACGATGTTGACGCAAGCGACGAGACAACATTCCGTAGGTGGCTTGCTACTGAGGTGGGTAATGGCACACCAGTAGACTTTAATGAGCTATCGGAAGACGAGTGATAATACAGGAATAATAAGGAGCTGCCTCCGTTTGGTTGCTCCTTATTGTATTATCATTATGTCTTATTTTTGTACCACCACACGAAGACGTAAACGAAAACGCATATCAACAAACCGCTAAAGGCGTATATTGCCCACTTGCCAATATTCATTTGCGTGCGCTCCCATTTTGTGAGTTGTCGTTCTACTGGTATAGGCGTGCGTATTGAGTCCATCTTGATGAGTGTGTCGGTGGCAGTCTTGTAGATGTA
>CAVJCD010000195.1:1551-4558 GCA_963648005.1 Tannerellaceae bacterium | reverse complement strand
CAATACAACAATGTCACGGTCACCTGTGCAAATCAATTTTGCCACATCTTTCATTCTCTGCGCAGAGCCTACAGACGTACCACCAAACTTTAAAACTCTCATTTCCTTATGTATGATTAAATTATTTATTCCAGCTTTCTTTTGTTCTCAAGTTTACACAAAAAATCATCCTCCAATATCACATAGAGACGCATTCTCGCATTTCACTACTCTGGCAGGGAAATTATGCACCAGCGTGTAGTTGTGCGTAGTCATAATCACAGCTGTTCCATTATGACAAATATCATGCAAAAGCTGAACAATCTGCCCACTTGTCTCCGGGTCAAGATTACCGGTAGGCTCGTCAGCCAATATAAGTTCCGGATTATTCAGAAGAGCCCTCGCTATAACAATGCGTTGCTGTTCGCCACCGGAAAGTTCGTGTGGCATCTTATAACCTTTAGTCTGCATACCAACCTGCTGGAGCACTTCTTCAATACGTCGCTTAATCTCGCTTTTTTTCTTCCAACCGGTAGCATACAAGACGAACTCAAGATTTTTGATAACCGAACGGTCGGTAAGCAATTGGAAGTCCTGAAATACAATCCCCAGTTTTCGACGAAGAAAGGGTATATCTTTCCGTTTCATCTTACGAAGATTGTAATTCATCAACCATGCTTCACCCCCATTGATGGGAATTTCGCAATACAAGGATTTCAGCAGACTGCTCTTTCCTGAGCCCACTTTCCCTATTACGTATACAAACTCCCCTCCACGCAAAGAGAAAGAAGCATCATGCAGTATGACATTCTCATTGCGACAGATTTCTACATCTTCCAATCTGAGCAACACATCGTCTTCCATTGCCATTTATCCCTTATGTCTTTTCTTTAATTCGCGCGCCAAATCTTCCAAACGAAGACCTTTACTGGTCAACAACACTATCAAGTGATAGATTAAATCAGAAGCCTCGTAGATGAGCCGGTCTTCCGTACCATTGGTAGCCTCTATAACAGTCTCAACAGCTTCTTCCCCTACTTTCTGCGCCATGCGGTTTACACCTTTCTGGAACAAAGAAGTAGTATAAGACCCCTCCGGCATCTCTTGACGTCGCCGTTCAATAAAGTCCTGCAGATATTTCAAAAACATAACATCTTCTGTGTTTTGCTCGCCAAAACAAGTATCCGTTCCCGTATGGCAAACAGGACCTGTCGGAACAGCCTTTACTAGAAGAGTGTCGTTGTCGCAATCCGCCATTATATTTACCACCTGCAAGATGTTACCACTAGTTTCACCTTTCATCCACAAACGATTCTTTGTGCGACTGAAAAAAGTCACCTTACCCGTTTCCTTTGTCTTTTCGTAGGCTTCTTCATTCATAAAACCCAGCATCAACACTTTACCGGTGTTGTTGTCTTGAATAATTGCCGGGATAAGTCCACCCATCTTTTCAAAATCCAATTTCATTTTTCTTACAACTATATTCTCACAATGATTCCTTCTTTATGCAGATACTGTTTTAGGTCGGCTATTTTAATCTCTCCGAAATGAAAGACACTGGCAGCTAATGCAGCATCAGCCTTTCCCAACGTGAAAGCATCACGAAAATGCTCCATCTTGCCGGCTCCCCCCGAGGCTATAACCGGAATATGCAGCCTACCAGCCAATACCGACAAAGCTTCATTTGCATACCCATCTTTTACGCCATCGTGCGTCATACTGGTAAACAACACCTCGCCAGCCCCACGACTCTCAGCCTCAGATGCCCACTGATAAAGAGTCTTATCGGTCGGAATACGCCCTCCGTTCAAATAACAAACCCAATCACCATTCTCATAATTTGCATCAATGGCAACCACACATACTTGACTTCCGAAATGTCTCGCAATCTCTTCAATCAACAACGGGTTACGCAGTGCTGCCGAGTTGATTGATATTTTATCGGCTCCTGCACTCAACAAGCGGTCAACATCTCTTAGCTCATTAATACCACCACCAACGGTAAAGGGAATACTTATTCTGGCGGCAACCTTCTCAACCAGTTCGGCAAAAGTCTTACGACCCTCATGGGAGGCTGTTATATCCAAATAAACAAGTTCATCGGCTCCACTGTGGCTGTAATATGCCCCCAATTCAACAGGGTCGCCGGCATTACGGAAGTCCACAAAATTAACCCCTTTAACCGTTTTCCCGTCTTTTATATCCAAACACGGAATTATTCTCTTAGCAAGCATCCGCCATCCTCTCCTATTCTTTTCACGTAAAACGAAGCAAATCCTCCAAACGAATCTTTCCTTCGTATATAGCCTTACCAAAAATCACAGCCGGTATTCCTGCTTCAACCAACCTCTCTATATCTTCAACGGAGCCGACACCTCCGCTTGCAATAATATGTATACATGGAATAGCATCCCGTATTTCCTCATATAGACCAACCGACGGTCCCTGCAACATTCCGTCGCACCCAATATCCGTACAGATTACCTTCGTGATGCCCTTGTCGTAATACTCTTGGATGAAAGGAATCAAATCCTTATCCGTAGTATCTCTCCACCCGTTAACAGCAATTTTTTTATCCTTTGCATCAGCGCCCAATATAATCTTATCACTTCCGAATTTCTTAATCCAAGAAGTGAAGAGGTCCGGATTCTTTACGGCAACACTTCCTCCTGTTACCATTTGGGCACCACTCTCGAAAGCAATCTCCAAATCATTTTCCTGCTTCAATCCTCCACCGAAATCAATCACCAAAGATGTTCGCGTAGCCAATCGTTCCAACACACGATAGTTGATTATCCGCCCTTCACGAGCGCCGTCCAAATCGACCACATGCAAACGACGAATGCCGTAGTCTTCAAACATTTTTGCCACTTCCAACGGGTCTTCGTTGTATACTTTCTTTGTATCGTAATCGCCTTTTGTAAGACGCACACATTTACCTTCTATCAAGTCTATTGCAGGAATAAGTTCAATCATACTCTCACAATCTTAAAAAGTTCTTCAAAATTGCGTCACCAACAGACCCGCT
>CAVJCD010000195.1:0-1541 GCA_963648005.1 Tannerellaceae bacterium | reverse complement strand
TGCATAGAAGTTATCCTTCTGTAATGCTGCACTAAATGGTTGAATATAGTTTGTAGTAGCAATCGTGTATTCGTTTACCGGCACATAATAACTATGCACAAAATACACAAAACGGTTCTCTAAATCTGGGGTAAACAAATCTCCCTTCAAATTCTCAATCAAATTCCACCCCATATGAGGCACCTTATATTCGTTGCTTGGCACAAATCTCTTCACCTTCGCATCAAAGATTCCCAAACATTCCGTATTTCCTTCCTCAGAATGACTACACAACAATTGCATCCCCAAACAAATTCCCAATACAGGTTGCTTCAAATCCTTTATGAGGACATCCATTTTGTTTGCCTTCAGAAAATCCATAGTGGTTCGTGCTTCTCCCACACCCGGAAAAATGACCTTGTCGGCCTTACATATAGTTTCCGGATTGTCGGTGATAACAGACCTAACATCCAATCTTTTCAACGCAGCACTTACCGAACTAATATTCCCGGCATTGTACTTAATGATGGCAACATTCATTCCTCTCTATCTTAGTCTCACTACCAAGTCGCAAAAGTAACAAATTATTACAACATACTTCATGCGAGAAAAAAAACACATATTTTTCTTTGCCAAAGATATTGTCTGATTAAAAATAACACTTACCTTTGCACCGCAATCAAGGGAGATTAGCACTTTTAAAAAGAGGTTCGGTAGTTCAGCTGGTTAGAATACATGCCTGTCACGCATGGGGTCGCGGGTTCGAGTCCCGTCCGGACCGCAGCAATAGTCTGCTAATCCGTTGGCAGGCTATTTTTGTTTCCCCATAGCTTCGTCAAAAAGAGATATATCTTTCATCCTTAAAAGACGGGACTTTTCAAAGTAAAAGACCTGTCTTTTCAAAGCAAAACATATATGCTTTTTCCCTTGACTCACTTTTCTCATTGCAGATACCCCAAGAAGTAGCTACGGACACGTTTTTTGATATCGACCTTTTTGTTGTGAAAAAGTTTACGTACGTTTGTGGTTTGAAAAATGCAAAGGACATTATGTTTAAAGACAAAACAATCGTATATACTTCCGGGACATTCGATATGTTTCACTTCAATCATCTTCGGATGATTAACTATGCCCGTAGCCTGGCAGACATACTTATCGTTGGTGTAAGTACCGACGAGTTGGTTTCTTCTTACAAGGCAAAGCCTATCATACCATTTAACGAACGGCTTCAGATTATTGAAGCGCTGAAGACGCCTGACATCGTTATACCGCAACACACTTTGGACCATACGGAGATTGTAAAGAAGTTAAACATTGATGCGTTCGTAGTTGGAGATGATTGGTATGGCAAATACGACTACTTGAAAGACTTGGGCGTACAGGTGTTTTACTTTCCATACGGAACCGGAGTGTCGTCTTCAAACCTAAAGAAGACCATCCACGACTCTTACGAGGAGAACCTTAAACATCAGCGAAACGTCAAGCCCGATATCGTAAAAGAAAACGGGGGAGAATAAGTGGGACAATTCATGGAAAAATATGCACTGATTACCGGTGGTACG
>CAVJCD010000194.1:0-4661 GCA_963648005.1 Tannerellaceae bacterium | reverse complement strand
GCCGACAAGAGAACACCGGCAACCCAAACTACGCAATCGCATACAAAGACCCCAGCTTCACTGAAACTTTCGAGACAACGGTAAAAGACATTACTTGGAAGGTCAGCAAGTCCGGCGCTCTAAAGCCAGTAGTCAATATTGAAGCAGTAGACACAGGCGACTGTAATATGGAAAATCCCACTGGCTACAATGCCGGCTGGATATTTGACCATTGCATAGGCAAAGGAGCGAAAATCTTGGTTACAAGATCTGGAGGCGTAATTCCCAAAATACTGGAAACTGTAGAGCAAGTATCCGTAGACGAAGGGGACGCGCAATGGAGAAAGCTATGTTACTGCCCCCATTGCCAAGCTCCAACTAAATGGGACCAAAAGCACATAGAGCTTCTCTGCACAAACCCGGATTGCTGCGGCGTTCAGTTGGCCAAAATAGTGTTCTTCTTTAAGACTCTGGAGGCTGAATATATGGGCGAGGAGACTCTTGCCAAGATATTCGACGCAGGATACAAGAAGCTGAACGAAATACTGAATATCACATTTGATGAGCTTCTTGAAATCGACGGCTTTGGTGAAGCTATAGCCAATCAAATTCTGAACGCTATTGAAAGAATAAAGGAAGGCGTAGAAATCACGTGGCTCATGCACGCAAGTGACTGTTTCAACGGTATTGGTCGCGTCAAAGCCAAAACAATACTGTCCCAGTTATCTGAAGAAAAGCGCTTCGCTTTCTACAACGGCTATTTCCATACTTGGACCAACAACGCCGAACTTCAGACAAAAGATTATTTCATCAATGCCAATGCCACCCTCAAGTCGTTTATGCTGGGTATCATTCCGTTCTACGAGTTCGTCGCCAAGAACCAATTGAAAATACTGCCAATGGAAGAGCCGAAAAAGGCTACCGGTTCCGCTTGTTCAGGATTGAAGGTTTGCTTTACAGGCGTTCGAGACAGTTCGCTGGAAGAGTTTATCCAGTCTAATGGCGGTGAAGTTGTAAATAGCGTGTCTAAGAAAACGACCCATCTCGTGGTTGCCGACAAGAACTCCCAGTCGACCAAAATGGTCAAAGCTATCCAAAACAATATTCCAATAATGACCATACAAGAATTTAGAGACCGGTACTGCCAAGCCGCTTCATAGAAAAGTTTCTACAATGCCCTACCCTAGGCAGTTATAAAAAATAATGCCGCAAAAGGATAAATTTTCTTCAATTCCTTTTGCGGTTTCAATTTTTGTTTGTAACTTTGCAGCGTAAAACTGAAAGTAGTACTAATTATGGCAAAGAAAAATCAACTTACCACAAGCGAGCCTCTGAAATATCCAGAGTACACTCGGCTCTTAGAAGGTCTTCACAACGACAAGAATTACAGATGGGAAATGTACGCACGTCTGTCTTTCTGCACTGCCTGCCGTGCATCGGACGTTCTTAATTTCAAATGGTGCGACATTCTCGACAAAGCATCTATTGATGTAACGGAACAGAAGACTGGAAAAACCCGACACATCCCTCTTAACCCATCTGTTCAGCAGAAGTTCAAAGAGCTCTATGACTTGATGGACCGTCCGGACCGCAAAGACTACATTTTCCCAAGTAGCCGCGGAGACAAGCCGATGACCATCCAGTATGTCAATCAAGTACTGAAGGACTTAAAGTATAAGTACAAGCTGAGCATATCTCACTTCTCCACCCATACCTTCAGAAAGACGTTCGGACGCTATGTGTACGATACACACAATCATAGCGCTGAAAGCCTTATCTTGCTCAACAAAATATTCAAGCATACAAGCATCCAGATTACCAAGACATACATTGGCATCACGCAGGAAGAAATATCCAGCATCTTCGACTCTATCAAGTTTTAAGATAGAAACCCTAAATTGACGTGCGGTAGCCGCACCCTTACATCTTCTTTTTTAATAAACCTATGTAATGGTATGCCACGTCAAATCGTTTGCAAAAATTGCGGCACGGCGTCTCCATATAGTTCTTTTTATTCCCAAACACCTCTTGCAAAAACAATGAGGCTGAGGTCTCTATGCTTCGACTGTGCGTTCTGGGAAACATACAAAGAACGTCCACTTCGAGACTCCTATATTATCAGCGGCAAGCTTTATACATTCTTTCCAAAAGAAGACATCATTTGGAAACAGCGGTCAAGACGAGCAAAGGGCATCGTCTTCGCTCAGGATATGCGAACAATGGCTCCGGTATACGCGACGGACTGTCGGTATATCACTGACGTGCCGGAGCGATACAGGCCAGAATTTCCCGACCAATACCGTTTTATCTCAGAGCCGACATACGCATTGCTTATCAATCGCGAATGCAAAGAGTGCCTTGCCAAGGGGTGCTGGGACAGGTATCAATGCTACTGGTACAACAAAGAGAAAGCAGAACCCGGAAAGCCCTGGAACACTATTCCTCATTATCATAAACCTGGTGATGAAAACTGTGAGAGCTTCATCAACAAGGAGACAATGTATAATGTAAATTTAGAAGACAATGCAAATATCTGAGGTTCTTATGGCTGTTGTAGTATTGGCACTTTTTATAATGCTACTGTTCGCAGTATACATAATGGCGGTCATTGCTCATTGCGATGACTGCCCGTACAAAAGTTTGTGCAATGGTGAGCACGGCGATGGTTTTATCCCACCCTGCCAGCGTCCTCAAGACACATCGTGGCACAAGTCACTCTATGACAGTTTTTTACTGTAGCCAATTGAAGGCGTAACGCGCCTATGTACATCTTCTCTTTTACTCTATCCAAAAACAGCTTAAAACAATGAAGCTAAATTTTTCGTTAAAGATTGCGTTCAGCCTTCTTCTCGCTGGAATCTCAATCTCACTGGGCACTTATGTGTACCTGCAAGTCCAAGGTTTGGCTGGAGCCGTTCTCTACGGCATCGGTCTACTTGCCTCATCTTTCTTCCGGTTTGTGCTTTTTACCGGTAATTGCTACAAGGTATCCAGTCTCCTTGAACTTGCTTGCCTTTCCTTCCTAATCTTATGTAATGGCATTGGATGCTGGCTAGCCTCCCTATGCGTAACAGACCCTGGGATTATCCAGCTCTGCAAGTTCATCGTTGAAGAACGCAGCCAGCTTTGCCTCTGGGAAGCAATAGTTAAGGGTATGGGCTGTGGCTTTATCTTTGGACTGCTGGAAAGGGCGACGAACAAGAAATGCGGTCATTGGTTACTGTTCATCGGCGCACCGGCATTTATCCTTGCTGGCTTCAACTATGCGATAACAGACATCTTCTGCTACTGCGTCGGCCACAGTGCAGTAACGTGGAGCGCACTGTGGATTCTGTGCGGCACCATTGCAGGCAACTTCATCGGCAGCGGCTTACATCTGCTGGGAAATTTAAGACTAAAGGAATAACAAATCAGGAGGGGTATACAGGCCCCTCCCCTAAATCTCAACAATATGAACAAAAATACTGAAAAGAAACTAAGAGAGCAGCACACGGTTTTTCTACATTGGCTGGTAAACAAATATGGCGCAAAGATATACCGAACCCAGTATGCAGAAATTGCATTTGAGTCCGGACACAATGTACAGACAATCTGCAACTACTTCAAACGTCTAGAGGAAACTGGATGTGTGGCCATCGACGTTATAAGCCATTGCAGGCGCACTATAAAAATCGACTTCGAAACTTGCAATGCACAGCTTGCGAAGGTTGGGGCACCGTTGTTAAATGTTAAAATCGAGAAGAATTAAAACATTGATAGACCGTCAATATTATTCTTCGATAGCTAAACTTTACCTATATGGAATATTCATTAGACGATTTTACAGGCTGCTACTCCTGCCTTCCTGATGTAGTACGCTGGATTGCCTCGCCTGAAGCTTTTATGGTATTCTCTGAGATATACTCTCGTGGATGCCGCGTTTACAATACGCCAGTCGTTCACGGCGCAATTTCAATTGCACGCAGAGATTTGCAAAAAGCTCTTGGGCTTGGCCGGATGAAAGTTGAAAGCGCAGTCAAAGAATTGGTTGGGCTGGAATTTTTGTCCGTCTCTGACAACGCCAACAAAAAGCGATTCTTTACTATCAACTGGGAAGAAATCGTATGCGCCAACTCAGTGTTGTCGAAATTGTCATACGACGGAATAGAAGTAACGCGAAACATCTGCAAGCATAGCGACACGATACTCCCAATATCAAAAATTGACACAGTTCAAATCGAAAAGATTTCTGAAACGTATAAATTTGAATGGGACGCACCCGCTCAGACAATAGGGAAATGTGCTGAAATCAACCCAGTCGACATTGCTGAGTGTTCAAAATCAACCCAGTCAAATGCAGAAAGTCCAAAAATCAACCCAGTCAATGGAGAAAAGTGTTCAAAATCAACCCAGTCAATCCAAAAAGTGTTCAAAATCAACCCAGTCCGCAATACTGTCTGGGTTGAAAAACAACATCAAATCGCAGAAAACGAAGATGGCGAGCTAATTTTGAACGTGTTTTTGGATGATGCTGAGCAAATTTTGGCGAAGCGCATTGGCTTTTCTGAAGTAAAACTCGTTTCAGGTACTGGGTTGATTTCAGACAGTACTGGGTTGATTTTGGGCACTTTTTTAGAAAAAACTGAGGGTACTGGGTTGATTTTGGGCACTTTTTTAGAAAAAACTGAGGGTACTGGGTTGAT
>CAVJCD010000193.1:0-4673 GCA_963648005.1 Tannerellaceae bacterium | reverse complement strand
ATCATAAGCTGATAGGTTGCAACTCGAGGCTCGACACTCTTCAGGCAGCTGTCCTTGGTGTTAAGTTGAAACACATAGACGAGTTCTCTGCCGCGCGCCGAAAGGTTGCCGCGCGCTATGATGAAGCTCTCTCTCAATGTGGGCGACTGCTTCTCCCCGAGAAGAGCTCGTTCTCTACGCATGTGTATCATCAGTATACTCTTCGATTGAACCTGCCGGGTGATTGGTCGGGTATAGCTGAGCGCCGAACAGCATTGCAAGGGGCATTGAAGGAGAAAGGTATACCCACCATGGTGTATTATCCTCTTCCGTTGCAGACGCAGGATGCCTATAAATGGACGGCACGAATGCCGGGAGCATTAGACGAAGCCACTCACCTTAGCACCTCCGTCTTGTCGCTGCCCATCCATACGGAGATGACGGAAGAAGAGGTGGATTATATAACAGACACATTGTTGAGTGAGGTGGCTCATATCTGATTACCCATATGAAAGAAAACAAAGTGAGATTTGCCGTTGTCGGCTGTGGCCATATAGGGAAACGTCATGCAGAGATGGTTGTCCGCGAACAAGGCGCCGAATTGGTTGCCTTGTGCGACATTCGTCCCCGTGAGGAACTGGGTATAGAGGCGTATCCCGTTCCCTTCTTTGGGAGTTTGCAGGCGTTGTTGCAGAGCGACATTCGTCCGGATGTGGTAAATATCTGTACCCCGAACGGACTACATGCCTCCATGGCGGTGGAAGCAATAGAGGCAGGATGTAATGTGGTAATCGAGAAACCGATGGCGCTTACTTTGGCGGATGCCGAGAAGGTGGTGTATACCTCATTGAAATATCGCAAGCAGGTGTTTTGCGTGATGCAGAACCGTTATTCCCCTCCCTCGGTATGGATTAAGGAGATGGTCGACACCGGCAGACTGGGGAAGATATATATGGTGCAGCTCAACTGCTATTGGAATCGCGACGAGCGTTATTATAAGCCGGGCGGTTGGCATGGCGATGCCGCTTTGGATGGCGGAACGCTCTTCACACAGTTCTCTCATTTTATTGATATCATGTATTGGCTGTTTGGCGACATCTGTAACATTGAGGCACGTTTTGCCGATTTCAATCATGAGAAACTGACGGCGTTTGAAGACTCCGGTTTTGTGAGCTTCAACTTTGTAAACGGAGGGATGGGTAGCTTGAGTTATTCCACTGCCGTTTGGGACAAGAATATGGAAAGCAGTATGCTTATTGTGGCAGAGAATGGTAGCGTAAAGATTGGCGGACAGTACATGAACGAGGTGGAGTATTGTCACGTGAAGGATTATGAAATGCCCCACCTCTCACCAACAAATCCAGGTAACGACTATGGTCCATACAAGGGGTCGGCACAAAACCACAACTTCGTTATTCGAAATGTGGTGCGTGTGCTCTCGGGGGAAGACAAGGAGTCGATTACAACCAACGTGCTCGAAGGCATGAAGGTGGTGGATATCATTCAGCGAATATACGCGCTGAAGTAGCGTGGCATTTGTTTCCGGTTTTGTTTATCCTGTAAGGAAGAAAAGAATATTAGGATATAAACGCATATATTTGTGCGTGTTCCGTCGTTCCATGTGGTGGGACTGACGAACATTTGTGTGTCATTTTTTGAACGAATTCTTATGAAAATAGCGATAGTAGGGACAGGCTACGTTGGGTTGGTAAGCGGCACATGTTTTGCCGAGATGGGTACCGAGGTGTTCTGCGTGGATGTAAACGCAGAGAAGATTGAGAACCTCAAGAAAGGAATAATTCCCATCTACGAGCCGGGCTTGGAGGATATGGTTCATAGGAATCAGAAAGCCGGACGACTGCATTTCACTACCGACATAACAGAATGCCTCGACGAGGTGGAGGTCTTGTTTAGCGCAGTAGGTACGCCTCCCGACGAAGATGGTAGCGCCGACCTGAGGTATGTGCTCGAAGTGGCGCGCATGGTGGGCAGAAACATCAAGAAACACATATTGGTGGTGACCAAGAGCACAGTGCCGGTTGGCACGGCAAAGAAGGTCCGCCTGGCAATTCAAGAGGAACTGGATAAGCGAGGCGTGGATATTGAGTTCGACGTGGCTTCCAATCCGGAGTTCCTGAAAGAGGGGGCAGCCATCAAGGACTTCATGAGTCCCGACCGCGTGGTTGTGGGTGTGGAGTCGGAGCATGCCAAGGAGCTGATGAGCCGGCTCTATCGTCCGTTCCTTTTGAACAATTTCCGTGTGATATTTATGGATGTGCCTTCGGCGGAGATGACCAAGTATGCCGCGAATGCCATGCTTGCCACGCGCATCAGCTTTATGAACGATATCGCCAACTTGTGCGAGATTGTTGGTGCGGATGTCAATATGGTGCGTAAGGGGATTGGCTCCGATGCTCGCATAGGCAACCGCTTCTTGTATGCCGGTATAGGATATGGCGGTTCATGTTTCCCCAAGGATGTGAAGGCATTGATACGTACTGCCGCTCAAAACAACTATCCGATGCGGATACTTCAGGCGGTGGAGGAAGTGAACAACGAACAGAAATCCCTTTTGTTCCGCAAACTTGAGAGCTATTTCAACGGCAACCTCAAAGGCAGGCACGTGGCTGTTTGGGGTTTGGCGTTCAAGCCCGAGACCGACGACATGCGCGAGGCTCCTTCCGTGGTATTGATTGAGAAGCTCCGGGCTGCGGGCTGCGAGGTGTATGCCTACGACCCGGTGGCAATGGATGAGGCCAAGCGCCGCCTGGGCGATGCCATCCATTATGCCAAGGATATCTACGATGCCGTGGTGGATGCCGACGCATTGATGCTCGTGACGGAGTGGAAGGAATTCAGAATGCCCTCATGGTCGGTTGTGAAGAAACTGATGGCCACTCCGCTGGTGCTCGATGGTCGTAACATCTACGACTCTCAGGAGATGGAAGAAAACGGCTTCGTCTATTACTGCATAGGAAGATAAACCAAAAACGAGATGCCCGAGCAGACACTGAAAGAAAAGACAGCGAAAGGACTCTTTTGGGGAGGACTGAGCACGCTGGTGCAACAACTCATCGGGATGGTGTTTGGGATAGTCATTGCCCGTATACTAAGCCCTGATGACTACGGGTTGGTGGCAATGTTGGCAGTTTTCAGTGTCATTGCCTCGACCTTCATGGATAGCGGCTTCACAACGGCACTTATAAACAAGAAGGAGGTACGTCACGAAGACTATAACTCCGTATTTTGGTTCAGTGTCTTCTGCGGGGTGTTTTTTTATGTGATATTGTTTTTTACCGCACCTCTCATTGCCCGATTCTACAATCAGCCGGTGCTTCTCAACCTCTCCAGAGTGATGTTCCTGGGGTTTGTGATTTCCGGCTTCGGTATTGTGCACAACGCCGTTCTCTTCAAGGAGATGAAGGTGAAGCAACGTGGCATTGCCGACATGGCGGCTGTGCTGGTGTCGGGAGGAGCGGGATTGATAATGGCTCTGATGGGTCTTGCCTACTGGGGCTTGGCTCTGCAGATGGTCATACAATGCTTTGTCAGCACATCCGTGCGCTGGTATTTCTCGGGATGGAAACCCTCTCTAACCTTTTCCATCGCACCCATCAAGGAAATGTTCGGGTTTAGCTCCAAGATTCTGTTCAACGGCATAATAGGGCAGATAAACGGGAATATCTTTTCCATCCTGTTGGGTAAGTTTTATACCAAGGCAGATACCGGATACTATTCGCAAGGAAGCAAATGGATGGCGCTGGGCAATACCACGGTGACTTCGATGATAAACGGGGTGGCTCAGCCGGTGTTGGTGGAGGTGCAGAACGATAAGGAGCGGCAAAAGAAAGTGTTCCGCAAGATGCTCCGCTTTGGGGCGTTCGTGTCGTTCCCCGCTTTGTTGGGGCTGGCTTTTGTTGCCAAAGAGTTTGTGTGGATTACGGTTGGAGAGAAATGGCTGGAGAGCGTCCCGTATCTTCAGGTGCTGACCATAGCCAATTCATGCGCGTTCATATCGAGCCTCTATACTGCCATATTGCTTTCGCACGGCAAGTCGGACACGATACTGTATATAAACACTGTTTTCTACATCATAAACCTGTCGCTTGCTTTGGCTTTGGCGCGTCAAGGCATTTTCACCATGGTGGTGGGATGCTCCGTCCTTACCTTGCTGCTCAATATCGTGTGGCATATATTTGGCAAAAAGCAGGTCGATATCCGAAGCATTGAGCTCCTGAAGGACATCTCCCCATATCTCTTGCTCACCCTCTTTTGCTTTGCCGTCTCATGGTTCGTGACAAGAGGGATAGAGAATATGTATGGGTTGTTCTTCGCCAAAATAGCTGTCGTGGCAGTGCTGTACGTCTCCATCCTATGGCTGATGAGGTCGGTGATATTGAAAGAAAGCATGTCGTTTATTTTTAGAAAGAGAGGATGAGTAAAAATTAGAAAGGGAAATATGCGAACGATTAAAATAGGCTTTGTGGATTTTTGGCCGGACTTTGATTATAAAAAGTTTTTCATGTACAATTACTTGTCCAAGTACTACCATCTGGTTGTAAGTGATACGCCGGACTATTTGTTTTGTTCAAGTTTTGGCTATAATCATTGGAAATATTCAAACTGCATCAAAATATATTATACGGCAGAAAATCTAGTGCCGGATTTCAACATATACGACTACGGCATAAGTT
>CAVJCD010000192.1:0-4687 GCA_963648005.1 Tannerellaceae bacterium | reverse complement strand
GGGGAATATATGAAGGCCCTTTTCCAACGACTGCTCGGCATCCACGTATCTGAAACCATAGTTTTCTGCTATCCGGGCATATATCTGGGGCGACAAGACATCGGTGGCCAAGGTTCCGTCGGGGCGTAGGAAGTGTTGCCCGCCGTACCAATCCAACACATCTTTGAGGAAGGGGTTACCGGCTTGAGCACCCATCACTGCCGCTTGTATCTGTATGCCGGAGACATATCCTTCTGTTATGCGATGCCCGGCTTTGTCTACGGGGTAGGATGCATGGTCGCGTGCCACCTGGGTGGGGTGACATTCCATACAGGAGAAGAACGGATAATCAAGAAACGCATCAAAGGGCTTCAGCACCTTCACGTCCGAATCGAGATAGATGCCGCCTTCCTTATATAGGGCATATATGCGGATGTAGTCGGCAGCGAAAGCCCATTTCCCTGCATCGAAAGCCTCCTTAACGTATGGCACGGAGGAGACGTCGAATCTGTCCGTATCCCACAAACGTATCTCGTAGTCCGGCATAACACGTCGCCAAGAGTCCATGCAACGCTTGATTTTGCCGGGATAAGGTGATTTGCTCAGCCAGCAAAAGTGAATTATCCTCGGTATAGTATTTTCCGTGCAACCTCTTTCCATTTCCTTTTATTCGTTTTCCATCGTTCGAAACGTGTCAGAAGGCGGGTTGCCTCCTTAGCAGTCTTTTGAGTATCCCAACCACGGATTGTGGCGTATGTACGAATGATATAAGCATACAAATCGCGTCTAAAGGTCACTGTGCGCAGGTTGCGCAACGACTCCTCACGGCCCAGCGGCCTGTCTACAAAGCGCGAGCGGTTGGTGTCGATAATATTGAATGCATAATGAGCATCGTCTTTCTTACGGAAAAGAAAATTCCCGAGGTTCATGTCTCCATGCATCACACCCTTGAGGTGCATCTGCACGAAGAGGGCGGCAAGGTCTGATGCCAATTCGGGGTTGAACTTCGGCTTGAGTACAAGAGCAGAATATGCCGTGGGGTCGTCGCAAGACAAGGAGATGAAATAGCCGACATGAAACAATCCATATCTGCGTTGCTTGATGTATGCCACCTCGTGTGGTGTATCGAAGCCTCTTCCTCGCAATATTTCTGCAAAGAGGAAAGCCTTCTCCGCCTTTGTCCTACAGAAGAAGGTGTAGGCTATCTGACGGACAAAACACACCGGCTTATATCGCTTCACAACCAAACGAAGCCCGCCAATATCGAATGCTCTCACCGAGTTTCTGCCTTCGTGCAAGACTACACCCTCCCCGTTCATAAACAGCCGGGGAATATCTCTCAACTCGTCGCGCAAGGATTCATATTGGTTATGGATGTGTATTTCCATATCACTCGTGTAACACCTCGTTTATCTTTTCCACAATCTTCTCGGGAGTAATCCCCGCCATGCATGCCCAATCGCCCCGATAGCATGGTTTCTGTCCGAACACGGAGCAGGGGCGACAGGGGAGGTCCACCTCGATGACGTTCTTCGGGTCTTGGCGGTAGCCATAGAATCCCGCATAGGGATGCGTTGCTCCCCATACCGACACAACCTTTGTGCCCACAAGGGAGGCAAAATGCATATTGGCAGAATCCATACACAACAACACATCCAATCGGCTGATAAGTGCCAACTCGTTGTCCAGCGAATAACGGCCCACAATGCTTTTCACCCTCGGATATTGGAATGCCCATTGGTCCAATACAGCTTCTTCGTAGCCACGGCCGCCGAGCAGAAATATCGTGTAGTCTTCGTCCTTGGAAAGAAGGCCTACCACCTGCTCCATTTCATCGGTGGGGTATATCTTTCCCCGATGTTTGGCAAAGGGGGCAACCCCAATCCATTTGCCCGTCTTCGCCCCTGCCACGGCTTCCATTGCCGAGAGGTCGGCAGGTTTAGATTCGTAGAGGGAGGAGAAATCCTCAGTATAGTTGAGCCCGGCGGCGCGGAACACATCTGCATAACGTTCTATGACAGGACGCAGAGGCTTAAGTGTTTTATGGTCGCGGGAGGTAAGATTCGCCCGCTCTTTCCTCGCTTTGTCTACAACATATACTTTCTTCCCCTTCAGCCAAAACACGCAGCGGATGATAAACGAGCGAATCACGTTGTGCAAATCCAGCACCATGTCGAAGTTAAACGACTCCAAGGCATAGGTAAACCTAAGCAGCCCCATCAAGGTCTTCTCCGTCGCCTTGGTATTGATGCCAAGCACCTCCACGTTTGCCGGCCGATTCATGAACGCCGGTATGAGGAATGCCTGCGTAAGGACAGTGAACCTATGTTGCGGGTTCGCCTTGGCGGCAGAATAGATTACGGGGATTGTCATGGCCACGTCGCCAATCGCAGAGAGTCGTATAACGAGGATTTTCGCCATCTTATAGCTTGCCGTAGAGTATGGGGTTAAGCGACGGGTCGTTGTACATCTTCATCTGCTTGTAGACTTTCATCCACTTACGACCCGCCTTTATGTCGGCCAAGAGTTGTTCCAAGGCAACAATAAGGTCGTCCTTCTGCTCCTGCAACACCTTCAGTTTGTCGTGACACCGCGCCTTGTGTTCCGGCGTAGCGTCAGGGCGGTTACATTCTTCCTTCATGTGGTAAATCTTGAGCGCAAGAATCGACAATCTATCGACAGCCCATGCAGGACTTTCGGTGTTGATGGTTGCGTCGGGCAAGACCTTCACGTTTTTATATTTATCCAAGAAGAAACTGTCAATAAGCTCCACCAAATCGGTGCGGTCTTGATTGGATTTGTCGATACGTCGTTTCAGCGCCACCACCTCCTTGGCATCGATATCCGGATTACGGATAAGGTCTTCCAAATGCCATTGCACAGCATCAATCCAGTTCTTAAGATACAAATAAAACTCAATGCTTTTCACCTCATACGGATTGTGTATGGTGGCGTTCACATTGTCGGAAGCATGGTAGGCTTTCGTTGCTTGTTCAAATATTCGGTAACACCGCTTACTGAAATTCATGGCTGACTGTTTTGCGTTCTATAACCGGCTGACAAAGGTAGGTATTCTTTTTAGATGGGCAACCAAAGGAGCCCCCCGGCAATCGGCAGGTGTTTTCGAGGTTATTCGAATAAAACCCCAAACGGGTATCAATAGCTCCGCTCGAAGCTATTGATAGAATTGAGCAAATCTATCAGTAGAAATTCTCACGAGGTTCGAATCTTTTCGTCCAAAGGTTCGAACCTCCGGAAAATCGTAGTACCGATACTTTTCGTTTTCCCGGCAAGGCGGGTTTTCCCAACTTGATATCAAGTTTGCTCAAATGTGATATCACATTTGGGCAAAAGGGATATCCCTTTCGTTTTTCGCATCCGAAAGAGAGGTGGATGGCAGGGGATCGTCGTTTCTGCCTTTTCTATAATTTTGCCCGACGGTTAGAAGACGAACAAAATGAAAATAGTTACAGACAACAGTATTCCTTTCCTTAGAGGCATAGCCGAGCCGGTGGCCGAGGTGAGCTATCTCCCCTCGAGCGAGTTTTCCCCCCGCAGTATCCACGATGCCGATGCACTGATTGTGCGGAGCATCGACAAATGTACCCGCGAGCTCTTGGAAGGGAGCCGCGTCAGGCTGATTACCACTGCCACGATAGGGTTCGACCATATCGACACGAAGTATTGCTTCGAGGCTGGTATCACATGGAGGAATGCTCCGGGATGCAACGCCATGTCGGTGGCACAATATGTCATCTCGTCGCTTATTACCCTCAGCATCCAAAGAAACGAGCCTTTGCGGGGCAAGACAATCGGGATTGTCGGCGTGGGGCATGTGGGACAAGCCCTTGAGAAGCTATGCGGGGTAATGGGCATGCACGTCCTTCGCAACGACCCTCCGCGGGCAGACATGGAGGGCGAGAGCGGATTTGTATCTCTAAGGACCATTGCCGAGGAGGCAGACATCATAACCCTCCACACGCCGCTGACAAAGAGCGGACCATACGCCACCTTCCACCTTGCCGACGCCACGTTTTTTGGTATGATGCGGCGAAAACCATGGTTTGTCAATGCCTCACGCGGCGCAGTGCACGACACAGGGGCATTGCTGCAAGCCCTAAAGTCGGGGCAAGTCTCCGCCACTGTGATTGACTGTTGGGAGAAGGAGCCGAGAATTGACCGCGAGTTGCTAAGCCTCACCTCCATCGCCACCCCACATATAGCAGGGTTCTCTGCCGACGGCAAGGCCAACGCCACACGCACCTGTTTGGAAAACATCGAGAAGTTCTTCGGCGTGAGGATTGAGCGGCTCAATGAGGTTGTACCCCCTGCTCCAAGCCATCCGGTGATAGACCTTAGTGAGGCAGATGACCGAAGGGTGGAGCATGCTGTTTTTCGTAGCATCCGTCCATTGGAGACAGACCAAAAACTCAGAAACGCACCCGAGGGGTTCGAAGAAGTCCGCGCCGGATACCTCTACCCCCGCGAGTTTGCCGCCTACACCGTGGAACATGCCACGGCAGAAGAACGAATCATCCTCGGCGGATTGGGCTTTAAGGTATAACCCCAAGGGTCATTTCGGCGTCATGGTAATGAGCGGGAGTAGCATCTCTTCCATCGAGATTCCACCGTGCTGGAAGGTGTTTTTGTAATACGAGACGTAGTAGTTGTAGTTGTTGGGATAGGCAAAGAAGCCGTCGCCGAGGGC
>CAVJCD010000191.1:0-4701 GCA_963648005.1 Tannerellaceae bacterium | reverse complement strand
TCATCTGCAAGGTGGCGCTAAGCATGAGATGTATAAATATATGCTGAATGGGGGGGGTAAACACAAGATTGGCTTTTGGGATGTCCTGGAGTGGAAACTCTCTCCAAACCGTTTGAAAACCCGTTGGAGAGAATTGAAGAAGATGCTTTCTTCCCCCATTATGTTACGGTCAATAGTTGCCCGTAGGCTGAAAGGATTGTTTCAATAATAGAGCATTGAACGGATATATGGGTGACGAATCCACGGCGTATCACAATTTGGATTCTATCCGAAATGCAGTGAGGAATATTATGGGAACGAAGATGAAAATAGTGATTGTAAACACATCGGAGGCTACCGGCGGGGCGGCTGTTGCGGCGGGGCGGCTGAAGAGTGCATTGCAGAAACTGCCGGACGTGGAGGTGAAGATGCTGGTTCGCGACAAGGCAACGGACGACCCCGATGTTGTGCCATTGAACACATCTGCCGTCTCAAAGCGGATTAACTTCCTCCGTTTCGCGTGGGAACGCCTGGTAATCTTTCTCTGTAACGGACTGAACCGAAAGACCCTGTTCCAGGTTTCCATTGCCAACACCGGCACGGATATCTCAGAGCATCCTTTGGTGCGCAATGCGGATGTGATACATCTGCATTGGATAAATCAAGGATTCCTGTCGCTGAAAGACATCCTAAAGCTGACCCGATTGGGAAAACCCATTGTGTGGACCATGCATGACATGTGGCCCTGCACCGGGATTTGCCATCACGCAAGAGACTGTGAGAAGTTTCAAATCGGTTGTGAATCCTGCTTCTTCTTAGGGTCGAAAGGTAAGGATTGTTCCACTAAGGTGTTCGTGGGAAAGAAGTCGCTGTACGAAAATGCGGATATGACATTTGTGGGCTGTAGTAAGTGGATTGCAGAAAGGGCCCGAAAGAGCTGTTTGCTGAAAGGCAAGAGGGTCTTATCCATCCCAAACCCGATTGATTTGACCGTATATCACCCGATGAGTCAAGAACAGGCCCGCAAGGAGTTGGCATTGCCGACCGGGAAAAAACTACTGTTGTTCGGAGCAGTGAATGTTACGGATAAGAGAAAGGGCATTGATTATCTGATTGAAGGATTGCGGAAATTGGATGCTCAAGGTGTGGAACTTGTTGTGTTTGGGCAGGTGAAAGATGATATTAGAAATCTATTCCCTGTGCCTCTTCATTCAATGGGATACTTGACGGATAAGAATAAGATAGTAGCATTGTATAATGCCGTTGACATGTATGTGACCTCTTCTTTGGAAGACAATCTGCCCAACACCATTATGGAGTCGATGGCGTGTGGAACGCCTTGTGTTGGGTTCGAGACGGGAGGAATCCCGGAGATGATATCCCACAAAAAGAATGGCTACTTGGCGAGATATAAAGACGCGGACGACTTTGCTGAAGGTATCCGTTGGGTGCTGAATCATCCGAACCCCGGGGAATTGTCCGACGCATGCATAGAGAAGGTCCGGACGGAATATTCGGAAACCGTCGTCGCTGAAAAGTATACCGCCCTCTACAAAGAGCTTTTGCGATAAAAGCAGAAAAGCGTAGATTTGCTCCCCGCTTAAACATGACAACATGCATACACCGATATTTTCGATAATAACTATAACTTATAATGCTTCACGATGGGTGGAGCGTACAATCCTGAGTGTGCTCAGCCAGTCGTACTCCGGCGTGGAGTATATCGTCATCGACGGCGGCTCAACCGACGGCACGGTGGATATCATCAAGCAGTATGCTCAGGGCATTGCCTACTGGGTGAGCGAGAAGGACGGCGGAATCTATGACGCCATGAACAAGGGTCTGAGGAAAGCCACCGGCGATTATGTGTGGTTCATAAATGCCGGCGATACGCTCTATACCTCCGACACTCTCCAGCGCATCGTCTCCCTCATAGAAAAGAAAAAGAACCTGCCGGATATCATCTATGGCGAGACAGCCATTGTGGATGAAAACGGGCGCTCTCTTGGGCGGCGCCGGCTGAAGGCTCCATCCAAGCTCTCGTGGAAGAGTTTCAGGATGGGGATGAAGGTCTGCCATCAGTCGTTTGTTGCCGGGCGGAGGATTGCCCCCATGTACGATTTGTCGTATCGCTATTCAGCCGATTTCGACTGGTGTATACGTTGCATGAAGCAGGCAGGGAAGATATACAACACGCGTCAGACGCTCACCAACTTCCTCGACGGAGGGGTGAGCACGTCGCAGCGCAAAGCCTCGCTGAAGGAGAGATACGAGATAATGTGTCGCTATTACGGAAGGATATCCACCACGCTGCTCCACGTATGGTTTGCCATGCGTTTCTATGCAGCCAAATTGGTGAAAGGAAGAGTATAAACGAAACAAAAGAAAGATATTATTATGCACAGAGTGATGAAAGAGGTGGGCAAGCATGTGGCTGCCCTGGTCTTGTTTCTTGGGATGGCAATGGCATATTTCTCTCCTGCCGTATTCGACGGGAAGGTGATACATCAGAGCGATAACATAAAAGCCGCGGGTATGGGCGGCAGCCAGGCTGACAAATATGCTGCGGCAGCCGAGCCCGGCGAGTATAGCCTGTGGTCCGACGCGATGTTCTCGGGTATGCCCTACAGCGCAACCTATGGCAATCCGGCGCCCGAGCTGCCCTCGTATCTTATTGTGGACGGCTGGCTGAAGGAGCCCGGCTATTTCCATGCGGCAATGGTCTTCATCGGGTTGGTGTGTTTCTACCTCCTGATGTGTGTGATGGGAGTGAGCTGGTGGCTTGCCATCGCGGGCGCTGTGGCGTTTGCCTTTGCATCCTACAATATCATCATCATCGAAGCCGGGCATATTGTCAAGGCCTACGTTATTGCCTACATGCCGCTGACCCTGGCGGGAATGTATCTGTTGTTTAAGCGCAAATGGCTTTGGGGCGCGGTGTTGTTTCTTTTGGGCGTGGCCTTCTCGCTGGCAAACGGACACGTGCAGATAACCTACTACTTGGTGCTCCTCTGCATGTTCATTTATATAGGATATACGTGGATGAAGCTCCGCGAGAAGGCTTACGGGGAATGGATGAAGACCTCTCTCATCATGGCGGCGTGCGTTGTCCTGGCTGCGCTCCCAAATGCCAAGCAGATGTATTCCAACTGGGATTTGGGTCAACATTCCATACGTGGAGCATCCGAGCTGACACCCAAAGCCGATGCAAGCGGACATGTGGAGAAGGCTTCATCGGGATTGGACAAGGATTACGCCTTTCAGTGGAGCTACGGATGGAAGGAACTGATGACGGTGATTGTGCCCAACGCTTATGGCGGCGGCTCGGGCGGAACACTCGACGACACGTCGGAGCTCTACAAAGAATTGCGCAAAAACGGCATGAAGGTGGGAAAGGAGATACAGACCTACACCTACTGGGGCGACAAACCCTTCACCTCGGGACCGGTCTACTTCGGCGCCTTGGTGTGCTTCCTCTTTGTGCTTGGCATGTTCGTGATAAAGAACCCTATGAAATGGTGGCTGTTTGCCGGCTCCGTATTTCTCGCTCTCCTGGCACTGGGCAGAAACTTCGATATGTTCAACGACCTTATGTTCCACCATCTCCCGCTCTATAACAAGTTCCGAACCGTTGAGATGGCTCTCGTGATTCCCGGTATGGTGTTCCCGCTTGTCGGCATCTGGGGTTTGAGGGATGTGCTGACCGGCAGGGTGGACGAGGCACAGATGAAGAAAGGCTTCTTTTGGGCTTTGGGCCTTGCGGGAGGTCTGTGCTTGGTGCTTTGGCTGATGCCTACACTGCTGCTCAATTTCCATTCCGATTACGATGCGCAGTTCCAAGACCAAGTGCCGGAGTGGTACTACACTGCTCTGCTCACCGACCGTGCATCCTTGGCTTCAAAGGATGCTCTCCGCTCGCTCTTCTTCATCCTCTTTGGCGCGGCGCTTTTGGTGTGGTTCTGGAAGTCCGGACGCAAGCCCAGGGTGGCAACCCTTGTGGGCGCGGGCATGGCAGTTCTTGTGCTGGCAGACCTTTGGACGATAGACCGCCGTTATCTCAACGACAGCAACTATGTCAACGAAAAGCCGGCAGCAAACTATAAGGAGCGCACAGCCGATACGGAGATTCTTAAGGACACAGACCCCTCGTTCCGTGTGCTCGGGCTCAACAACCCGTGGCAAGACACCGACGTGTCGTTCTATCATCACTCCATCGGTGGCTATCATGCCGTGAAGCTGCGCAGATATCAGGAGTTGATTGACCACAGACTCGATGCGGAGTGCCAAAACATCATCTCTACACTCAAGACGGCAAAATCGGCAGAAGAAATCCTCTCTGCGCTCGCTGCCTCCTATTCGCTGAATATGCTCAACACCCGCTATATCATCTACAACCCCGACAGCAAGCCTCTGCGCAACCCCTATGCCATGGGCAACGCCTGGTGTGTAGAAAATCTCAAGATGGTGGAGAATGCGGATGCCGAGATGGAGTCGCTTGGCACCCTCAACCCGGGCACCACGGCTGTTGTGGACAAGCGTTTTGAGGATTGCCTCAAAGGGTTCACCCCGCAGAAAGACTCTACTGCTTCCGTTGTGCTCCAGAAATATCGCCCGGGCTGCCTCACCTATCACACCAAGGCTGCCACCGACCAGCTGATTGTGTTCTCCGAGGTATACTACTATCCGGGATGGAAGGCATATGTGGATGATGTGGAGACGCCT
>CAVJCD010000190.1:750-4703 GCA_963648005.1 Tannerellaceae bacterium | reverse complement strand
GTAATGTACCGCCCTACGTTATCACCCGTGCGATGATTGAGGCACACAAAGCCGGATTGAAGACACTGACGCGCGATGAGCTGGAAGCACACTATCTGGCAGGAGGACATGTTGAGAAAGTTGTCCACGCATTGGTTTCTGCCTCCAAGGCAAACATCGACCTTCCCTTCCAGATGGCTACCGCCATCGACCTTGCCGGTCGCGACGTGTTCGAAGCCGTGCAGATGTCGGTAAACCCCAAAGTGATTGACACACCTCCCGTAACTGCCGTGGCAAAAGACGGTATACAGCTTATTGCAAAAGCCCGCGTCACAGTACGTGCCAACATCAACAGGTTGGTAGGTGGTGCCGGCGAAGAGACCATCCTTGCCCGCGTTGGTGAAGGCATCGTGTCGTCGATTGGTTCGGCAGAGAGTCACAAAACTGTGCTCGAAAACCCCGACTCCATCTCCAAACTCGTACTGCGTAAAGGACTTGATGCCGGCACGGCGTTCGAGATACTGTCCATCGATATTGCCGACATCGACATAGGCAAAAACATCGGTGCCTTCCTGCAAATGGACCAGGCGCAAGCAGACAAGAACATCGCTCAAGCCAAAGCCGAGGAGCGCAGAGCAATGGCTGTTGCCCTTGAGCAAGAGATGAAAGCAAAGGCTCAGGAAGCCCGTGCTAAAGTTATCGAGGCTGAAGCCGAAGTGCCCAAAGCCATGGCTGAAGCATTCCGCTCAGGCAATCTGGGGATAATGGACTACTATAGGATGAAGAACATCGATGCCGACACCTCAATGCGCGAAGCCATTGCCAAGCCGACAAACAACCCCTCGAAACCTCTTAAAGACTAATCCAAGATGAGAGTAATTCCCGAATCAGAACTGATTATAAATGCAGATGGAAGTGCCTTCCATCTGCATCTTAAACCGCAGCAGTTGGCAGACAAGATTATCCTCGTGGGCGACCCCGACAGGGTATCAACCGTTGCCGCCCACTTCGACACAAAGGAATGCGAAGTATCGAATCGGGAGTTCCACAGCATTACCGGCACCTACCATGGTAAGCGCCTCACCGCTGTATCCCACGGCATCGGTACCGACAATATCGACATCGTATTAAACGAGCTGGATGCTTTGGCCAACATCGACTTCTCTACCCGCTTGGTGAAACCCTCGCCAAAGCAACTTACCTTGGTGCGCATCGGGACGTCGGGAGGACTTCAGCCCTTTGTGCCCGTCGGCTCTTATGTGGTTGCAGAGAAATCCATCGGGTTCGACGGTGTAATCTACTTCTATGCCGGTAGCGAGAAGGTGCGTGATTTGGAATTCGAAGCGGCACTGAAGGAACAGTTGGATTGGAAGCTGTCCAACCTCCTACCCTACGTCGTTTCGGCAGATGCCGGATTGGTGGAGCAGATAACACGCGACAGCAACATCGTACGCGGCGTCACCATCGCCGCCAACGGCTTCTATGGCCCACAGGGACGAGAATTGCGTCTGCCTCTTGCCGACCCCGAGCTAAACAAAAAGATTGAAGCCTTCAACTTCCAAGGGCAACAGATAACAAACTTTGAGATGGAGAGTTCGTCGCTTGCCGGTCTTGCAGCTCTGATGGGCCATAAGGCAATGACCGTATGCTGCATCATTGCCGGCAGGGTTGACAAGAACATGAACACAGAATACAAAGGTTCGCTGACGGGGCTAATCCAAACGGTTCTTGACCGCATCTAATCCCCCTACTTCATGAATCCCTGGTCCTTCAAGACCTTCAGCAATACATCCGAGAAGTATTCGTTGTTTTTCTTGGTGTAGCGGATATCGGTGAACACCTGCGCCAAGGTCTCCTTGTTGTTCTCGCGAACAAACTGCTTGTTGGCTTCCAACGATTCCTTTTCGGCATACAAGAGGTCGATTGCCTCCGGAGTATAATCGGTATAGCTTTCGTGATGAGCCACAGCAGCCAAGGGCAATCTTTCGGGCTGCGGCGGCAGTGGCTTGACAGGATAGCCAACCGTCACCGTAACAATGGGGACTACCAAGCGCGGCAACGACAAGGCTTCAATAATCTTGTCTGCATTGTATGCGGTGGTTCCCAGATAACAAATTCCCAAACCCCTCTCTTCCGCAGCATCACAAAAAGCTTGGGCAAACAGCATGGCATCTATGGTGGAGGCAATGAACGTTTGTAGGTTGTCGAAACCCGCCTCTGCCTTGCGTTGCTCCGTCCATTTTACGAAACGGTTGGCATCGGCACAGAAGGTAAGCACAACGGGGGCCTCGGTAATCATCGGCTGGTTGAAATGGGCAGGTGCCAAAGCAGCTTTGCCGGCTGCCTCGCGAGTGACAACCACGCTATAGAGTTGCATATTACCGGTATTCGACGCACGCATTGCCACCTCCAACAATTCGTTCAACAAATGTTCGGGCACATCCCGCTCCGCATATTTGCGTATGGTTCTGCGATTTTTCAGTGTATCTATCATATTTTCGTCTTTATACGTAAAACAAACTATTAAGCACAAAAGTAGTGCTTTATAGCAGGAATCGCGTACATTTGCCACACAAAACCAATAAGAAAATGAACAAATCGAAAGTTTACTTCACCAATCTCCGAACCTCTCCCACCAGTAATCTGCTGGATAAGATGGAACGACTCATCAAGCGGGCAGGTTTGGCTACCACTATTGATTTCAAAGACCAGTTTGTAGCTATCAAGATACATTTTGGCGAGCCGGGAAACTTGGCTTATATCCGTCCCAACTACGCTGCCCGATTGGCTACTTATCTCCGCAGCCTCGGTGCAAAGCCTTTCCTCACGGACTGCAACACGCTTTACTCCGGCCGCCGTGCCAATGCCGTAGACCATCTGCAGAGTGCAATGGAGAATGGCTTCAACCCCATCTCCGCCCAATGCGAAGTAATCATTGCCGACGGACTGAAGGGCACGGAATGTCGCGAGATTGAAATCGGTGGAGAATATTGCAAAGCCCCCAAGATAGGCTCTGCCATTGCCGATGCGGATATTGTTATCACCATGAACCATTTCAAAGGACACGAACAGACAGGCTTTGGCGGTGCTCTTAAGAACCTTGGAATGGGTTGCGCCAGCGTTGCCGGCAAACTGGAGTTGCACGGGGCATCACAGCCGCGCGTCGACCGTAACAATTGCATCGGCTGCAACATTTGTGTGAAGCATTGCCGCCACGACGCCATCCACCTCGACGATGAGCGCAAGGCTGTTATCAACTACGACCGTTGTGTGGGCTGCGGACAATGTGTGGCTCTCTGCCAACATAGCGGAGCCGTATTGGCTTCGTGGGACACCTCCGAACGCCTCAACTGCAAGATTGCCGAATATTCGAAGGCTGTGTTGCTCGACAAGCCCAACTTCCATATCAGCTTTATCATGGACGTATCGCCAGAGTGCGACTGCTGGAACCACAACGATGCAGCCATCGTTCCTAACCTCGGTATTGCTGCATCTTTCGACCCCGTTGCACTGGACAGAGCATGCGCCGATATGGTTATCAATGCTCCGCTTATCCAAGGAAACAATATACTGTCGGAAGGACATCCACACGAACACCTTGAGGGAGAAGACAAGTTCCACATGATTCACCCCGACACCAATTGGCAAGCGGGATTGGAGCATGCCGAGAAGATTGGGCTTGGCACACAGGAGTACGAACTAATCACCATATAAAAGATGCTTGACGGGGATACTATCTGTGCAGTATCTACAGCCCCCGGTGTTGGAGGGATTGCTGTCATCCGCGTGTCGGGAGAAAAGGCCGTTGACATTTGCAGCACCATCTTCACCCCTATTACCCCGGGGAAGACGTTCCATGACCAGAAGGCCTACACTCTGAGTTACGGCAGTATCCTTCGCGGGGAAGAGCTTATCGACAACGTGATTGTTGCTCTCTTCCGCGCTCCTCATTCCTTCACAGGGGAAGACACCGT
>CAVJCD010000190.1:0-740 GCA_963648005.1 Tannerellaceae bacterium | reverse complement strand
GCCACGGCTCCATTTACATCCAGCAGCAGATACTGCAATTGTTGGTGGAAAAGGGATGCCGCACGGCCCTCCCCGGAGAGTATACGCAGCGAGCCTTCTTGAACGGAAAGATGGACCTCAGCCAGGCAGAAGCGGTGGCGGACCTTATTGCTTCCACCTCGGTAAATATGCACAAACTGGCGGTAAGCCAAATGCGCGGCGGTTTCAGTCGCGAACTGACGGACCTGCGCAACAAGTTGCTTGATTTCGTATCCTTGATTGAGTTGGAGCTCGACTTCAGCGAAGAGGATGTGGAATTTGCCGACCGTAGCAGATTGAAACAGCTGGCAACTGACATCGAACAGCTGTTACACCATCTTACAGACTCGTTCAGCGTGGGCAATGCCATCAAGAACGGTATCCCCGTGGCAATCATTGGCGAGACAAATGCCGGGAAGTCCACCTTGCTCAACCAATTGGTGGGCGAAGAGCGCGCCATCGTCTCCGACATCCATGGCACCACCCGCGACGTTATTGAAGACACAATCAATCTCTCGGGCATCACCTTTAGGTTTATCGACACGGCAGGCATCCGCGAGACGAGCGACAAGATTGAGAGTATGGGCATTGAGCGCACCTTCCAAAAGCTCCGCCAGGCATCTATCGTTCTTTGGGTAATCGACATCACCAGTCCGAAGGAGCAGATTGAACAACTCTCGCAAACAATCTTTCCGCAAGCCGAAGGGAAGAAGGTGATTTTG
>CAVJCD010000189.1:0-4710 GCA_963648005.1 Tannerellaceae bacterium | reverse complement strand
ATGTAGAACTTATCTGCTCATTTATAGATAACTCTTTATAAATAAACAATATGGCTTTTAGAAAAGAAAACAAGATAAAGAGTAACTTTTCGAAAATAACTATCGGGTTGGCTTCTCCTGAAGAGATTCTTGAAAACTCCAGTGGTGAGGTGCTTAAACCTGAAACAATCAACTATCGTACGTATAAGCCAGAGCGGGATGGGCTTTTCTGTGAGCGTATTTTCGGTCCGGTTAAAGACTATGAGTGTCATTGTGGAAAATACAAACGCATTCGTTATAAGGGAATTGTCTGCGACCGTTGTGGAGTAGAAGTTACCGAGAAGAAAGTGCGTCGTGAACGTATGGGACACATTCAGTTGGTAGTTCCGGTCGCTCATATTTGGTATTTCCGCTCTCTGCCCAATAAAATCGGTTATTTGTTAGGCTTGCCTACCAAGAGGTTGGATTCTATAATTTACTACGAACGTTACGTGGTTATTCAGCCGGGATGTGTAGAGACTGTGGCTGCTTTGGATTTGCTTTCAGAGGAAGAGTATTTGAAAATTTTGGACGAGCTGCCAAAGGAAAATCAGATGTTGGAGGATACAGACCCGAACAAGTTCATTGCAAAGATTGGTGCTGAGGCCGTTTATGATTTGTTGGCACGTTTGGATTTGGATAAACTCTCATACGAACTTCGCGACAAGGCAAGTTCAGATGGTTCGCAGCAACGTAAAAATGAAGCATTAAAGCGTTTACAGGTGGTTGAATCTTTCAGGGCATCCAAAGGACGTAATAAGCCGGAGTGGATGATTGTGAAGGTTGTGCCTGTTATTCCGCCGGAATTGCGACCGTTGGTTCCATTGGATGGCGGACGTTTTGCAACTTCCGATTTGAACGATTTGTATCGTCGTGTTATTATTCGTAACAATCGTCTGAAACGACTAATCGACATTAAGGCTCCGGAAGTAATCTTGCGTAATGAAAAACGTATGCTTCAGGAGGCTGTGGACTCTTTGTTTGACAACTCTCGTAAATCGAGTGCTGTTAAGACAGATGCCAATCGTCCATTGAAGTCACTGTCTGATAGCTTGAAAGGTAAACAAGGACGTTTCCGTCAGAACTTGTTGGGTAAACGTGTTGACTATTCTGCCCGTTCGGTTATTGTCGTTGGTCCGGAGTTAAAAATGCATGAGTGCGGTCTGCCGAAGAATATGGCTGCCGAACTTTATAAGCCTTTCGTTATTCGTAAATTGATTGAACGAGGCATCGTTAAAACGGTTAAATCAGCCAAGAAGATTGTAGACCGTAAGGAACCGGTTGTTTGGGATATTTTGGAATATGTAATGAAAGGTCATCCGGTGTTGCTGAACCGTGCACCGACACTGCATCGTTTGGGTATTCAGGCATTCCAACCTAAATTGATTGAAGGCAAGGCCATTCAGTTGCACCCATTGGCTTGTACGGCATTTAATGCTGACTTTGATGGTGACCAGATGGCTGTTCATTTGCCTTTGGGAAATGAGGCTGTGTTGGAAGCTCAGATGTTGATGCTTGCTTCTCATAACATTCTGAACCCGGCAAATGGTGCGCCTATAACCGTCCCTTCTCAAGATATGGTGCTTGGGTTGTATTATATTACAAAACTACGCAAAGGCACATTGGGCGAGGGTCTTGTATTCTATGGTGCAGAAGAGGCTACTATTGCATACAATGAAAAGAAGGTAGACATACATGCTCCAATTAAGGTTTACGTTGACAACGTAGAAGAAGACGGTAAGTTGGTAAGGAAAATGATTGAGACTTCTGTCGGCCGTTTGATGGTGAACGAGTATGTTCCCTTTGAAGTTGGTTATATAAATGAAGTGTTAGGGAAGAAGGCCCTTCGTGATATAATTGGTAAGGTAATCAAGATTTGCGGTGTTGCTCGTACAGCGCAGTTCTTGGACGATATCAAGAACTTGGGATACTATATGGCATTTAGGGGCGGTTTGTCATTCAATTTGGCAGACGTGCTTATTCCGCCTGAGAAAGATGACTTGGTTAAAGAAGGTTATGAGGCAGTTGAGCAGATTTTGGCCAACTATAATATGGGTTTCATTACCTACAACGAACGTTACAACCAAATTATTGACACTTGGACTCATGTTAACAGCAAGTTATCGGATATCTTGATAAAGCAACTTACTGCGGATAACGATGGATTCAACTCCGTATACATGATGATGGATTCCGGAGCCCGTGGTTCTAAGGAACAGATTCGTCAGTTGTCCGGTATGCGTGGTTTGATGGCCAAGCCGCAGAAGAGTGGTGCTGAAGGTGGTCAGATTATCGAGAACCCTATTCTTTCCAACTTTAAGGAAGGTTTGTCAGTGCTGGAGTACTTCATCTCCACTCACGGTGCTCGTAAGGGTTTGGCCGATACTGCCTTGAAGACTGCTGATGCCGGTTATCTTACCCGCCGTTTGGTGGACGTATCGCACGATGTGATTATTAATGAAGAAGACTGCGGAACATTGCGTGGTTTGGTTTGTACGGAGTTGAAGAATAACGAAGAAGTGATAGCTTCTCTGTATGAACGTATTCTTGGACGTGTGTCGGTACATGATATTTATCATCCGTTGACCGGAGAATTGATTGTATCAGCCGGTGACGAAATTCGTGAGGATGCAGCTAAAATAATTCAGGATTCTCCTATCGAGAGTGTGGAGATTCGTTCGGTGCTTACTTGCGAGTCGAAGAAGGGTGTTTGTGCGAAGTGTTATGGTCGTAACCTGGCAACAGGTCAAATGGTTCAGAAAGGAGAGGTTGTTGGAGTTATTGCTGCACAGTCTATCGGAGAGCCTGGTACTCAGCTTACGTTGCGTACATTCCACGTCGGTGGTATCGCTTCGAACATCGCAACGGAAAACAATATCACATCCAAGTATGATGGTATTTTGGAAATAGAAGAGCTTCGTGCCGTAGAGGCTGATGTTGATTCTTCGGAAAAGAAATATCATGTTGTTGTGAGTCGTTTGGCTGAGATGCGTATCGTTGACCCGAATACGAAGATTGTACTTTTGACTCATAATATCCCTTATGGCTCTAAGCTGTTCTTCAATAATGGCGACAAGGTTAGCAAGGGTGATGTAATCATCGAATGGGACCCGTTCAATGCCGTTATCGTGTCGGAAATTTCCGGTAAGATTGAATTTGAGAACGTAGAAGAAGGCGTTACTTATAAGGTAGAGAGCGATGAGACTACGGGCTTGAAGGAAAAGATTATCATCGAGCCGAAAGACAAGACGAAGGCTCCGGTTGCCCATATCGTAGATGATGAGGGTAACAACTTGAAGAACTATTCATTGCCATTGGGCGCTCACGTAATCAAAGAAGAGGGCGACTTGGTTAAAGCAGGTGAGGTTCTTGTTAAGATTCCGCGTGCTGTTGGTAAGGCTGGTGATATCACCGGTGGTCTTCCTCGTGTAACAGAGTTGTTCGAAGCGCGTAACCCGTCTAACCCGGCTGTCGTTTCTGAAATTGACGGTGAAGTTGGGTTTGGAAAGATTAAGCGTGGTAACCGTGAGATTACCGTAACTTCTAAGTTGGGTGAGGTTAAAAAGTATATGGTGCCTCTGTCAAAACAACTTTTGGTTCAGGAAAACGACTATATCCGTGCCGGTATGCCGTTGTCGGATGGTGCAATTACCCCGGCAGACATACTTGCGATAAAAGGTCCGACGGCTGTTCAGGAATATATCGTGAACGAAGTACAAGACGTTTATCGTTTGCAGGGTGTGAAAATCAATGACAAACACTTCGAGGTTATCGTCCGTCAGATGATGCGTAAGGTAGAAGTGGTTGACCCGGGTGATACTCGTTTCTTGGAACAACAGGTTGTCGACAAGTTGGATGTAATGGAAGAGAATGACCGTATTTGGGGTAAGAAGGTGGTTACCAATGCCGGTGACTCGCAGACGCTCGCAAGTGGTCAGATTGTGACTGCCCGTAAATTGAGGGATGAGAACAGTATGTTGAAACGTCGCGACTTGAAGCTTGTTCAGGTTCGTGATGCGGTTCCTGCTACTGCCAATCAGATTCTTCAGGGTATTACGCGTGCAGCATTGCAGACGAGCAGCTTTATGTCGGCTGCGTCATTCCAGGAGACAACGAAGGTGTTGAACGAAGCTGCTATTAACGGTAAGGTAGACCGTTTGGAAGGTCTGAAAGAAAACGTTATCTGCGGTCATTTGATTCCTGCCGGAACAGGTCAGAGAGAGTTCGACAAATTGGTTGTTGGTGCTAAGGATGAGTTCGACCGCATCATGGCCAATCGTAAGACTGTTGTTGATTTCAACGAAATGGATAAAGACGACAAGTAAAAGATTCGTCTTAGAATAAGAAGGGGCTGCGTCGAATAGGCGCAGCCTTTTTTGTGTTCGAACGGTATTGGAATGCTGATGAAACGAGGAGCGAAAAACAAAAGGGTCGTCCCTTTCGGACAAAAGGTTCGTACTTCGTAAGAATTTCTATTGATAGCTTCGAGCAAAACTGTCAATACCCGTGTTGGAGGTTATACGAATAAATCCGCCAATTTATTCGTATAAATCGGGCGAATTATTCGAATAACCCCAGAGCGGACATATATATGTTTCGGGCAAAAGATATATATGTCTTTGGAAATCGCCGCCGATTGTCCCAGGGCGAAAGAGCATCGAAAAGCCTAATTGCGCTGTGGCTCCTTTTATT
>CAVJCD010000188.1:0-4713 GCA_963648005.1 Tannerellaceae bacterium | reverse complement strand
CCAATATCCACTACCTCCCATATGGCTGTAAATCCATCTGAAAATCTAAGCAAAACAGATGGCAAAGAACAGACTCTTACCACAAGGAAGAAAATAACAAGAAGAAGAAATGGGGGGGGGCAAAAAAATATCTTTTAAGGATAGTGACAAGTCTTTCAGAGTACCGGCATCTATTCCCGAAGATATATATGTTTCAACGAAAAGATATATATGTCCCGGAAACCGAAGAGCCGACTCTTTTGATGAAAACAATCGGCTCTTTCGTGTTTTTCCTCATTTCCCGGCGAAACGGATTTTTCCCAATGTGATATCACATTCTAATTTTCCCGGCAAAAGAGGGAGGCTAAATATTTTTGTTCAGAAGCTTCTTCACCTCCGCTTCCGAGAGGTTACGGCGAAGGGCATAATCCTTCATTTGCTCTTCATCTATCTCTCCAATCATGAAATACTGCGCATCCGGATGGGCTATATATATGCCGCTTATCGAGGCAGTAGGATACATGGCGCCATTCTCCGTCAGTTTCACGCCAATCTGCGACATATCCAGCAGTTGGTTCAGCGGCTCCATCATGCGTTGGTCGGGCAACGAGGGATAGCCCACTGCCGGGCGTATACCCTGATATTGTGCTTTAAAAAGCTCTGCCAGGGTGAGCGACTCGCCCGGAGCATAGCCCCAATATTCCTTGCGGACCTTCTCGTGCAGGTATTCCGAGAGAGCTTCCGCCAGGCGGTCTGTCAATGTCTGCAGGAGCACTGCGCCATACGTATCGCCCTCGTCCTTCATCCGCTTGAGAAGAGCCTCAACACCTATGCCAGCCGTCACGACAAACGCACCGACATAATCCTCCCGCCCTTCGGAAAGAGGCATGACATAATCGGCAAGCGACTTATAGACATCCTCCCCGTTCTTTGTTTGCTGACGCAAGAGGGGGAGCACAGCACCTCCCATACGGATATTATCGCCATCACTGTTGGCAGGGAAGAAGCCGTAGATGGCCTTGCAATACTCAGCCTTCATCTCCACCAATCGGTTAAGCATGCAAACGGCATCTTTATGCAGCTGCATGGCCTCGGCGGCCTTGGCTCGTTCTTCCTCGGGGAAGCTTGCCAGCCATTGGGCGCGACAAGAGTCGCAGCCGTGCAGATTGGCTATGCCCGTATACTTTCCATTCAGTTTCCATGCCGTGAAGAAGTAGGTCCAGTTTATGTAGGGTATGATTTCGTCTATCGGGATACATGGCACTACATGCACGCCGGGGTTCTTGGGCGTTGTGGGCTGCCAGGTTTTCCAATCAATACATTGCGGATGGCGGCGGGCTTCGCCAAGAGAGACCAACGGCGTATTCTTCTGCTGTGAGGAAATGCGCAAGGTCTCGTATTCCCGGTTCAGGCTCTCAATGTATTCATCGCGGGTATCCGGATTCAGCAGTTTGGCAGCAATCAGGGGGTTCTGCGAGGCATCAAGCACGTGTATCACCGGGTAGTCGTAGTGAGGGGCAATCTTTATTGCGGTATGTTGTTTCGAAGTGGTTGCACCGCCAACCATAATGGGGATGGCAAGCCCCGCCTTCTGCATCTCGTCGGTAACGTGCACCATCTCTTCCAATGAGGGCGTTATTAGTCCGGAGAGACATACCAAGTCGGGCTTCTCCCTTATGGCAGTCTCCACAATCTTCTCGGCAGGCACCATCACGCCAAGGTCAATCACCTCGTAGTTGTTGCAGGCAAGGACTATCGACACAATATTCTTGCCTATATCGTGCACATCGCCTTTCACCGTTGCGAAAAGCACCTTCCCCGCCGAGGTCACGCCCGAGGCAACGTTCTCCGCCTCAATGGCCGGCTGAAGGATGGCCACCGCCTTCTTCATGGTGCGGGCAGTCTTCACCACCTGCGGGAGGAACATCTTTCCCGCGCCAAACAACTCTCCCACCTTGTTCATGCCGCTCATCAACGGACCTTCTATTATATCTACCGGTCGCGGATATTTCTGTAGAGCTTCCTTCAGGTCTTCCTCCAAATGCTCGCCGATGCCACGTATCAAGGCGTTCTCCAAGCGTTCTTCAACCGACAGTCCTCTAGTCTCCCCTCTGTTGTTTGTTTCGTTCCTGCCTCCTGTGGGCTGTTGTCCGTTACAGGTTGTCCATTGTATGAGTTCCTCGGCAGCGCCGGGTCGGCGGCATAGTATCACGTCCTCCAACAAACCTCTAAACTCTGTGTCTATGTCTTCATACAACACAGTGGATGCCGGGTTCACTATCCCCATATCCAATCCCTTTCGGATGGCATGATAGAGAAATACGGCATGCATCGCCTCACGCACATAGTTGTTGCCGCGGAACGAGAACGAGAGGTTGCTTATACCCCCGCTCACCTTAGCCCCCGGCAGGTTCTGCTTTATCCACTCAACGGCACGGATAAAGTCGAGTGCATAGCCGTCATGCTCCTCAATTCCGGTGGCTATTGCCAGCACGTTAGGGTCGAAAATTATATCATTCGGGTTGAAACCCGCCTTCTCGCGAAGCAGACGATAGGCACGGCCACATACCTCCGTCTTGCGTTCAAAGGTATCCGCCTGGCCCCTCTCGTCGAAAGCCATGACAACAACGGCTGCCCCCAACTGCTTGATACGGGTGGCATGCTTAAGAAAAACCTCTTCGCCTTCTTTCAATGAGATGGAATTGACAATGCTCTTACCCTGCACACACATCAGCCCCTCTTCAATCACCTGCCAGCGGGAAGAATCAATCATAATCGGCACACGGGCAATATCCGGCTCCGAGGCAATAAGGTTGAGAAAGGTGGTCATCTCCTTGGTGGCATCCAGCATGCCGTCGTCCATATTGATATCGATGACCTGTGCCCCGTCTTCCACTTGTTTGCGGGCAATTGCCAAAGCCTCCTCGTAGTTTCCTTCCTTAATCAGGCGCAAAAACTTGCGTGAACCGGCAACATTGCAACGCTCTCCTATGGTAACAAACCGGCAATCGGAATGGGTGGGTATTTCCAGCAACTCGAGACCCGACAGCCACAAGCAGTCGGGCTTTGCCACGGGCACGTGCGGCTTTGCCCCTTTCACCAACTCCGGATAACGGGCAATATGGGCAGGTGTTGTGCCGCAACAGCCGCCAAGTATGTTCACCAGCCCCTCTTCCACGAACGGCTTCACATGATAGGCCATCTTCTCAGGCGTCTCGTCATAGGTGCCAAAGGTATTGGGCAAGCCGGCATTTGGATATGCACTTATATAATATGGAGCACGTCGGGCCAAGTCAGCAAGGTATGGCTTCATATCTTCTGCCCCGAAAGAGCAGTTAAGACCGATGCTAACCAAGTTGATGTGTTGAACCGAAGCCAGACAAGCCTCCAAGGTCTGACCCGAGAGAGTACGTCCGCCCTGAGCAGAGAGCGTAAGCGACAACATTATGGGCAAGTCCTTTCCCTTCTCCCTCAAAACAGTTTCGGTTGCCTCCAAGCCTGCCTTCACGTTAAGCGTGTCGAAGGTGGTTTCGAAAAGGATAATGTCCACCCCTCCGTCAACCAATGCCTCCACTTGCTCTTTATACGCTTTATACAAATTCCTATAGGTCACCGCACGATAAGCCGGATTGTTTACGTCGGGACTCATGGATGCCGTCTTGTTGGTTGGACCAACCGAACCTGCCACAAAAATCATACGAGAGGGATTTTCCCTCATAAACTCGTCAGCCACCTCCCTTGCAAGCTTTCCGGCAGCGAGGTTAATCTCACGCACATATTCCGACATGGCATAGTCGTCCATCGAAATGGCGTTTGCGTTGAAGGAGTTTGTGGCAAAGATATCCACCCCGGCATCCAGATACTGCCGGTGTATCGACTTAATCACATCGGGACGAATGATGCACAACAAATCATTGTTTCCTCTGAGTTGACCCGGAAAATCTGCGAAGCGTTCGCCTCTATAGTCTTGTTCCGTCAGTTTGAAACTCTGAATCATGGTACCCATACCACCATCCAGTATCAAGATACGTTCCTGCAAGGAGCGTATAAATGTTTCCTTGTTCATTGGTTTGTCTTCTCCATTAAAAGAATAGTAAGGATGCCCGTCTTACCGTTTAAAAGCCCGGTCCATCTCACGCTTGTCGTCACGAGCCTTGATGGAATCGCGTTTGTCGTATTCCTTCTTGCCTTTGGCTATGGCTACAACAACTTTTGCCAATCCCTTTTCATTGATAAACATACGGGTGGGGATGATGGTAAAACCGCTATTACGGGCAGCGCTGTCAATCTTACGCAGTTCCCTTTTGGTAAGCAGCAATTTGCGGTCGCGCCGGGTGGAATGATTGTTATACGTACCATAGAAATACTCCGCTATATACATATTCTTTACCCACAACTCGCCTTTTTCCATGATACAAAACGTATCAACCAGACTGGCTTTTCCTTGTCGGATGGATTTAATCTCCGTCCCGGTAAGCACAATTCCGGCAGTGAACGTGTCGAGCAGCTCGTAATCGAATGTCGCCCGCTTGTTCTTTATCTGTATATTATTGCTAATCTTCTCCTTCATCTTTCTCGTATCAGACACGTAATCCCGGCATCAACATAAACAACATAAATCCGATTATCGCCGGCGTAGCCAGAATGATAATGGTGGATATGGCAGTGAATTTCATACGTTCATTTTCTTCCACCTGCATATAAGGCACACATCCCTCCCATACGATATAGAAT
>CAVJCD010000187.1:0-4805 GCA_963648005.1 Tannerellaceae bacterium | reverse complement strand
GTTTAGTTGAGAACCATCAACAACACATCTGCGGAGTAAGTGTCCGCAAATGTATGAAGATTTTTATTTTTTATATCATTGCCCGTCACTTTTTTTTACAATCAGTGCGTTCGTAGAAGTTTCGTCCAAACGGAAACGGTTGTCGGAACGTTCCCCAACAATCCATATGATATCTTCGCCGCTACAGAGAAGCCACGTCCGCGATTTTTCAATACGGCTGAACTTGCGGTCAGAGAAATAATCGCTCAATTTCTTACGGCCTCTCATTCCAAAAGGAACAAAACCATCTCCGTCCTTCCACTTCCGAAGCGTCAAGGGGAAAGACAGTTTGCCGTAATCGAAATAGGCAACCGTCTTGTCTTTTTGGAAAGAAAAATCCTTTACGATGACAGTTTTGGAGATAGAAAGACTTATGGGGCCATGCCAAACGCCCTTCAAAACATCTGCCTCTGTCAATGTATATTCCTCCTCGGTCGTCTTTTGCTCTATAGCCTCCAGCCATAGATATTCTCTGTCTTTGAGCAAGCAATAATCCGGGGAATAGAACAATTTCCCCGATTCTTTCTCCAACGAATTAAACACCTCTTCAGCAATCCGTGGAGAAAAACCGTAGGGCTTGAGTAGCTCATAAAGAATCGTTGCAGGCGATGGATAGCGAAGCAAATGGGCGATAGAAATCCTACGGGCGGCATCCATCAGTTCCTTTCGGGCTTTTTCCACCACGAAGGAATATATCGCTTCCGCCTCTGCCAAATGATTGGAGGTGCGCTCTATCGCCTCAGGGGCTGAAGGATTCAGTTTCTCCAACAGAGGCAACACCCTGAGACGAATAAAATTGCGTGTATACATGTCGGAGAGATTGGTACTGTCAACCACATACTGAAGCTGTTGTTCTCTCAGCCATTCCAGAATCTCCTTACGAGAGACCGCCAGCAATGGGCGTACCACATATCCGTTTTTAGGGCGAATGCCTACAAGCCCACGAAGCCCGGAGCCACGAAGCAGATTCATCAGCAGTGTTTCCACGCTGTCGTCCCTGTGATGCGCAACCGCTATGACTTGAGCTCTGAAATGCTGCCGCATCTCTTCAAACCAGGCGTAGCGCAACTCGCGTGCCGCCATTTCAATGGAAAGATGATGCTCAAGGGCATAGGCTGTTGTGTCGAACTCTTTTTTATGGAAGGGAACATGCAACCTAAAGGCCATGTCTTCGGCAAAGAGTTCATCGCGATGGGATTCTTCGCCACGCAGATGAAAATTACAATGGAGAGCAATACACCTGTAGCCCAGCTGCGCAAGCAGCGCAAGCAAAGCCACCGAATCAGCCCCGCCACTTAAGCCTACCAGCACAAGGTCAGAGGGCGACAGCAGATGCTGTTTCTCTATATATGCACGAACCCTATCTTTCATCCGACATAATAAAACCATGGCTCTGGCCAAATATTCATCATTCAGCCAAAGCCATTAGTCATTATTTAATCTGTATCAGTTTTTACTCTTCAACCCCCGCAAGCTCCGGGTCTATCATGATACGTCCGCAATACTCGCAGACAATTATCTTTTTGTGCAACTTGATATCCAACTGCCTCTGAGGCGGAATTTTGTTGAAACAACCTCCGCAGGCATCGCGCTGGATATATACAATGGCCAAACCGTTGCGAGCACCTTTGCGGATACGTTTGAATGCTGCAAGCAAGCGGGGCTCAACAGCAGCCTCGAGCTTCAAGGCCTTCTCGCGCAATTTCTCTTCTTCCTGCTTGGTTTCGGCAACAATCTCCGCCAACTCGTCCCTTTTCTGAACGAGGTCTGCTTTACGGCCCTCCAAGTTTTCTGAAAGCGCAACAACATCTTCCTTCTTTTGGGCTATCGACTCACCCAACTCGCGAATCTTCTTTTCCGCAAACTCTATTTCAAGCCCTTGATACTCTATTTCCTTCGATAGATTATCAAATTCACGATTGTTGCGCACATTATCCAGCTGCGTCTTGTATTTTTCAATCAGTTTAGTGGATTCCGCAATTTTATGCTTCTGTTCAGCAACGGCATTTTCGTAACCTTTTATCTCCGACTTATAGTTCTCAAGGCGCGTCCCCAATCCTTCTATCTCGTCTTCCAAATCCTTAACTTCCAGAGGGAGCTCTCCACGGAGGGTCTTGATTTTATCAATTTCAGTCATCATCGTCTGAAGCTGATAAAGCGTAGAAAGCTTTTCTTCAACTGTATACTCTTTTTCAGCTGATTGTTTATCTGTAGCCATTCTATAAATATTTTACCGGGTTTAAATTAACGTTCGAAAAATATACGGCAAAAGTAGGAAACTTTTCCGATATTATATTACAAAAAATATCTTTTGTACAGACTTCGGATTCATAGTGACCTATCACGGCAAGCAGTATATGGTCCTCCACATCATAGAAATCATTATATTTTGCTTCACCGGTGATAAACACATCCGCGCCCGCGGCAATCGCGTCTTTCACCAGAAAAGCACCGCTGCCGCCACACAGCGCCACCTTACGAATCTTTCTGCCGGTAAGAGCGGAATGTTTTACGCAATCGACTTTAAACAGCGCCTTTATCCTCAGAAGAAACGACAGGTCGTCTTCATCCGCAGGCAACACTCCCACTGCACCCGAGCCTGCCGAGGGATTTTCGTCTTTGGGACTCAGCACACGCACATCCCTCAGACCTATCAGCTCCGCCAAACGGAAGTTCACACCTCCCAGGGCATTATCCAGGTTTGTGTGGGCGGAATAAACGGTCAAATCCCACTTACATGCCTTCATCATGCAACGTTCAACGTAGGTGGAACCCGTCAGCGACTTGAAAGCCCTAAAGGCCAAAGGGTGGTGTGAGACAATGAGGTTGCATCCCTTCTCATGCGCCTCTTCCAAAACCTCCTCGGTAACGTCCAAGCAAAGAAGTACGCCCGTAGCAGGTCTGTTTTTATCACCCACTTGCAGACCTGCATTGTCGAAATCATCCTGAAACGACAATGGGGCGTACTTTTCCAGTTCACCAATTATATCCTTTATCAGAATCATCAGTGGCTTTCTTTTTCTTTCACCACAAGGCACAACTCATCCAACTGCGAGTCCTCGAGCACCGACGGAGCGTCGAGCATCACGTCGCGACCTGAATTGTTCTTCGGGAATGCAATACAATCGCGGATTGAATCTAGACCGGCAAACAGAGACACCCAACGGTCGAGACCATAGGCCAATCCTCCGTGGGGAGGTGCGCCATATTTGAAGGCGTTCATCAGGAAGCCAAACTGAGACTGTGCTCTCTCTTCCGTGAATCCCAGCAAACGAAACATCTTATCCTGCAGCTTACTGTCGTGTATACGGATGGAGCCGCCACCAACTTCCACTCCATTGATAACCATATCGTATGCGTTGGCACGCACAGCCCCGGGGTCTGTGTCCAGGAGCGGAATATCTTCAGGTTTAGGCGAGGTGAAAGGATGGTGCATGGCGTAGTAGCGGTTGTCTTCTTCGCTCCACTCAAACAGCGGGAAATCCACAACCCAAAGAGGAGCAAACTTATCCTTGTCACGCAACCCCAGCTGGCTTGCCACCTCGAGGCGCAGTTCGCAGAGTTGTTTGCGTGTCTTCATCGCATCGCTTCCCGAGAGAATCAGAATCAAATCACCGGGCTTGGCGCCGAAGGCCTCCTTCATCTTCTGGAGCACATCCTGCGGATAGAATTTATCCACGCTCGACTTCACATTACCGTCGGATTCTATGCGGGCATAAACCATTCCCTTTGCTCCCACCTGCGGACGCTTAACAAACTCGGTCAAAGCATCCAGCTGCTTACGGGTATAGGTGGCTGCTCCTTCGGCACATATTCCGCCGATGTAGGCTGCGTCGTCGAAGACAGAGAAACCCTGACCCTTCATGATATCCATCAGTTCAACGAACTTCATACCGAAACGCAGGTCGGGTTTGTCGCTGCCGTAGTATTTCATGGCGTCGTGCCAACTCATCCTGAGGAAGGGCTCTTTTATATCGATGCCACGAATCACCTTGAACAGGTGTTTGGCCATCCCCTCAAAGAGATTCAATATATCCTCCTGCTCAACGAAGCTCATCTCGCAGTCTATCTGCGTGAACTCCGGCTGACGGTCGGCACGCAGGTCTTCATCGCGGAAGCATTTCACTATTTGGAAGTAACGGTCGAAGCCCGAGACCATCAACAGCTGTTTCAAGGTCTGGGGCGACTGCGGCAAGGCATAAAACTGCCCGGGATTCATTCGCGAGGGGACCACAAAGTCGCGTGCTCCTTCGGGAGTGGAGTTGACCAATACCGGTGTTTCAACCTCCAGGAATCCCTGTTTGTCAAGGTAGCTGCGGACCTCGAAAGCCATGCGGTGGCGCAGCTCAAGGTTCTTGCGCACAGCAGTACGACGGAGGTCAAGGTAGCGATACTTCATTCTGAGGTCGTCGCCACCGTCGGTGTCGTCCTCTATTGTAAAGGGAGGCGTGATTGCCTCATTCAATATATTCAGAGTAGAAACGATGAGTTCGATATCGCCGGTAGGAATATTCTTGTTTTTGTTGGAACGTTCTCTCACGGTGCCCGTCACTTGAATAACATACTCACGTCCCAATTTGTTTGCTTTCTCACACAAAGCGGCATCCACCTCCTGGTTGAATACCAATTGCGTTATGCCATACCTGTCGCGGAGGTCTACGAACGTCATTCCGCCCATCTTACGAGTTCTCTGCACCCATCCTGCCAGGGTAACCACCAGACCTTCGTCTGCCAGGCGCAGATTTCCACATGTTCTTGTTCTATAC
>CAVJCD010000186.1:2945-4839 GCA_963648005.1 Tannerellaceae bacterium | reverse complement strand
TCCCGTCTTTCTCTTGCAAAGGATATATCTTTCCCCGGGCAAGGTCTTGTTGACGTAAAATCCACCATGGCAAAACACCCCAAAAACATATATGCACAGATATAATTAAACAAAAAAGTATTTTTGCAACAGAGTTTTATCGGAATCCGCTTACCTTTGCACCCTAAGTTACCAGCAGGGTAGCGTCATGCATCACTCGTAAGTGATTATGGATTCATCAGAGACTGATAGCGATATTGGTGTATATAAATTTAAAGCAATGAAACCTTACCATTTTTTGTTTTTAGTAATTATCGCAAGTAGCTTATGCCTTTATTCTTGCGAGAATGAGATGGAACAGCCCGACAGCACCTTGCAGATGTCGTTCAGCGTGGATGTAAGTTCCACAGGGGCACAGTTTGAGGATTCTTCCACAGACACTCCACGAGATACCATGTTGCAGATTACAGACGGGAAGAGTGCGCTTTACTTACATACAATCTACACCGATGGCTTCGACATTCCTAAGACCGATGGCAGCGTTGCCACCCGTGCTGCTACCATTGCAACAGGCAGCATGTATGACAGCTTTGGTCTTACAGCCTTTTGCTACACCGATTCATGGAGCAATAGTTTGCAGCCTTATATCCACGACGTCACGGTAAGCCGTTCCGGCGGAGGTAGCTACGAGACCCCTATCACTTACTATTGGCCCGGTGCTTCCTACAATATGAGATTCTTTGCATATGCACCAAAAGGGAACTCGTGTTATGAGTTTTCAGGCAAAGACCAGACAGGCGCTCCAGCCCTAACTGTCACAGTCCCGAGCGACGTGGCTCAGCAAGAAGACCTCCTCGTGGCAGACACCAAGGAGCTGAAGGGTAACTACAACGCCTCCCTCCCGCTTACTTTCAACCACGCAATGACAGCCGTAAGGTTTGTGTGTGGCAACGATATGCAAGCCGGCACAATAAAAAGCATCAGTTTGAAGAACGTCTATTCCAAGGGTGTTTACGATTTGGCAACGCAGTCGTGGACTATGGACACTCCCGCCTCTTTCTCGCAGACATTGAATAAAGCCACTACGGGAACAGCGGGCGAAGCTCTCACAACCGATGCCCAGACCTTCATGATGATTCCGCAGACTCTTCCCGAAGGGGCAACGTTTGAGATGGTGTTTACCGACAATTCGGGCACAGACCGCACTCTTACTGCCGACATCAAAGGACAAGATTGGCCCATGGGCAAGATTGTTACTTACAAAATCTCCACATCCAGCATAAACTGGACGTACACATTATTAGTCACCACCCCGTCGGCAGACTATGATTACACCGGCGGTACGCAGCAATATGCCGTAACCAGCTACAAAAGCCGCACTAACGGCACACAAGAAGCCGTTGCTTGGACCACTGAGTATTCGGTAGACGGAGGCAATGTATGGACTACCGACCAGCCCGATTGGCTCTCTCTCACCACCTCGGGTGAAGGAGGGACCTCGGCAACGTCCTACGATGCAACGGTTGTTGCCCAGACTGCTACGAGCGACAACACTCATACCGCAGCGCTACAGGCAGCCACCGTACAAGGCTCTTTGAGCAGCCCTTACAACCTTGCCAACCAAACCAATGGCGGGAGTACAAACGAGAACACTGCCAACTGCTACGTTGTTGGTGCACCGGGCTACTATTCCTTCCCGCTGGTTTATGGCAACGCAATAAAGAATTCTGCAACAAACAGCGAGGCTTATACTCACTCCACAGATTGGCTTTCGTACATTTTCGGTAGTTGGGGTAATTCATACAAAAATAAAGTCCTTTCTACGTTTATCAACCATGCAGGCAACAACATCGCCGACCCGTATATTGCAAACAACAAGGATTGCACACCATCCTCGGCAGAACTCCTTTGGCAG
>CAVJCD010000186.1:0-2935 GCA_963648005.1 Tannerellaceae bacterium | reverse complement strand
GAATTTGGTTACAGACATAAAATACAATTCCGGAACTAATGGCGGAAACATTTCATTCAAGGTAGACAAGAGCACCATCTGCCAAGGCAACGCTGTTATCGCCATCAAAGACGCTAGCGGCAACGTACTTTGGTCGTGGCACATTTGGGTGACCGACGAAGACATAAGCAACGCCATTACCGTCTCCTCCAGTAGTAGCTCGTACAACTTTATGCCGGTCAACCTTGGTTGGTGCGACGCATCCACACAAAATTATGCCGAACGCAGTTGCTTGGTTAAGTTCACCTCCGAAGGCGAAAGTCAGACAATAACCATAAAGCAAGCCGAAGCTGTGGTCACCACTGCACAGGGCAATAGTCCTTACTACTCATGGGGGCGCAAAGACCCGTTCTGCGCTTCCGACGGGACTACATCGAACACTACTAAAACGTGGTACGATGCCGCAGGCAATTCCTCTACCTCCAATCCCTCGACAAGCGATTTGGAAACCGGCGCTGAGTGTATCAAGAACTATATTCTCAAACCAACCACGATGCACAGCAGCCAATCAGGCGACAACAATTATTACAACCTATGGAGCGCAAACTATGCCGGGCGGGGAAATGGCAGTAATAGTAGCACCGATGTAGTCAAGACAATCTACGACCCCTCACCTGTTGGATTCGAGCTTCCCAACACGAATTCTTGTTCTTCTTTCATAGAAAGTTCACGAGGTTGGGGTTCATCTTCAACCACCGGCAATGGAAAATGGGAGGATGGCAAAGGATGGAATTTCTATACCACTTCCTCAAAAAATGCAACCATATTCTTCCCGGCAGCTGGTTACCGCAATAACGGCAACATTGCAAGCGTTGGAACAAATGGTTACTATTGGTTGGCCACTCCAACAAGTAAGAACGGTAATAGCTGGGGTGGTAACAACAACAACTGCAGCTATGGTTATGCCTTCACTTTCTCGTCATCAAAAGTGAATACGTCGACCACCGAATACAAGGCAAAAGGCTTCAGCATTCGCCCCGTCAAAGAGTAAAGAAAAATCAAAAGAGTCGGCTCTTTTCATCAAAACAATCGATTGTTTTGCTCAAAGTGCCGACTCTCTCTTTTTTGAACACATAAAACAATGAATTATTACGAACTGAGATTTACATACAATTTCCCCGTAGACAAATCCATCATCAATGATGTGTTGGCTGCCGAACTGGGGGAAATAGGCTTCGAGAGTTTCGTGGAGAGCGAAGACGGCATATTGGCATATATCTCCGAACAGCTATACGACGAGACGGCTTTGACAAACAAGTTGAAAGAGTTCCCGATAGATAATGTCGGGATTCGTTACACCCCGCAACTTATCGAGAACAAGGATTGGAACGAGGAATGGGAGAAAAACTATTTCAAGCCCATCCGCATCGGGAACGAATGCATAATCCGCGCCTCTTTCCACAAGCCGGAACCCGGCTATGCTTTCAATATTATAATAGACCCCAAGATGGCTTTCGGCACAGGCAATCATGAAACAACCTTTCTGATGATTAGCGAAATGCTGAAGCTCGACCTTGAGGGCAAGGACATGCTTGATATGGGATGCGGAACAGCTGTGCTTGCCATCCTTGCCAAGATGAAGAAGGCCTCTAAGGTGGTTGGCATCGACATCGACGAATGGGCATACAACAATGCCCTCGAAAACATCCATCTGAACCACACCGACGACATACAGTTGGCATTGGGCGGCGCCGAACAAATCCCGGCTTTCGGAACATTTGATGTAGTCTTTGCCAACATCAACCGCAACATCCTTCTAAACGATATGCAGCACTACGCCAGAAGCATGAAGCCCGGAGCACTGCTTTTTATGAGCGGGTTCTACACACAAGACATCCCCTTCATCAAAGCCGAATGCGAACGGAACTCACTAAGCTTCCTCTCCTATGCTGAGAAAAACAATTGGGTGGCAGTCAAGACGCAGAAATAGCACCAACAACCTTATTTAACACAAAACCTTCCCCAAAGACAGACTATCTTACGAAGAAACACGTTATCATTGCGGACGCTTTAAATATAAGGATATGAAAAATGTAGATTCTAAATTATTGTTGGGCCTGGTAGTTGGGACCGCAATTGGCGTTGCCGTTGGTTACTTGGCAGCCACAGACAAGAAAGAACAGTTGTTGGATGACCTTAACGGTGTAGTAGGCAAAGTAAAAGAAGGCTTCAATTCCGCCATTGCCAAATACAAAGAAAGCAAGGCCGAGGTGGCAGCCGCAGACGAAACAAACGTAGCAGAGTAAATCCATTCTATGGAAAAAAATTCGAGGGAAATCTTTCGTGAGCTGAGAGACGATATCTCTTCTTACGTAGAGTTGAAGCTTGAACTTCTGAAACTAAGCACATACGAAAGGAGCGGGCATCTGATTGCCGTCCTTTCGTATGGCTTGATTCTATTGTTTTTGGCATTCTTTGCCATCTTGTTTATTTTCCTGGCATTAGGGTTCTTTATGGGAGACGTTTTCGGCTCAATTGGAGCGGGTTTTGCATTCGTAGCCGTGCTCTATCTCTTGTTAATCGGACTCATTATGTCGAACAAACAAAAAATCTGCAACACCGTTCTCAATATCGTGATTGCAGCCTTGAATGGTAACAGCGAAAATGGAGATACAACAACCGACACAAAACAAACCGCAGACACCTCTGGAGAAGCTACTCTCTGACAAGGAACAACTCTATAGGCGTTGTGCCCAACAACAAAAGAAGCTGAACGACGACTTTTCGTATATCCAAGAAAACGCTGCCGGAGTGTTTCTTCACGGCTTCACGTCTCTACTCTTTCCCGACAACACTCAAAAAAAAGCAGCCCCTTCTGATGCCATTGCCGCAACAAGCAACCGAGCACCTCTCTCAATCGATTATCTGAGTATCCTACGAGAGCTATCCCCCATTG
>CAVJCD010000185.1:0-4848 GCA_963648005.1 Tannerellaceae bacterium | reverse complement strand
GAATGACTACGAGGAAAGCCTTGACATCATGGACGCACTATCCGCACGCCACGAATAAGGCGACAATGGAAATAGCGATACTGTTGAGAGTGGTAACGAACGAGATGAGTTTCCAGTCTACCGGGTTCTTTAGTTTTGTGTTCTACTCCATATAGGCGTATCTCTTGAACCTTGAACTAATCAAAACTTAATCCCACCTTTCTAAACCCGATGTTCTTTCTGCTTTGTATAGAATAAAGAGAAATTATTACGTGTAACAATACCTCGTTCCATTTCCCGCGCTTTTTGTGCCGGCGGGCGATGTTGGGTGCGAAACGTATGGCTAATGTTGAAACGAGGAGGGAGGGGTGATAGCTCCTTCGGGGGTTTTTGTGTAGCTTTGCGCCCTCGTAGGAGAAGACAGAGATGGATAAAGAGAACAACTTCGGCAGACTATTGGCCCTTTTGTTGATTGCGCTCGGCATCAGTTTCGGGATGTATTATCTGCCGGAAGAGATGTTTGGATGGGAGATAAAGAAGGTGGACCTGCTCTCGGACCTGAGGGAGAAGGCGCCGGAGGTGTCGCTCGACTCACTGCGCAACCAGCTCAAGGAGCCGGACACCTTGGAGGTGGATTCGGCGGCACTGCGCGACTCCATTATCCGCGCAATGGAAATCGACTCGGCGGCATTGGCACTGCGCGACTCATTATACAATGTGATGCATTCCGTCAGGGGTGCCGACTCGCTGGGCAAACATATCGAAGACTATTCACCCGGGCACGTGGGGCTGAAACGCTTCTTCACTGCGTTGAACAACGTAAACAATATGAACCGTCCTGTGCGCATCGCCTTCATGGGTGATTCGTTTATTGAGGGCGACATAGTGGTGGCAGACCTCCGTTCCGCACTGCAGAAGATGTTTGGCGGGAGAGGGGTTGGGTTTGTGCCCATCATGTCGGTTGCCGCACAGTATCGCCCCACGATAGAGCAACACTCCGAGGGGTGGCACACATGGTCGATACTTACCGACCACGAAGAGCAGGGCTATACCCTCTCCGGCATGGTGTTTGAGCCGGAGAAAGACAAGGTGGCAACAGTCACGCTCAAGACCACCGACCGCTATCCGGAACTTAAAGAAGCCTCCTCGCTGAAGTTTATATACGAGAACAACACGTCAGCGCCCATGGACTTGTGTTGCAACGGTGAGGCCGACACTCTCCATACACAGCTGCCTCCTTCCGAATGTGTCACCCAATACGAACTCAAGGGAAGGTTCACCGAAGCTATGTTCTCGTTCACTGCCTCGGAGGGCTTGAAGGCATTGGGCGTTGCCATGGAGGATGAGACGGGCGTGGTGGTTGACAACTACTCCCTACGCGGTAACTCGGGCCTTGTGCTAAACCACCTGGACAGTATAGGTTGCCGTCAGCTAAACGAGATAAGACCTTACGATTTGATTATTCTTCAGTATGGATTGAACGTGGCCAACGACAGTATCCTTCAATACGGATGGTATACCAAGCAGATGGTGGATGTTGTGCATCACCTAAGGGGTTGCTTCCCGGAGACCGACGTGTTGCTCCTGGGCGTGTCCGACCGCAGCACGCAGGAGAATGGGGAGTTTGAAACGATGCCTGCCGTGCTGGCGTTGCTTCATGCCCAGCGGCAGATTGCCCGCAAGGAAGGTATCCCGTTCTGGAACACCTTTGGCGCCATGGGTGGCGAGAACAGTATGGTGCGCTTCGTGGAAAACAACTGGGCAAGCAAAGACTATACACACCTTAGTTTCCGCGGCGGGAGGGAGATAGCCACGGCATTGTTTGAGGCATTGATGAGGGAAAAGGAATTCTATGATGAAGCAGATAAAACGATACAGTAGCATACTTGCCCTCGCGGTATTGCTCTACGTCTCTCTCGGGGTGGATGGCATGTCGTCGCGCCCTTCGCCTGAGAGGGTGGCAGGGAGAGACACCATAGCCTTGCCTCCTTCGTCGTATAAGATTGGCGCGGCAAAGGATTCTCTTCTGCTGGCAGAGAAAGACAGCAGCGGAGAGACCTCCATGTATCATTTCTTTGCCATGCTCGATTCCTTGCGTGGGGGCAAAGACACTGTCCTCACCATTGTGCATCTTGGCGACTCGCATATCCAGGCAGGCAACTATAGCGGACGCCTCATGCGGCTCATGCAGCAGCAGTTCGGCAATGCCGGACGGGGGTGGATTGCTCCCTTTAAGCTGAGCCGCACGAATGAGCCGGACGACTACTTCATCTCCTCCGTCATCCGCGAGTGGACCGCAGGGCGCTGTATACAGCCGGTGAAGAAATGCTCCATCGGGCCGGGAGGGATAGGCATACAGTCCGTCTCCCCGTCCATCAACTTCGATATCATCATTGCGCCTAACAACGGCGCGGGCTATTCGTTCAACCAGGTGGTTGTCTATCGTGGCGAGAAGTCGATGCCCATGCTGCCTGCCGGGGGGATGAAAGACTCGGTGGAGACATTCCTCAGCCCGGAGCCATCGGCCCCGGGGGTTATTGCCGACACGTTTCGCGTATCCTGCATGGTTGATACCCTCCAGCTGCAGAGCACCCGCCGCAAGCCGGGAACCGACACACTGCTCCCTGCCTCCTCGTTCAAGAACATCTACTATGGTTTCAACCTTGCGAACGGCAAGCCGGGAGTGCTCTGTCATTCCGTGGGGGTGAACGGCGCCATGTATTCGAGCTATACCGACGAGGGGTACGTGGAGAAGCTTGCCTTGCTCAACCCCTCGCTCCTGATTGTCTCCCTTGGAACAAACGAGACTTTTGGCAGGCGTTTCAACACTGCGGAGTTTGCCTCCCAGATAACCGCCTTTCTCTCCTTGGTGAAAAAACATATGCCCCATACGGCAATACTCCTTACCACGCCGCCGGAATGCTACAGGAAGGTGTACGTAAAAAAGAAACGCACCTATGTGCGCAACGATAACACCGAGCGGGCAGCAAAGACTATTGTGGACGTGGCACGGCGGGAAGGCGTGGCTTGCTGGGACATGTTCTCGGCAACGGGGGGCAAGAGCTCGTGCACCAAATGGCATAAGGCGGGACTTATGGGGCGCGACCGCGTTCATTTCACCAAGGAAGGCTATCATGAGCAGGGCATCTTGCTCTATCGCGCCATGATGCAGACCTATAACCGTTATACAGCAGAAAAGGATGTTCAGTAATATAGATTTGTCCAAGCTCACGGACGTGCTCACCTATCATAGCAATGCACCGATGCTCTTCAGCAGCGGTCTGTTCTTCTTTCTCTTCATCGGATTCCTCATCGGATACATGTTGCTGAGAAGGCAGCTGCTTTGGCGTCTTGTCTACGTGACGCTCTTCTCGCTCTATTTTTATTACAAGAGTAGCGGACTGTGGTTCTTCCTCCTGTTGTTTACTGCCACATCGGATTTCTTAATCGCAAGGTGGATGCACCGCACCTCTGCGGGGTGGAAGCGTAAGCTATGGGTTGTTCTCAGTCTGTGCATCAACCTCGGTCTCCTGGGCTATTTCAAGTATTTCAACTTCTTGATGGAGACAGCCACATGGCTCATACGCGAGATGGGCTATGAGATTGGCAACACCACGATGCAGAGCGCTGTCTACCTAAAGAGGGACATCTTCCTGCCCGTGGGCATCTCGTTCTTCACGTTTCAGACAATCAGTTATATCATCGATGTGTATCGCTATAAAATCACGCCTCTTACGCGGTGGATTGACTACGTGTTCTACGTCTCTTTCTTCCCTCAGCTTGTGGCGGGACCTATTGTGCGTGCCCGTGACTTTATCCCGCAAATCTATAGAGACCCGAAGGTGACCCGCGCGGAGTTTGGCGAGGGGCTGTTTTTGGTTTTGTGCGGACTGTTCAAGAAGGCTGTGATATCCGACTATATAAGCATGAACTTTGTGGATAGGGTGTTCGACGCGCCTTTGCTCTACACCGGGGTGGAGAACCTCCTTGGCGTATATGGCTATACCCTGCAAATCTATTGTGACTTCTCGGGCTATTCGGATATGGCTATCGGCATTGCCCTCCTGCTTGGGTTTCGCTTCAACGTAAACTTCGACTCGCCCTACCGGTCTGCCACCATCACTGAGTTTTGGCGGCGTTGGCACATATCTCTCTCCTCTTGGTTGAAGGACTATCTGTATATCTCCCTCGGCGGAAACCGCAAGGGCAAGATACGTACCTACGTGAACCTCATGATAACGATGCTGCTCGGCGGCCTCTGGCATGGCGCCTCCATGAACTTCATCCTCTGGGGCGGGCTCCACGGATTGGCGCTGGCTGTCCACAAATTCGTCTTGGGCCGTTTCCACAGCTTCAAGAAGGTGGGAGAGGAGATGAAGCCCTGGCGCAGGGTGTTGGGCATCTTCCTCACGTTCCACCTTGTGAGCTTCGGATGGATATTCTTCCGCGCCGATTCCTTTCAGACGGTAAAGGAGATGCTTTCTCAGATATGCCTGAACTTCCATCCGGAGGTGTTCACGCAGTTCGTTACGGGCTATAAGGGCGTCTTCTCGCTGATGCTTCTTGGCTACGTGCTCCACTTCCTCCCCAAGTCCGCTGGGAAAGCCCTCCAGGGCGTCGTCACCCGCTCCCCACTACTTGTGCAGGCCGTCCTCGTGGCAGTGATGATATTCGTCGTCGCACAGTTCAAAAGCATCGGCGTACAACCCTTCATCTATTTCCAGTTCTGATAGGAGTAACCCTCTTTAACCCGATAAACTTTGCGGATATTTACATTTTCTTCAAAAAGCATCCTTGTTTATTGCATGAGCATTAGAAACCGCGTTTCTAGGTCCATGCATACTGCACGAGCGGCAGAAACCGCGTTTC
>CAVJCD010000184.1:3594-4848 GCA_963648005.1 Tannerellaceae bacterium | reverse complement strand
GCTAACCACTCCGCGATACTTTCCCACCGGCGGGAAACCTCCGCTAACCACTCCGTGATGCTTTCCCACTGCCGGGAAACCTCCGCAAAGTGCTACGCGATACTTTTCGGGTGCCGGAAAATATATACTTTTGCCCCCAAATTATCAAAATGACAGATTTTATCCTTCTTTGCGACTATATCGGCACGTTTGCCTTCGCCATTAGTGGCATTCGACTGGCCTCGGCCAAACAATTTGATTGGTTCGGTGCCTACGTGGTCGGGCTGGTGACTGCCGTCGGCGGTGGCACGATACGCGACGTGCTGCTCACCGCAACTCCCTTTTGGATGGAGCATGCCTCCTACCTGATTGTCTCCGGCCTCGCCCTCCTGTTCGTCATCATCTTCCGCAAGTATGTAATCAGACTCAACAATACGTTCTTCATCTTCGACGCCATTGGTCTCGGACTGTTTGCCGTGGTGGGTATCGCCAAAACGCTCGACTATGGCTTCCCCATGTGGGTGGCAATAGTCATGGGCACAATCACCGGAGCCTTCGGAGGTATGATGCGCGACATACTCATCAACGAAGAGCCCCTGATATTCCGCAAAGACATCTATGCCCTGGCATGCGTGCTCGGCGGAGGGATATACTATGTATGTATGCTTGCCGGAGTGAGCCCGGCCATCACTCAGTTGGTCTCTGCCGTCAGCGTGTTCATCACCCGTATCATCGCCGTGAAATACCATATAAGCGTACCCGTACTGAAAGGAGAAGAATAAATTCACTAACTTTGCGCCATGACAGTAATAACAAACGACCAACAAGACAACGCATCCATCCTACTTATCTACACCGGCGGCACAATCGGTATGATTGAGAACCCGGAAACCGGAGTGCTCGAGTCGTTCAACTTTCAACATCTTAGCGACAATATGCCGGAGCTGAAGAAGCTCGGCTACGCCGTTGCCACCTATCAGTTCAATCCCGTGCTCGACTCCTCGGAGATGGGGCCCGACTCGTGGATGAAGCTTGTGAGGATTATAGCCGACAACTACGCCAAGTATGATGGGTTTGTGGTGCTCCATGGCACCGACACGATGTCGTTTACTGCCTCAGCGCTCAGCTTCATGCTCGAGAACCTCAGCAAACCTGTTATATTCACCGGCTCACAGCTGCCCATCGGCATGTTGCGTACCGACGGGAAAGAAAACCTTATCACGGCAATCGAGATTGCTGCCGCCAAGGAAAACGGAGTGCCCGTTGTTCCCGAGG
>CAVJCD010000184.1:0-3530 GCA_963648005.1 Tannerellaceae bacterium | reverse complement strand
CGAGAATGACCTCCTTCGCGGTAACCGTACAAGTAAAATCAATGCCGACAACTTCAATGCCTTCCGTTCCTACAACTATCCGGCTTTGGCGCATGCCGGTGTGTATATCAAATACGACACTGCTCAAATCTATCACCCCGTATCACGTCGACCCTTGAAGCCCCACTACCTGCTCGACCGCAATATAGCTATCCTAAAGCTCTTCCCCGGTATATCCCCGCATGTGGTGGAAAGTATACTCAATATCCCCGACCTCAAAGGTGTGGTGATGGAGACTTTCGGCAGTGGCAATGCTCCGAGCTGCGACTGGTTCTTGAACATGATTAAGGAGGCTGTTGCGCACGGCATCGTTATTGTAAACGTCTCGCAGTGTAATGTCGGGAGCGTGGAGATGCACCGCTACAAGACAGGCCTCAAGCTGTTGGAGGCTGGCGTCATCAGTGGTTTCGACAGCACAACGGAAAGCGCCGTCGCCAAACTTATGTTCCTCTTCGGCCACGGGCTCTCTCCGGAGGAAGTGAAGGAACATATGAACTGTTCGCTTATTGGGGAAGTGACAATCCCCGATGCGTTCCGTTCTTGAATTATATAAAAGAAGACATGAAACTATATTTTCTCAGTTTAGCAAGCGGAAGCAGCGGAAACTGCTACTACCTCGGTACCCCCGATTACGGAATACTTATTGATGCCGGTATCGGAATACGTACCATAAAGAAAGTTTTGCGGGATAAGGCAATCGATTTTAGCAAAATTCTTGGGGTTCTCGTTACGCACGACCATGCCGACCATATAAAGACCGTCGGCTACCTTGGCGAGCAGATGCATATCCCCGTCTATTCCACCAATGCCGTCCACAAGGGAATAGATAAGAGCCGCTACGTGGAAGAGACCCTTATAAGCTCTCGACGGATTATCGAGAAGGAAGTGCCCTTCACCATACGCGACTTCACAATCACAGCCTTTGAGGTTCCTCACGACAGTTCCGACAATGTGGGATACTGCATTGAGTATGGCAACCATCGGTTTGTCATCGCCACAGACGTAGGGCATACCACCGACACCATAAGCCATTATGTGCGTCTCGCAACCCACCTCGTCCTTGAAGCCAACTACGACGAGGTCATGCTCAAGCAAGGCACCTATCCTCCCTTCCTCAAGGAGCGTGTGGCAGGTCCGGTAGGTCATCTCAGCAACCACGAGGCCGCCGAATTTCTTGCTGCCAACTATTCACCCCAATTGAAGGATATCTGGCTCTGCCACCTCAGTCGCGACAACAACCACCCGGAACTTGCCTACAAGACCGTCGATATCCGTCTGTTTGAGGAGGGAATCCGTGTCGGCAAAGACGTTTCGCTTACCGCGCTCAAGCGTACAACGCCCTCCGAAGTCTTTGAATTGGAATAAATCTGTTTCCAAGAGCGCAGAAAAAGCAAAAAAATGTTTGCAGAGAAAAATCTAACACATATCTTTGCACCCGCGATTGGGAAGTAAACATCGCGGTATTTTTGACTTGGTAGCTCAGTTGGTAGAGCAAATGACTCTTAATCATTGGGTCGAGGGTTCGAGCCCCTCCCAGGTCACTAACCGGGAAAGAAAACAAAATTGCTTCGACTTGGTAGCTCAGTTGGTAGAGCAAATGACTCTTAATCATTGGGTCGAGGGTTCGAGCCCCTCCCAGGTCACTAACCGGGAAAGAAAACAAAATTGCTTCGACTTGGTAGCTCAGTTGGTAGAGCAAATGACTCTTAATCATTGGGTCGAGGGTTCGAGCCCCTCCCAGGTCACTAACCGGGAAAGAAAACAAAATTGCTTCGACTTGGTAGCTCAGTTGGTAGAGCAAATGACTCTTAATCATTGGGTCGAGGGTTCGAGCCCCTCCCAGGTCACTAACCGGGAAAGAAAACAAAATTGCTTCGACTTGGTAGCTCAGTTGGTAGAGCAAATGACTCTTAATCATTGGGTCGAGGGTTCGAGCCCCTCCCAGGTCACTAACCGGGAAAGAAAACAAAATTGCTTCGACTTGGTAGCTCAGTTGGTAGAGCAAATGACTCTTAATCATTGGGTCGAGGGTTCGAGCCCCTCCCAGGTCACTAAAGAAAAAGGGTGCGTCGTAGTTGGGTTTCTCACGATGCACCTTTTTTGTTCCAACACCTGAAAGGCTTCCTTATATCTGCTTTAAGGCCTTCGACAACTGGTCGGGACACGACGTGCCCTTTCCCTTGCAGTCGATACCTTCAAGACGCTCTATAGCATCGGGCACAGACATACCCACAAGCAGTTTGCTTACCCCTTGGGTGTTTCCGGCGCAACCGCCTACAATCTGCACATTGGTGATGACGTTGTCTTCAGTATCTATAATCATCTTCTTCGAGCAAACGCCTCCTCCCGGAGTATATTCCACATGTCGTTTTTCCATTCTACTTCCTCCTTTTATATTTACGGCGGACAAAGATATGGATTAAATAGACTACTTTTGTGGGGCAAGAGAAAAACGACAGAAATGACCTACGAAGACACACTTCGATACCTTTATACAAGTACACCTGTATTTCAACATAGCGGAGCTTCCGCCTACAAACCCGGACTTGGCACCAGCATTGCTTTGGACGATTACTTAGGCAATCCGCATAAGGCCTACCCTTCCATTCATGTGGGAGGCACAAACGGAAAAGGGTCGGTGTGTCACCTCCTTGCCGCCATCCTCAGGCAGGCGGGATACAAAGTAGGGCTCTACACTTCACCCCATCTTCTTGACTTCCGTGAGCGTATACGTGTAAACGGCAAGATGATTTCCAAGGAGTATGTTGTGGATTTCGTGGAACGCCACCGCGCGGTGTTCGAGCCGCTTCACCCCTCTTTCTTTGAACTCACATCCACTCTTGCGTTCGATTATTTCCGTAGTGAGAAGGTTGACTTTGCCGTTGTGGAGGTAGGCATGGGGGGAAGGCTTGACAGTACTAATATCATCACACCCTTGCTGAGCATCGTCACAAACGTAAGCTTGGACCACACCCAGTTTCTTGGCGACACGCTCGAGAAGATAGCCTTCGAGAAAGCCGGCATCATCAAGCCACGTGTGCCCGCCATTATTGGAGAGGTATATCAGGGTAGCGTGGCAGAAGTGTTTCTTGGCGCTGCTGCAAAGAACAACACAACGATATGCTTTGCCTCTAAGAAGAAGGATTTGATGAGGGAAGCGCATCTGGGGGAAGACCTCAAATGGCATTTCAACACCATGAAATACGGACCAATCACGAGCGAGCTTGGCGGCATAATGCAGGACAAGAATGCCAATACCGTATTGGCAGCCCTCAACACGCTTGAGAATATTGGTATAGACATACCCCGAGAAGCCGTGGAAGAAGGGTTTGGACACGTGGTGGAGCTCACCGGACTTATTGGACGCTGGCAGACATTACAGGAGAAGCCACGGGTGATATGCGACACGGGGCACAACCCCGACGCATGGAGATACCTCGGAGAGCATCTTAAGAGGGTCATCCAACAAAGGGGCAAGACCTACATGGTTG
>CAVJCD010000183.1:0-4854 GCA_963648005.1 Tannerellaceae bacterium | reverse complement strand
TCCTTTTCCTTTGTGTGTTTTCTGCTTTTGCATCAGAGACAGGTTCATTAAACGCACGGACAGATATCAGCGGAAATAATTCAACAGAATTTACGAATCCGGACTCTCCCCAAAAGGGGAAAACTCTCACCGGTGTTGTCTCAGACAAGTTGGGCCCGATAGCTGGCGCTAACATTATTATAAAGGGGACAACCAACGGTACGATAACTGATGCAGACGGAAAATATTTCCTCTCGGACGTTCCTTCGGGAGCAGTTCTGCAGATATCCTATATCGGTTATCTGACAAAAGAAGTGCCGGTTGGCTCGCAATCGCAGATAGACGTCTCTTTGCTTGAAGATACTCAGGCCTTGGAAGAAGTTGTGGTTGTTGGTTACGGTACGATGAAGAAAAAAGACCTGACGGGTGCAGTGAAGAGAGTAGACTTGGAAAATGCACCAACGGTTGTAAACACCAGCCTCTCGCAGGCCCTTATCGGAGCCACTGCCGGCGTCAATACCGTTCAGAGCGGTTATGCCGGAGAGGATGTTAGCTTGAGTATCCGTGGAAACAACTCGTTTTCCGCATCTCAAAACCCTCTGATTGTTTTGGACGGAATCATCTACAACGGGGCCATGTCTGACATCAACGTGAACGACATCAGCAGTATCGATATCCTTAAGGACGCAAGTGCGGCAGCTGTATACGGTTCCCGTTCTGCCAATGGTGTAATCCTTGTTACAACCAAGAAGGGAAAGACCGACAAGCCGACTGTTTCGTTTAATATGTCGGTAGGTACACAGTCCGCTTCGAATCACAAGGCAGAATACATGAATGCGGAAGAATATACCATGCGTTTGGTTGACTATGCCTACCAGCAGGATTTGCGCAAGTGGTATCAAACAAAGCCCACGAGCGAAGCTGGCCGTCCATCTTATCCGGATGTTTCAACTAGAGAGGCGAAGGCTTACTACCTGAGAACGCAGGAAGAGAAGGACAACTACATGGCGGGCTCGGACATCGACTGGGTTGACAAGGTTATGCAGACAGGTTTGACGCAGGACTACAACATAGGTGTTGGAGGAAGTTCCGACTGGGTCAACTATTATCTGTCGGGCGCATACCATGACGAAGAGGGATTGCTCAAGAACGACCAGTTCAAACGCTACACTTTCAATGCCAAGGTGGATACCAAGATAACCGATTGGTTGAAAATCGGTGCTAACGTCAATTACTCTCACCGCGACTATTCCGGTGTCTCTGCAAGTTTCAGCTACGCAACTATAGCAACGCCGTTGGCTACCTACGATTTCGAAACTCCGGGGTATCACAGAATTGAGTTTGCCAACGAATCAAGTACGAGAGACCCGCTGCAGTATTTCTACGTTGACAATTCCGATTTGAGAAATACCCTCTTCCTAACCCTGACCGGGCGTATTGATGTACCCTTCATCAAAGGCTTGTCGTACGACTTCAACTATTCAACAACGCGCTATCACCGCGACGACAATACGTTCCATCCGGCAGACGTGGAAGGTGGTTTTGCCAATAACGGTAAGGCTGTGAAGAATCCGTCGAACGAGAATGCCTACTTGTTTAACCACATCTTTGCTTACCAAAGAGCATTTGGTGACCACTCAGTGAATGCAACCTTGGTATATACGAAGGAAAAGAAATGGGGTGACACTACTACGGCTACTGCCGAATCGTTTGATACGGATAATTTGGGATACAACAATCTTGGCTTCGGAACCCTGTTTAGTGAGGGAAGTTCGGCTTGGCAGGAATCAAATACCGGTCTGATGGGACGTGTGAACTACACTTATAAGAACCGTTATCTGTTTACCGGTACGGTCCGTCGCGACGGTTATTCCGGTTTTGGTAGCAACAACAAATATGTGACACTTCCTTCCGCTTCTATCGGTTGGGTGATTTCGGAAGAAGATTTCAATCCGTTTGACAAGACTTATCTGAAGTTGCGTCTTTCTTACGGACAGAACGGAAACCAGGGTATCGGTCGTTATGCTTCACTTGCACAACTGGGATTGACTGCCTACAACTACGACGACAACATGACGATTGCCCTCTATCCTTCAACAATGGCCAATAATGATTTGAAATGGGAACGTACTGCATCATGGAACTTCGGTGTCGACTTCGGATTCTTCGACCAACGGCTGAACGGCTCGTTTGAAGTGTATAAATCAAAGACTTCGGATGTGTTGGTTAAGCGCTCGTTGCCTAATGTTTCCGGATACAGTTGGGTTTGGGCCAACTTAGGCGGTGTGCAGAACAAGGGCTTTGAGGTTGAACTCAATTCAGTAAACATCAAGAACAAGGATTTCGCATGGAACTCAGGCTTCACCTTCTCTTTGAACCGCGACAAAATCACGGAGCTCTATGGCGACGGCTCTACGCAGGACTTGGCCAACGGATGGTTCGTTGGCGAATCGATAGGAGCCATCTATTCGTTTGATCTGATTGGTACTTGGCAGGAAGAAGATTTGTATTCGGGTAAAATCTACGACGGTTGGTATCCCGGTCAGCAGAAGTTTGCCGACTTGAACGGAGATGGTAAGATTGATGCTGAACATGACCGTAAGATTATAGGTAACACCAATCCGAGCTGCCGTTTCAGTTTCAACAACACATTGACTTGGAAAAACTGGTCGTTGTATTTTATGCTCAACTCAATGTTGGGTGGCGGTGGCTACTACCTTGCAGGCAACGATCTCTTGTGTCCTACCAACAGTGCTGACTATGTTCTCCGTCAGAACCAGTCCTCAACGAGAATGTATTGGACTCCGGAGAATCGTACGAACGAGAGCACTGCCATTTATAGAAACCAGCCGATTTCGACTTCCATCTACCAGAACCGCGGTTTTGTACGCCTCCAGGATGTGTCGCTGACGTATACCTTCGACAAGAGTTTGTTGCAGAAGACGAAAGCCATTAGCCAGCTTCAGCTCTTCGTTACAGGGAAGAACCTCTATACATTTACCGGTTGGGAAGGTTGGGACCCTGAATATACATCATTCCCATTGACCCGTAGTCTGCAATTTGGAATTAAGTTGTCACTTTAATCTTATAGAATCATGAAACATAAATTTTTGTCAAATACAATCCTGATAGCCGCTGCTTTCTTCTTGGGAGGGCTGTTTGGCTGTAATGATGATTTCCTGGAAGAGAAGCCGTTGGATTTCTTGTCTCCGGGAAATACATATACTGAGGCCTCCGGTATCAAGTTGGGGATAAACGGACTCCACACTTTTTTGCGTGATGCAATGTTTTATGGAGACGATGGTCTTGTTCAATACTTTGCTGCAATGGCTGATGTCAGCTATAATGGTGAAGACCCCAACCAAAGGACATTCGAGGTGATGACACCTACCGGCGACGATGCTTTCCACAAATTGTGGAGAAATATGTATACGCTGATTAGCCGTGCCAATGTACTGTTGTCTTATATCGACGATGAGGCCACTACCGGTTGGGAAGACTCAGAGCAACAAAAGCTCTACAAGGGAGAGGCTCTGTTCTTCCGTGCGTATGCCTATCGTTTGCTTACATCTTTCTATGGCGATGTTCCTTTGGTGACAGAGGCGGTGAATACTCCCAAGACAGATTTTGTGCGTACTCCTCTGAAAGAAGTGTATGCCCAGATAGAAGAGGATTTGAACTTTGCCATCCAGCATCTTCCCAATCCGGGCAAAGAAGAGGAAAAGGGACGCGTTACGAAGGGTGCTGCCTATCAGCTGTTGGCAGAAGTATATTTGCAGACAGGCGAATACCAGAAGGCAGTTGACGCTTCAACGCATGTGATTAACGATTTTGGATATCATCTGATGACCGAACGTTTTGGTTCCACCAACGATGTGTTTGGCACGGGTGATGTTTTCCTTGACTTGTTTGCCTATGGAAACCAAAACCTGGACGAGAACAAAGAAGCCATTTGGGTGGCTCAGTTTGCTGCATACCTCTCAAGTGGAGGTGGTGCCAACAATGGTCCCCGCCGTTATGGTCCGCGCTACTACTCTTTGGGTAACGACCCCGCAGGCTATACTTGTATATTGGGTGAAAACATAGACGGCAAGTATACCGGCTATTCGGATACATTGAACCGTCCGGTTTCGTGGTCTCGCCCAACCTACTATGTGTCTGATATGGTTTGGCAGTCGGATTGGAACAATGATATCCGTAATGCGCCACATAATATCAAACGAACTTTCTATTTCCAAAACCCGGCATCTCCTTACAACGGTAAGGTTATTGACTTCAGCCTCTGGGGCAGCTACGAGACAAACGGGCGTAACCAAAGGAAAGACACCTGCAACTATCTCTATCCTTATTGGATTGGAAAGGTGGGTGACCCGTGTCATGTTCAAAACCAACCTGCCCGTAGTGGTGGCGGACACACCTACAAGGACACTTACTTCATGCGTCTGGCAACGACTTATCTCAATCGTGCGGAAGCGTACATCCAGTTGGGTGAGATGCAAAAGGCGGCAGACGATATCAACGTGGTTCGCACACGTGCACACGCCAAACCGGTTGCAGTAAGTGATGTCTCCATCGACTATCTTTTGGACGAACGTGTACGTGAGTTGTATACAGAAGACCTTCGCGACGTGGTTCTTCGCCGTACGGGTAAATTCCTTGAGTATGTGAGGAAGTATAACAACAACCCTCTGGCTCCGGGTTTGAATGTGAAAGACCACAACATATTGTGGCCTATTCCTCAGACCGAGATTGATGCAACGGGCGGTGCGTTGACTCAAAATCCGGGATATTGATGACAATGGATTGATTCATGGCGGGCTAACCATGCCCCTATGAATTACCGATAAATTAAAAAAGGCTGCGCCTATATAGGTG
>CAVJCD010000182.1:4163-4875 GCA_963648005.1 Tannerellaceae bacterium | reverse complement strand
CGGCAGGTGTATATACCCAGTTGACCATTCCGGCTCGTGAGATTGCGGAGAAAATAGAGGACCATGCCATCAACAATGTGCCGCTTACAATAAAAGCGTTGCCTCAAGAGAACTGGAAGTGGGCATTGAGTGCACCAGACAATCTGATGTTGATGCCTCGGGATTCGTTGGCAACATTTTTTATCAACAATAAGATGGAAGACAGCGAGACGGCATATCGTGCCAGCTATACAGCCGACACTCGTTCATATTCGTTTGGTAATATCGCCAACCTATTGCAGACGCATATAGAAAACCACCCGGATGAGGATTTGGTATTGCTCTTGGTGCCGGTTGAGCGTATTACAGCTGAAAGCAGTTATAGCAGCTATTACTACTATTATTATGGAACGACTCAGGCCTACACATCTGCAATCAACAACTATCTGCTGCCCTCTGCCGTAAAATTGTTGAAGAGGAAAGAAGATATGAAGGTTGTAGTAACAACAACCGACTACAAGTAAAACAGTCTGAACATAACAATGCCCTCCTTTATAGTGGTGTAACAACCGGTTATAAAGGAGGGCACTGTCTTTTATTGTCTCGTTTTGATTATTTATCGGTCTTCTTGGCGAGTTTCTTCTTCAGTTTATCCACTTCCTTATGGAGAGCTTCGATTTCTATCCCTTGATTCTTGATTGTGGTAAGCAGAGAGTTTAGCTCCTCATTGTCC
>CAVJCD010000182.1:0-4153 GCA_963648005.1 Tannerellaceae bacterium | reverse complement strand
ATTGTCCACATCAACCGGGTACAAGGCATTGACACGGCTGATGAAATCATCAAGGATATTCATATAGTTTGTGAATGCATCGTAGGGTGAGTCGTATATGCCCCGGTTCAACCAAATACCCGTGTTCTTTGTTGTCATAAAACGGAAGTTGTTGCTTGCCTGTAGGTACACCCAATCTTGCTTGATACGGCGGTCGTTGCATAGGTGAACACGTTCGGCTATGTTATACAGTTTGTTGAATGCTTCCCTCTGCATAACATTACCCAAATAGCAACTGGTGTCTCTCTCTTCATCCACCCACGACATGGGGTAGGGCACGTCTATTTGGTCTACCGACTTCAACTTCGAAATAATCTCGGTAGGAGTGGAGAATGTTATCTTCCTCTCTTTTGCACAAGCCGGCAAAGCCTTGATGAAGTTCAATATGTTTGATGCCAGCGGTTGTGCGATGCCCAATGCGCCAAGTTCCATAAAGATGTTGATTACCTGCTCTTCTTCGGGGAAGGCTGCAATCCAGTCCATGTACTTGTCGGCAAACAACGGATATTCGCTCCAGTCTGAATTGGAGAAACGCAGACTGATATCGTCCGATAGCTTGAAGTCACGAAGAAGGAGTTTTAGGTTTGGGTTATACGCGCAGTGATACAGATAGTGGGCGCTCTTCCACCCCAGCACATGCTTGGCACCTTCCGTCAACATACCTTTGAACCCCATATCTGCAACCAACGTACCGATGTCGTTCGAATAGATTAAACTTGAGTTGCGGAACACCTTCGGCGTTTGGCCAAATACCTGTTTGATTTTATCTCTCATTTGGATGACTTCCTCTCGGAAACAATCCTCGTTTGCAAGTGAAGACAAACCATGCGAATAAGGTTCGCACAGAAATTCGCAGCATCCGGTCTCATTCAACTGATGCAGCAAGTCGATAACCCGAGGGGCATACACCTCCAACTGTTCCATGGCTACTCCTGAGATGGAGAATGCCACCTTGAACCCTCCGTTGTTTTCCTTTACCATATCGAGCAATGTCGTTAGCGCGGGAATGTAGGAACGGACTGCTGTGTCGCTTATACTGCGCTCGTTTTCATAGTCATCGTAATAATAGTGGTCGACTCCTATGTCGAAGCAACGATAACGTTTCAGATGAACAATCTGATGTATCTCAAAATAAAGACATATTGTTTTCATATCTATGTTGTATTTATTTGCCGTAATTCTTTAAAACACTGTCGTAGAGTGCCCGGATTCGCAGTCCGACCTTTTCCCAGGTAATACCGTCGACCTCCTTCTTTCCTTCTTCTTGGAGATATTTGAAGAGTGACTCGTTGGTACATATCGAATAGATGGCGTCTGCCATTGCGTTGATATCCCAATAATCCGTCTTAATCACTTTGTCAAGGATTTCGCCGCAACCAGACTGTTTTGAGATGATGGACGGCGTTCCGCATTGCATTGCTTCCAAGGGGGCAATGCCGAATGGCTCGGATACGGAGGGCATCACAAACACATCACTGTTCTTGTATGCTTCGTATACCTGACGTCCGCGTTGGAAGCCGGGGAAATGAAAACGGTCGGCTATGCCCCGTTCGGCAGCCATATTAATCATGGCGTTCAGCATATCACCCGACCCTGCCATCACGAAGCGGATATTGCGTGAGCGCTTCAGCACCATGGCTGCTGCCTCAACAAAGTATTCCGGTCCTTTCTGCATGGTGATACGCCCAAGGAATGTCACCACCTTCTCCTTGGGATGCTCAGGGCGGGGTGTGTCCTGCAGCTCTTGGGAGAGCGGATATACGGCGTTATGCACGGCGAAACACTTGCGTGGGTCTTGGTGATACTCGCGGATAACTGTCTGACGAGTCAGCTCGGACACACACATGATACAGTCGGCATTATCCATACCGTTCTTTTCTATTCCATATACAGTAGGGTTGACCTTGCCGCGAGAACGGTCAAAATCAGTGGCATGTACATGGATACACAATGGCCTCCCGCTAACCATCTTGGCATGTACACCGGCAGGATACGTCAGCCAGTCGTGCGCATGGATGATATCGAACTGTTGCTGCCGTGCAACAACACCGGCTATGATTGAGAAGTTGTTGATTTCTTCGTGAAGGTTCTTGGGGTAACCTCCGGCAAACTCTATGCATCCAAGGTCGTTGACATACATGCGGGAGAAGTCGGCATAGATATGGTCGCGGAAGGCATAATACTCCTCCGGGGTCATATAGTTGGGAAGCCGTGACTTGAGATAGTTGTAGTCAACATCCCGCCATACAACAGGCACTTGGTTCATCCCTACGATATGCAGAAAGCCTTCTTCTTCACCGGTTGGCTTGGGGAGGCAGAACGTTGTCTCTACATCACCCTGCAGACTCAAACCCTTAGTGATACCGTAAGAGGCAACAGCCAGACCGCCATATATCTTTGGGGGAAACTCCCATCCAAACATCAATACTTTCATATCGGCTCCTCCTGATTAATAGTTGTACTTGCTCAATAAATATAACACCCGTAATATCTCTGCCACATTCATGGCAAAGGAAACAGCACCACGTCCTTTGAAGGGTGGATTGCCGTCGAACAGTTCTGAGATGGAGCCTATGCAATGGGCAGACATCTCATCCTCGTAGCCTATCATATAGCGCTCGATGAAACTTATGGCGCTCATCTTGTATATGCGGAGATATGCCTCGAAGTAGAACCCTGCCAGCCACGGCCACGCCGTACCCTGATAGTAGGCATGGTCGCGTTGCATCTGATTGCCTACGTAGTTAGGGTTATAGCCTCCGCTCTTGGGACTGAGCGAACGAAGGCCCTTGGGGGTAAGCAGTTCCTTTGTTACCACATCAAGTACACCCTTCTTCTGGGCAGCGTTCAACGGGGAGTAGTCGAATGCCACGGTGAATATCATATTGGGACGTACGCTCCAGTCCATCATGTTGCCGTCTACGTAGTCGAACAGATATCCGTATTCGTTGAGGAAGGTTTCCACGAACGACTGCCCGCACCGTTCAGCCAAGGCTGTCAGCTCGGAGCTTAGACCCTCATCCTCGCCTTCGTCAAGCAGCTCGGCAGTGAAACGCAGTGCGTTATACCATAGTGCATTGATTTCAACGATAAAGCCTGTGCGGGGTATCACGGGGCGACCGCCAATGGTTGTGTTCATCCATGTGATGGCTTTCTCTGTGCCGCGGGCATAGAGCAGGCTGTTGTCGAGGAGCGACATATTGGGATGCTTGCTGCTGCGTACGAAAGCCATGATGTCTTTCAAGAGGGTGCCATACTTCTTGCGGCATTCCTCCCTCGACACCATCTTGGCATACTGCTGGAGGCACCACACCGCCCAAAGCAGCACGTCGGGCTGGTCTATCTCGAAGACCCTCAGGTCGCTCTTCTCATTATTCATGAAGGCATATATCGACTTGCGGGCTGTCTCCATCACCACCTCAAACTTTGCCTTCTCGTTGATAGACAACGTCAGTCCGGGTAATGATACGAACATATCACGTGCACGACACTTAAACCATGGATAGCCGGCAAGAATATACGACTCGTCGCCCTGCTTGTTTAGGAACTGATGGGCGGCATTGATAAGGCAATGCTTGAACGTGTCGCGCGGAGTACGCTCCTCCACCTCGCTCTCAAACGTCTTCTTCAGGGCACGTGTGTTTGTCTCGGAGACACCTCCGGAGAAGACTACGCTCTCGCCTTTCTTTATCTCCACCTCGAAATAGCCCGGCACGTAGAGGTCTTCGTTGAAGTCGTATCCCCGCTCTTGCTCCTTGGGATACTCGATGCCACGATACCAGTCGGGTTGGAAGTGGAATTCATTCTTCTTGTTCAGTTGCATGTAGAGTTCGGGGTAACCCGGATACATACATGTCTTGATACCGTTGGTAACCGTTTGATACTCTCTGCTGGCCTGTGCATTCTCGTGAGTGTATTCGCGCACGCTGCGGAACGCAAGGAACGGACGCAGGCGGAGTGTGGTGGCGGAATGAGCCTCGAGTAATGTGTAGCGAATAAGTATCCTGCTCTCGTGATGAACAAACAGCTTTTCCTTCTTTAGGATAACGCCCCCAACGCGGTATATCGTGGTGGGCACCTTTACGCATTCGAACTCGCGGATGTACTTGTGTCC
>CAVJCD010000181.1:0-4906 GCA_963648005.1 Tannerellaceae bacterium | reverse complement strand
CCCGGTTAACCGATTGAAGCAAATGGTTAACCAATTGGATTTTTGCTCCCCTTTGGAAACTCCGGAAGGAAGACGTAACTTTGAGGACTGGTTAAACAAATAGAACATGAAAAACACATTTACAAGAATCGTTTGGTGCTTGGCATCAACGGCATTATTGGCTTGCGCTGGAGGAGATTATCCGGCAGAGCAAGCCTCCTCAACAATCTTTTATATGGATAGTCCGGCGGCATCGTGGTATGAAGCGACTCCGATAGGCAACGGCCGTTTGGGCGGAATGGTGTATGGCGGGGTGGTGAGAGATACCATCCGAACCAACGATGATACGTTCTGGAGCGGTGAGCCGCGCGATTTGCAACGGCCGGAGACTTATAAGTGTCTCCCCGAAGTACGCCGGCTGCTGTTGGAGGAAAAGAATCTGGAAGCACAGAAAATCATCGACGCCAATATGCTTGGCCCATGGAACCAAAACTATCTGCCTTTTGTCGACATCCTCTTGGAATGGCAGCAAGAAGGGGAGGCCTCCGGCTACAGAAGGGAACTGGATTTGAACCGCGGCGTGGTTACCGTCTCATATACGCAGAACGGAGTGAACTATAAGCGGGAGATATTTGCGTCGTACCCCGACCAGGCCATCGTGATAAACGTCTCGGCAGACAAAAAGCATGCTCTTTCGTTTACAGCCGCTCTGTCGAGCCAGATTGTTAATGGCGTGAAAGTGGAGGGCAATCAGGTTGTGATTAGCGGTAGGGCACCATATCACACTGACCCCAGTTATACGGGCGTTCATCCGCCGGTATATAAGGACGGAAAAGGCATGCGTTTCGAAGGACGGTTGTTGGTAAAGCAAAAGGGAGGAACCATTGCCCCTTCTATGGATAAGTTGCAAGTGAAAGATGCCTCGTCTGTAACACTGGCGTTTGTGGCTGCCACCAGTTTTAATGGTTTCGACAAAGACCCCTATGCCAACGGAAAAGACGAAAAGGCCATTTGTCGGAAATATGCCGCAGCAGTGGAGGCAAAAGACTATGCGGACTTGTATAAGGCGCATGTGGCAGACTATTCTTCCCTTTTCGGTCGTGTGAGCATCGATTTCGGAGAGTCGGAGGAAGTTTCGCTACCGATAAACAAACGTATAGCCGACTACAAGCCAGGTATGGACCCATCTCTCACCTCTTTGTATTTTCAGTTCGGACGTTATTTGCTTATCTCCTCTTCGCGCCCCGGGTCACAACCTGCCAACCTGCAAGGTATCTGGAACGAGGATATGCAGCCGGCTTGGAGCTCTAACTGGACAATAAACTGTAACGCGGAAATCAATTATTGGCCCGCAGAGATTACAAACCTCTCGGAATGCCATGGCCCGATGTTCGATATGATTAGAGAAACTTCGGTCGATGGAGCAAAAACGGCAAAGAATCTATACAACTCCCGCGGTTGGATGGCTCATCATAATTTGGATATATGGCGGACTACCTGGGTAGTGGGTGGCACCGGATTGTATTCTTTGTTCCAAGTAGGTGGTGCATGGCTTTGCCAGCATATCTGGGAACATTATCTGTTTACACTGGATGAGGATTTCCTTCGCGAACATTACGACTTGTTGAAGAACGCCTCTCTGTTCTATCTCGACAATCTTCAAACCGATAGAGACGGATATTTGGTGACCAGCCCTTCCGAATCGTTTGAGAATGGATACGTGAAGCCTAACGGCGAAGTGGGTTGGGCTTGTATGGGGGCGGCTCAGGATATGCAGATTATTCGTGCTCTGTTTGAAAACACCATGAATGCTGCAGATATATTGAACGACGGAGACTTCAAAGAGGAAGTGCATAGGGCATACACCAAACTGGCTCCGATGAAAATAAGTCCGAGAACAGGACAGCTGCAGGAATGGAACGATGATTGGGAGCCTTCTAATCCGGCAAGCGGACAGGTTGGGCATGGATGGGCATTCTCGGTAGGTAACCAGATTACCCTGAGGGGGACACCCGAGTTGGCTCAGGCTTTCAGAAAAACAATCGAATATCGTCGGCCCGGATATTCTTATAACAGCGGTAGCTGGACCGGAGCTTTTCCCGCCGTTTATTGGGCGCGTTTTGAAGAGCCTGACAGTGTGCAGCGTGTAATCGACCGTCATTTCGATTTGGCTTTGCATCCCAATTTGACTTGCAATTTTACCGGTTACTGGGAAATAGACGGGAATTTGGGGATTACGGCAGCTATTACCGAAATGTTGTTGCAGAGTCATGCCGGCGAGATAAACCTCTTGCCTGCCTTGCCCGGCAAATATCCTACCGGGTCTGTTACCGGTCTAAGGGCTCGCGGTGGCTACGAAGTGGATATCTTCTGGAAGGATGGAAAACTGACCAAGGCGGTGATTAAGGCAGACCGAATCAAGAAGGACGAAGTTGTCTCCGTCAGATATGGCGACAAGGTTAAACAAATAACATTGGTGAAGGGCAAGACCATCGTGTTGGATGGTTTCATGGAATAGATAATGGATGGAAAAATATAAACTAAACAATATCAATAGATGAAACATATAGTATGTATTGCCTGCTTGTTGCTGTCAGGATTGTCTGGGCTTTATGCGCAATCAGATGTAGTGAACAACTACTCGGTAGTATGGGATACCCCCTCGGAGAATGCCTCGGGTGCTATGCCGATAGGTAACGGCGAAGTGGGTGCCAATGTATGGATGGAAGGAAACAATATGGTGTTCTATCTCTCTCGGACGGATGCTTGGGCTGAGAATTCCACCTTGTATAAACTGGGTAAACTGCGGGTTTCGCTCTATCCTTATTTGAAGGGCGATGATGTCTCCTTCAAACAGTTTTTAAACCTTGCCGAAGGAAAAATTGAGGTTGCAGTGAAAAACAAAAAAGATGAAATTAAGCTGGAGTTCTTGGTAGACAGCGAATCGCCCGTTGTATACGTGAAAGGACAAGCAACCTATCCTGTGCAGGTGACGGTCTCTTCCGAGATATGGCGTACGCAACTCAGACAGATGTCGGCAGGGGAGATATGTCATGCCCTGCACGGCTGTCCGCAAGACTCTCTTTTGTTGGAGTACCCGGATGTGGTGGCTGATGATGACGACAATATTATAGTATATCATCGCAACGAACATTCCATCTATCCGTACACATTGAAACTGCAGGAACTGGAAAACGACGAGAACCGAACCAAAGACCCTATCCTTGGTCGGACAATGGGCTACAATGTGTCGGGCGAAGGTCTTGTGAAAGTAGCTCCCACTATCATTTCTACAAAGTCCGCTACCCGCGATTTCAGTATAAAGGTAGCGGCATATACGGAGCAGACCTCTACGACAAAAGAGTGGGTCAACCGCACGGAAGAGATACTCCATCAGGCACCATCCTTTGAGGAGGCAGCACGGCGTACGGCTGACTATTGGACAAAATATTGGGACAAGAGCTATATCGTGATAAAAACTCCCGATGGCGCTATCGGAAATCGGATAACACAGACTTATGTGCTGCAAAATTGGATGTCCGCCTGTGCCGGCAGAGGAAACTATCCGATAAAGTTCAACGGTTCAATCTTCACGGTCGACCCCGTGTATACCGACAGCAAAAGGAATTATAATCCGGATTTCCGCTTGTGGGGACCTGACTATTGGTGGCAAAATACGCGCCTTCCCTATCATCCGATGCTCAAGAGTGGTGATTTTGATATGTTAAAGGTGCTGTTTCGCCATTTCTACTCCAATCTGCCTATGATGAAAAGAAATGCCAAGGTCTTCTATGGCGTTGATGGCGCTGTTAATCCGGAAACGACTACCATCTTTGGGACATTCACGAACTCAGACTATGGTTGGGACCGTAGCAAACTGAAGACGGGTGAGATTAGAACTCCTTACATACGCTACTATTGGAGTTCAGGGTTGGAAATTGCTGCCCTTATGTACGATTACTATCATTACACGGGCGACAAGGCGTTCGCTTGTGATACGCTGATTCCAATGTCGCGTGAGATATTGAAGTTCTACAAATCTTTCTTCCCTCGCGACGAGAAAGGAAAAATGAAAATTACTCCGACACACGCTTTGGAAATGTATTGGACAGGCGTTGTAAACGACCTGCCAAACGTTGCTGGATTGCATTACGTGGTAAACAGTCTGCTTACTCTGCCCGCCGATTATTCAACCGAGGAAGACCGCTCAATGTGGAAAGAACTGCAAAAGGCTTTGCCGGATATTCCCACTACCCAAAAAGATGGGAAGACGGTGTTCTCGGCAGCAGAGCAATATGTAGACCAGCGGACAAACTCCGAGAATCCGGACCTATATGCTATCTTCCCGTTCCCTTTGTGTAATATCTCTACAGCCAATTGTCAACTTGGTATTGATTCCTACAACAATAGATTGATTCGTGGTGAGATGGGTTGGAGACAAGATGGTCAGCAGGCCGCTCGTTTGGGCTTGACGGAAGATGTCCGCAACAACTTATTGGTAAAAACGCTAAACAAACATCCCAATCATCGTTTCCCCGCCTATTGGGGACCGAATTTCGATTGGACACCCGACCAGGATAATGGAGGAAACTTGCTGATGACAGTGCAAGATATGGTCCTACAGTCGTATGGAAATACGATTTATGTCTTACCTGCTTTCCCGAAAGATTGGGATGTGTCATTCCGGTTATACACATTCGGAAAGAATGTTGTGTCGGGTGAGTATCAACAAGGAAAATGGATACACAAGCCTTCGTTGGACAAAAAGTCAAAACAAAAGATACGTATTGTCACAAAATAGCAGCAACTTTTTTCTTCCACATAAGGGCTTCATTTTGTGATTGCTGCGAAAAAAACTTCGCAAGATCCCGAAAAAAAGGCATAAAATAATTTGGAGAGGAGCGGAAAAAGGTAGTAGTTTTGCACC
>CAVJCD010000180.1:0-4906 GCA_963648005.1 Tannerellaceae bacterium | reverse complement strand
GCTACTTTCGCGATAACGGGTGCAAATATATAGGTATTTTTTTTACCAACAAAAGCCAAACGTTTTTTTTGCACGAAAAAATATACAACAAAGCCTTCCCCTTGTCTCTAAACGCCCCACAGAGGTCTATCAACCTTTTGGTTTTATTCCTTAAGTATGTGTAACAAGAGAGATTTAGAATGGTTATGACTGTCATAACAAGTAAAATTTAGTTACCCCTCCCACAATATGACAAGTGATTTCGATAGAAAACAAAAGATATATCTTTCGTGTTCAAAAGACCCGTCTTTTGACTTCAAAGGATATATCTTTCGTGGACAAAAGACATGACTTTCTTCCGCAAAAGATATATCTTTTACAGAAGGAGGTCATGCTTTCGCACAACCATATACTACTTATTTGATTAGGATTCCGTAAAGATGCGGGCAATCAGTTCGCTGAACAAGGTTGTCATTATAATTGCAGCCTTGTTCGCCGCAACTATCACATCAGCACCATCATTCACGAAATCGTCGGCGAAATGATAGCCTTCATTCGTGATAACCGACATACCAAACACCCTTAGTCCGGCATGACGTGCCACAATAACTTCCGGAACCGTACTCATACCAATGGCATCTCCACCTACATGGCCATAGAATGCATACTCGGATGGTGTCTCAAAAGAGGGACCGGTTAGTCCGACATACACTCCTTTCTTTAGTGTTATAGCATGCGAAACTGCAATCTCTTCCATCAAACGAATAAACTCACGGTCATAGGCCCGCGTCATATCCGGAAAACGAGTGCCAAACATCTCGTTGTTTGGACCTATAAGAGGGTTCGGCAACATATTGATATGGTCACGAATAATCATAAGGTCACCCACTTTGAACGTGTTGTTAATGCCACCTGCAGCATTCGAAACCAACAAATTCTTTACTCCAAGCAACTTCATAACACGGATCGGAAAAGTTACTTGCTGCATTGTATAACCTTCATAATAATGAAAACGCCCCTGCATGGCAAGTACTTGCTTTCCGCCTAATCGTCCACAGATAAAATTACCTTTATGTCCTGTAGCCGTTGAATGCATAAAATGAGGTATTTCTGCATATGGAATTATGATGGCGTCCTCTATCCTATCCGCCAAAGACCCCAATCCGCTACCCAAAATGATTGCCGTCTCCGGATTTCCGGTGATACGTGCTGCGATAAACGCAGCTGCTTCCTGATATTGTTCGTTGGTATAACTCATACTATTTCCAATTTATCTTTTAATCAAATCATAAGCCATCCGCTCTGTCCGTTCCATTATCTCGTCTTCGCCGGCAATCTTTTTGTCTCTCATAAGCACTTTACCATCACAGATTACCGTATCAATACAGCTTCCATTTGCTGCATAAACCAGATTGGAAACGAAATTGAAGTTCGGAGTAAATGCCGGCATATTCAAATCCACCAAGGAAAGGTCAGCCAAGTAACCTTCCTCTATTAGTCCGGCTTTCAAGCCCGCAATAGATGCTCCATCAGTTGTAGCAGAGCGAAATATATCATTAGCTGAAACCGCCTCGGGGTCTTTTCGCCACACCTTTCCGAGCAATGACGCGAGCTTCATAGCTTCTATCATATCAAGATTATTGGATGAAGCACAGCCATCCGTACCCAATCCGACCAAAACACCGGCTTTACGCATCTCGTCAAACTTAAAGTGCATACCCGAAGCAAGTTTCATATTCGATGCCGGGTTATGTGCCACCTTCACACCATTATCTGCCAACATGTGGATTTCTTCGTCGTCAATATAAATGCCATGTGCTATCAACAAACGGGGAGACAAGACCCCCAATTTATGCAAATAGCGAACCGGAGAACAACCATACTTGTCCACTGAGTTTTTTACCTCTTCATCCGTTTCCGCCAAATGCATCTGAATCATCACATCATGCTCACGTGCAAAGGCATCCACCCATTGCAACAATTCGCCTGACACAGTATAAATGGCATGAGGCCCTACTGCAAATTGAATCCTGTCGCTATAACGACCGGACTCATTATATATTTTCTTGATTAGCTGCTTACTTTTCTCCATCTGCTCAGGCTTGAACCAGTCGAAACAGCTGACAGAATTGTTCACACGTATTCCCATTTCTTCCACTGCTTCTGCCGTTGCGTGGTAATCAAGATACATATCAAAGAATGTGGTCGTACCGCTTTTTATCATTTCAAGGCAAGCCAACTTTGTTCCCCAATATATGTCTTCTTTGGTCAACTTGGCTTCGTTAGGCCATATTCTATCCTCCAGCCAAGGTTTTAGTGGCATATCATCACCAAAACCACGGAACATAGTCATAGCTGCGTGACCATGCGTGTTCACAAAACCGGGAATAACAGCCTTACGATGACCGTCTATAACCATATCAGCAACCATTGGCAGATGCTCACCTATCTGCCGAATATATTTCCCTTCAATATATATATCGGAAGTGGAACCGTTAAGTTCCACTTCCTTAATCAATATACTGCTCATGCTAGTCTCTCTTTTATATATTCAAAATGATAAACCAATGCCTACGTAGGCAATACAATCAAATCAGACTTCAATTGTATTCCTTATAAAATTCAGCTACTGATTCTATTCCTTTATAGAAGAAGTCTAACATACAACTCTCATTCGGAGAATGAATGGCGTTTTGTTCGAGTCCAAATCCCATCAAAACAGTCTTTATACCCAATACTTGTTCAAACGTAGATATAATAGGGATACTTCCTCCACGACGCACGGCCAATGGTTTTTTACCGAACGCCACCGTGCAAGCTTTCTCTGCTGCCCTATATGCCGGCAAGTCGATTGGACATACATACCCTTGTCCACCATGCTTTGGCGTAATCTTCACCTTGACATATGAGGGAGCCACACGAGTTATATAATCTTCAAACAACTGAGATATCTTTGCATAGTCTTGATGTGGCACCAATCGGCACGACACTTTTGCATAGGCTTTCGACGGTAGAACCGTTTTGCTACCCTCTTCAGTATAGCCTCCCCAAATGCCACAAACATCAAACGAAGGACGACAGCTGTTTCTCTCCAATGTAGAATATCCCTTTTCGCCAAACAGAGCATCCACTCCAATAGCAGCCTTATACTTTTCTTCGTCAAACGGAATCTGAGCAATCATCTCCCGTTCCTCTTGAGAGAGGTCTTCTACATCGTCATAAAATTCAGGAATCGTAATACGACCATCCGAATCTGTTATGTCTGCAATCAAACGGCATAACACATTTATCGGGTTGGCAACAGCCCCTCCGAAATGACCTGAATGCAGGTCTCGGTTTGGTCCCGTCACTTCTATCTCCCAATACGCCAATCCTCGCAAGCCTGTTGTAAGAGAAGGTGTTTCAGCGCCAACCATACTGGTGTCGGACACCAAAATAACATCAGCCTTCAACAAGTCTTTATGTTTACGACAGAAAGATTCCAAACAAGGAGAACCGATTTCTTCTTCTCCCTCGAAAACGAACTTTACGTTGCACTTCAACAAACCAAGTTTTAGTGCTGTTTCGAATCCTTTAACCTGCATCATCGACTGCCCTTTGTCATCGTCAGCCCCACGAGCCCATATGCGTTCTTCGCGTATTTCTGGTTCAAATGGTTGGCTTTTCCATAGTTCCAATGGCTCGGCTGGCATCACATCGTAGTGAGCATACACAAGCACAGTTGGAGCATCCGGCGAGATGATTTTTTCGCCGTAGACAATAGGATTACCTTCGGTCGGCATAACAATAGCTTTGTCAGCCCCTGAAGACAACAACAATTCTGTCCATCGCTCGGCACATGCTATCATATCCTTATGATGTTCGTGCTTTGCACTAATCGACGGAATACGAATCAAGCTAAACAACTCTTCCAAGAAACGGTCCTTATTTGACGCTATATACGATTTTACTGTCATAAGATAGGGGATTCATCAATTAGAACTACTATTTTTCTGTCTTAGCTTTTGCCATATCCAAAGCTGCAGTGGTTACGTAATACTTTGCCAACATATTGGGAACTTCCCAATCAGGCAACTTCCCGTCTTTCAGATAGGTCAAGAAATGCTGTGTAACTTCGCCGAAATGGGCTTCGTGTCCATTGCGGTATTCAGCCGGAATATCAACCAACCACACACCATCCGAAACCTTTCTCAATGCAACACCGGGGTATTCCTTGGTTATGTTCTCCATTGAAGAGGTAAGGTCCTTCTCGTAAGCAGCGAGGTCAATGCCTTTTGCGGCTTCAACAAACAATTCCGGACGATAGTTCTGTTCCTTCCCTTGGCGGATAACCAAATCAGCCTTGCTTCCCTTCATGACAGAAAAGTGGGTATCTCCTCCACCCTTCGGGAAAGTGTAGTTCCAAATCACTGAAACTTTCGCACATACACCTTTCAACTTATAAATGATATCTCCGTTACAATAAACCTTAAGTGTGTCATTCTCTACGTCTTTCTTTAGGAAGTCCGGATAAATGGTTTCGCCTGTCACCTCAGCAAACTGAGCCGGACTGATTGGGGTGTTCCAACGATTGGCATCCAAAAGTTCTATATCACAAGTATAATCGATGATTTGTTCCGGGAAAGCCTCCCATTGTACCAAATCGACCAAGTGTGTGGTTACATCAACTATTCCCTCACCTTGCTGATTTACATCGAAGAACCAAGCCGGACGTTTCAGTGGATTACCTGAGACAACTTTGAAGAAATGATGCACACTTTCCTTCACTATAGCCGGGTCTTCGGGCGTACCTTTCAATTGTTCGCCATAGACGGCTTGCAAACGAGACAACTCACGCTGAAGAATGGTTGTTATCTCATAACGTTCCGTCATAATATCATACAAAAGGATACCTTTTTGTTTGGCTATATCGAAGCACTCGCAAAGC
>CAVJCD010000179.1:0-4930 GCA_963648005.1 Tannerellaceae bacterium | reverse complement strand
CGCTGCCCCTCGACTTGCATGTGTTAAGCCTGTCGCTAGCGTTCATCCTGAGCCAGGATCAAACTCTTCATTGTTTGTTTTCTCTTTTTCTTTTTCCTTAGCTCGGATTCCGTCTCTTTATCCAAGTTTTGACGGTATCATTCCTAATACTTGTACTACTTGTTGTGTATGTAATTCCTTTCAATGACCTCTTCGCTCTTACGCTCTCCGTATTTGCGGGTGCAAAACTACTACCTTTTTCCGCTCCTCTCCAAATTATTTTATGCCTTTTTTCGGGATCTTGCGAAGTTTTTTTTCAACCCACCCCCCTTTTATTACACCAATTTTATGAATGTCAATACTATACAAAACATGTCTCTCTTGACTGAAATTTCTCACCTTTCCCTTGAATTACGACCCAACTTCCCAGTCGGACCGGTATAATCAATGTTGTCTTGATATGTATTCAAAGAAGAAAAAGCCCCAAAAACCTTCAGCAAGGGGGTTTTTGGAGCTTTATATGAAAAGATATCATCTCATCACAGCACCGGAGCATCCGGAGCCTTGCCTGGCTTTGGAGCCTCTCCTTCCTTATAGAACGGAAGCGGACCCATCTTATATTCTTCCGGTCCGTAACGGAGCGTTGATGCCATAATCTCATCCCAAGTAATTGCTTTTCCAGTGTAAGCTGCTTCACGTCCAAGAATAGCCACCTGAGTGGAATATGCCAATGCTTCTGCCTGATTTATCTTCTTATTCAAGCGAACAGACTCAACCAAATGGATATGTTCTTGCTCATACGGATTCTTCATTGGGTTGTTCTTGTAATCATATTCCCAAAGCGTGTTTCCACTATAGTCAACAATCTTTATTTCGCCTCTATCATTAAGCAGAGCTACACCCTTGGTTCCATATACTTGCTCAGATACATTTCCTTCGCAACCGTCAATCTGACGAGCTGTTGCCAACATCCGTTTGTTTCCATTATAATAATAGTCGACGCTGAAGAAGTCGAATATATCCCCAGTCAGACGTTGTGCACGGCCACCGAAGCCGACCGCACGGATGGGACGGTCTTCCATGAACCAAGTAACCACGTCTATGTTGTGAATGGCCTGGTCAAGCAAATGGTCACCGCTCAACCATTTAATGTTAAACCAATTTCGGATGCAATATTCCATATCACTCCATTCGGGACGTTTGCGTTTGTTCCACCAAGCACCCTGGTCCCAATGAGCAGACGCAGACACCACGTCGCCAATCAAACCGTTCTTCACTTGGATGAATGCTTCCCAGTAGTCCTTACGATGGCGGCGCTGATTTCCTGTCACAACAGTCAGACCTTTGGATGTTGCCACTTTGGCTGCAGCAATCACTGTACGAATACCTGTTGGGTCTACGGCACAAGGCTTCTCCATAAACACATTCTTGCCGGCTTCAACCGCAGCTTTAAAGTGCTCCGGGCGGAAATGTGTAGGGGTACACAATAGAACAATGTCTATTTCATCCATTGCCAATACCTTTTTGTATGCATCGAATCCGAAGAAGCAATTAGCATCGGGTACTTCGTTCTTAAACTGGTCTAACAACACCTTGCGGCAGCTGGCCATTCTGTCGGGGAATAGGTCGGCTAGCGCAATAATCGACACATTCGGCCCAGATTTGAGGAACTGTGTGGCAGCACCTGTACCACGGTCTCCACAACCAATCAACGCTGCTTTTATCGGCTTACCATCGGGAGCCACCTCCACGAAAGAGAACATACCCAATTCTTCCGGAGTATACGTTTTTGCAGCAACTTCTGCACCTTGTTTGTCTTGCGCGCATGAGGTCATTACAGCCGGCGACATACCCAACGGTATCCCGGCACCCAGCAACGCTGTGTTTGTTAAGAAATCTCGTCTTTTCATGTGAATTACTTTGTTATGGTTAGTTATTAGGCGTCAAAAATACGCATTCATTGTTAACGTAGCAAAATATAACCGGCTATTTTTCGCATTTTACGTTAGTCACACTAAGGCGTCGGACCTTTATCTGGAGAAGACCAAGCGTCAAGCACCCCACATCAACCATTTCGAAATTTATTCGTTACTTTGAGGCATGTTTTAGTAAACATTCTTCATTTATGTATCACGATTTAGAGCTCTTGCACAATCCGGAGGGTATTCTCTTGGTTGCTTCGGTCATCCTCTTTTTCAGCATTTTCGCCAGTAAGGCCGGTTTTCGTTTCGGGCTGCCCGCGTTGTTGCTTTTCTTGGGAGTAGGTATGTTGTTTGGCAGCGATGGGTTGGGTATCCAATTCAGTAGTCCCGACATTGCGCAGTTCATCGGTATGCTGGCATTGAGCATCATTCTGTTCTCGGGTGGTATGGATACGAAGATATCCGAAGTAAAGCCCATAATGTCGCAGGGAGTCATCCTGGCAACGTTTGGTGTGTTGGCCACCACATTCATCACAGGGGGATTCATTTATTTCATGTCAATGGTTACGGTCGGTTACGAGAAGCTGACACTCCCGGAGTCACTATTGATGGCTGCGGTTATGTCGTCAACCGATTCCGCCTCCGTGTTCTCTATCCTTCGAAGCAAGGGAGTGTATTTGAAAGAACGTCTTCGCCCGACGTTGGAGCTCGAGAGTGGCAGCAACGACCCTATGGCATATATGCTCACCTTGCTGCTGATTGCCTATATCCAAACAGCCGGAATGAATCTTGGCGATGCCGTTTTGTCGCTGTTGATACAGCTTTCGGTAGGAGCCTTGGCGGGTTACTTGTTAGGCAAGTTAGCCATATTCATCATCAACACAATCAACATCAACAACGAGTCGTTGTATCCGATTTTGCTCTTGGCCACAGCCTTTTTCACTTTTGCAGCAACAACGCTCTGCAAGGGCAACGGCTATTTGGCAGTATATATCGCCGGACTGGTAGTGGGAAATGCCAAGATTGTTCATAAGAAGAGTGTCGGAACCTTCTTCGATGGTTTTGCTTGGTTGTGGCAGATAGTGATGTTCCTCACGCTCGGGTTGTTAGTAAACCCGCATGAGTTGTTGCCGGTGGCACCCGTAGGCTTGGCCATAGGTGTATTCATGATTGTTTTCGCCCGTCCAATCAGTGTATTCTTATGCCTCATACCATACAGGAACTTCTCGTTTAAAGGGAAGTTGTATATCTCGTGGGTGGGGCTTCGCGGGGCCGTACCTATCATCTTTGCCACATACCCATTGATTGCCGGCGTGGAGCATGCCGAGTTGATATTCAACGTGGTGTTCTTCATCACTATTTTGTCGCTCTTGATACAGGGTACAACGGTGACGCAAGCTGCCAAATGGTTGGATATGATTGACGAACCGGAGCGCAAAGATGTGTTTGGCATTGAGTTGCCGGAGGGAATCAAGAGCGCAATGAGCGAGATTGACATCACTCCGGAGGTACTCAAACACGGGAATAAATTGATGGAACTGACATTGCCCGACCACACTTTGGCAGTAATGGTTATGCGCAACGGACGTTATTTCATCCCCAAGGGCAACACCATCCTGAAGGAGAAAGACAAACTGCTGATGATTTCCGACAACGACGAGGCGTTGCTTCAGTCGTACCAAGCATTGGGCATCACCGACTACACTCTGAAAAAGAACTAACCCCATACATGGAATGAAACTCGCATTCGACGCCAAACGCATCGCCCATAACGGGACCGGATTGGGAAACTACAGCCGTTTCCTCGTGAATGCTCTTGTTGACAGATTTCCCAACGATAGTTATCACCTATATTCTCCGGATAAGGGGAAAGAGCATCTAAGGGCGCTTGTGCCGGAACGTAAAAACGTGATGTATCATTACCCAGAAAGCACTCCGCTGGGTGTTTTGAGCAAGGACTGGTGGCGCACGCATGGCATCGTTCGCGACCTAAAGAATGAGAGACCCGACGTGTATCACGGACTAAGCAATGAGCTCCCGTTCGGATTGGCAAGGGCGGGCATACCTACCGTCGTGACCATCCACGATTTGATATTCGTACGTTACCCGCAATTCTATAAGCCCATCGACAGAACCATCTATAACTTCAAGTTCAAGAAAGCCTGCCTACTTGCCGACAAAGTTGTTGCGGTAAGCGAGATGACGAAGAGGGATATTATCCATATATATAATGTACCGGAAGAAAAGATTGAGGTTGTATACCAAGGGTGCAACGCTTCTTTTGCGCAGCCCATAGAGCAAGACAAGCTATGCGAGGTGAAACACAGATACCATCTTCCGGATGTTTTCGTATTGAATGTGGGGAGCATTGAGCCGAGGAAAAACCTATTGCTTGTTGTAAAAGCGCTCAAGGGGAAAGACATTCCTCTTGTTGCCATCGGGAAGCGGACACCTTATGCCGACGTTGTGGAGCAATACGTTAGGGAAAACAACATGGCGGAACAAGTCACCCTACTAAGCAATATCCCCACCGAGGACCTTCCGGCAATCTATCGCTTGGCGTCGCTATTTGTCTACCCTTCGTTGTTCGAGGGCTTCGGCATCCCTATCCTGGAGGCGCTCAATTCGGGTACGCCCGTCATAGCTGCCACCGGCTCGTGCTTGGAAGAGGCAGGCGGCCCCGACTCAGTCTATGTAAACCCGGGTGACGTAATTGACTTGAGCGAGAAAATAAACTGGGTTCTCACCTCACCCACACAGTCTGAACAAATGCAAAAGGCCGGAAAGGAATATGCAAAACGTTTCTTGGATGGGGCAATCGCCCAAAATATGATGGATATATATCGTAGGATAACATCATAGCCCCCTCCGGGAAGGTGTACTTTCTGCTATTGTTTCGGACGGGTTGTTTCTTTCCCAATAAATTTCTTAAGCTTTTCGAGCCAGGAGAGATGCCAACTGTGTGCACATTGGTGTATGGCGTATGAATCGGGAGTAGCTTCATGCTTGTTTCCGGCAAACGTCTCGGA
>CAVJCD010000178.1:0-4947 GCA_963648005.1 Tannerellaceae bacterium | reverse complement strand
CACTCTGTGTTCCCTTACCTGACCCGGGAGCACCAAAAATTACAATGTTCAACATATTCGTTTCTTTAATATATACCTTTTCAATTGTTGTCCGTCACACGGTAGATATCCCGATAGGCACGTCCCAACCCGTCGTAGTCCAGCCCGTAGCCCACAATAAACTCGGTGGGAATCTCCATACCTACGTAGTCGGGCTTCAAATCGCATTTCAGCGAATCGGGTTTGAGGAGCATCGAGGCCGTAAGCACCCGGGCAGCCCCCTCACGCAGGAGTTTGTCTTTTACATACTGCATGGTGTAGCCCGTGTCGATGATATCGTCGAGCAGGATGACCACCCTTCCCTTCACGTCGGCCTGCACCGGCATCACCTCGCGGATGCATCCGGTAGTGGAGGTGCCGCAATAGGAAGAGTAGCGGGCAAAGGTTATCTCGCAGTCTTCATCCATCTGCTTCATCAGCTCGGCAGCAAACATAAACGCCCCGTTGAGCATAGCCACGAAAAGGGGGTTGGCATCTCTCACGTCAGCCTTAATCTTCTGCGCCATCTTCGCAATGGCGGCATTGATATCCTTTTCCGGGATGAAGAGTTCGAATACCCTGTCTTTTAATCGGATTTTATCCATAACGGTCGTTTTGTTTTTCCGAGGGACCAAAGGTACGACATTTTCGAGGAAAACGGCAAACCAAGGAAAGTGGGGCTTTCGCACGCCACGGGGGTCTCATTTGTTAAGTTTATTATAATTTTGTGCGCAGAAAACAATCGGATACCATATATATTATGATAAAGATATTTGCAACCGAGAAGGTAAAGGAGCTCGACCAATATACCATCGACAACGAGCCGATAAGTTCCATCGACCTGGTGGAGCGTGCTTCCATGGCGTTTGTGCAGGAGTTCTGCCGCCATTATTCCAAGCTCTCGCGCATCGTCATCTTTGCCGGACCGGGCAACAACGGTGCCGACGCGCTTGCCATTGCCCGCCTGCTGAGGGACGAGAGCTATAAGGTGGAGACCTACCTCTTCAACCCCGGCGAGCATCTCTCCTTTGACTGCGAGACCAACAAGCAGAGGCTGATAGAGACAGAGGACGTGGAGTTCACCGAGGTGGTGGCAGACTTTGTTCCGCCCACGCTGACGGAGCACGACGTGGTGATAGACGGCTTGTTTGGTTCGGGGCTCAACCGCCCATTGAAGGGAGGGTTTGCTGCCATGGTGAAATATATCAACCAATCCGAGGCAACCATTGTGGCCATCGACATCCCCTCGGGGCTGTTTGGCGAAGACAACCAAGAGAACGATGCGGAGGCCATCATACGTGCCGACGAGACACTGACGTTTGGTTTTCCCAAGCTGTCGTTCTTCTTCCCCGAGAATGCCGAATATGTAGGGAAATGGAAAGTGTTGGAGATAGGCACTCACCCCGACATCGTAAGCAGCACCTCCACGCCGTATGTGATGATGGAAGAGGGCGACATAGCCGGAGTGTTTCAGCCTCGCGAGAGGTTTGCGCATAAGGGAATGTTTGGTCACGCCCTGCTCATTGCCGGCAGCAAGGGCAAGATGGGTGCAGCCATCCTGGCAGGGCGCTCGTGCCTAAGGAGCGGATGCGGACTGCTCACCATGCATATCCCGCAGCGCGGAGAGGTGATGGTGCAGACAGCCTTCCCCGAGGCAATGGTTAGCTTCGACCAGCATGCGGATTATTTCACCTCCGTGCCCGAGACATCACACTACTCAGCCATAGGCATCGGACCGGGCCTGGGGCAGCACTTCGAGTCGGCTGTGGCACTTGAAAGGTTGCTGCAAACGGCAGGGAAGCCCCTCGTGATAGATGCCGACGCGCTCAACCTCATTGCCTCGAACAACGATTTGCTCAATCTCATACCCTCTCGCAGCATCCTCACCCCTCACCCCAAGGAGTTCGACCGCATTGCGGGAGAGAGCCCCTGCATGACGGAGCGCCTGAAGAAAGCAAGAGAGTTTGCCTCGAGCCATAAGGTGCTGGTTGTGCTCAAAGGAGCCTTTACGGCAACCTGCACGCCCGAGGGGAGAGTATACTTCAACAGCACAGGCAACCCCGGCATGGCTACGGCAGGCAGCGGGGACGTCCTTACGGGCATTATCCTCAGTCTCCTTGCCCGGGGAGCAGAGCCCGAGGCGGCAGCCGTCATCGGGGTGTATCTCCACGGCATGGCAGGCGACCTGGCAGCAGCCTTCCGTTCGGAGGAGAGCATGATTGCCGGCGACATCACCGAGATGCTGGGGAAAGCGTTCAAACAAATACGATAAAGAACAACGATATGAAACAATACAACTTTGACGAGGTAATAGACCGCCGTGGCACCAACTCCTTCAAGTACGACAATCTGAAAGAACTGTGCGGCAGGGAGGACGTGCTCCCACTTTGGGTTGCCGACATGGACTTCCGCACTCCGGACTTCATCATCGATGCCCTCAAGAAGAGGCTCGAGCACGGCATCTTGGGTTACACCTTTGCGCCGGACTCCTACTACAGGAGCATCATCGACTGGGTGCACTACAAATACAATTGGGCTATCCAAAAGGAATGGCTCAGCTATATCCCGGGGATAGTGAAGGGCATCGGATTTGCCATCCGTTGCTTCACCCGTCCGGGCGACAAGGTGATAATACAGCCGCCCGTCTACCATCCTTTCCGCATCGTGCCCGAGAGCATGGGCCGCGAGGTGGTGTATAACCCTCTCCGATTGGTTGACGGAGTGTATGAGATGGACTTCGAGCAGTTGGAGAGCATCATCGACGACAAATGCCGGGTGTTTATCCTTTGCAACCCCCACAACCCCGGAGGCATTGTATGGGGTAAGGACACGCTCATTAGGTTGGCGGATATATGTGCAAAGCACCGTCTGCTTGTCATCTCCGACGAGATACATGCCGAGATGGCTTATCCGCAGTATACGCACCATCCCTTTGCCACCGTCTCGGAGGCGGCTGCCGAAAGCAGCATCACGTTTATGGCTCCCAGCAAGACATTCAATATCCCGGGGATAGTCACCTCCTACTCCATCATCCCCAACGAGGGGATACGCAAGACGTTCTACGACTTCCTCGAGGCAGGCGAGCTGGGCGACGGCACCATCTTTGCCTACACTGCCACCGAGGCGGCATACACCTACGGGGCAGAATGGCTGCAGCAGATGCGAATGTATGTCATCAGCAACGTGCGCTTCGTTGACGACTTTCTCAAGAGGGAGCTGCCCAAGATAAAGGCATACCTTCCGCAGGCATCCTTCCTCGTGTGGTTGGACTGTCGCAACATGAAATTGAGCCAGGAAGAGCTTGTCGGATTGTTTGTGGACAAGGCGGGACTGCTGCTCAACGACGGCAGCATGTTTGGTCCCGGCGGCGAGGGTCATATGCGCCTCAACGTGGGTTGCCCCCGCTCCGTGCTTGCCTCAGCCCTCGAGTCGCTGAGGAAAGCCGTCAAAGGTTAGAAGAATCGCAAGAGAAAAAGAACAAGCGGGGCTGTGCGTAATGTTGTTGTGCACAGCCTCGCTTATTCAAATCGGGTCATAAGGGTTTCACCCCACCGAACAGAATGTAGTCCAGATACACAAAGGCGACGATAGTTGCCAGGATAGCCACCAGAGCAAGCATCGGCAATATTTTCCGCCTTTTGTTTCTGAAGGAATAGCCCACCGCGGCTCCGAGGTTGCACACCAAGAAAATGAAGCCCGCCATCAAACAAAATCCAACGTTTGAGATTATCCCCACCAAAATCAAGACCAAGGATATCGCAAACCCAATAAATCGATAACTCATAACCAATCACTTTTTCAATCACTACCAAAACCCGGTCGTAAAGGTATTAAAAAATCATCACGCCGCACACCCCCCCGACTCTCGGAGATGAACGTAACACGCAACACGCCTCTTGTGTTCCGCGGAACACAAAGAAAAAGCCCCGGGAGAGTGGGTGCTCCGGGGCTTCAATCAGAAGTTAAACGGCGTTTGAACGCTGTTTAAGGGGTCATTCAACAGTTGGGTGGCCGTCGCTGTCTTCGCCTACGATGACGTCGCTGCCGCCATCGCCAGTATCCGCAGACGTGTCACCACCTGTGTCCGTGCCTGCATCGGCATCGGCAGTTGCGCCGGAGGCTTTCTGGCCAAGCACCTCACGTCGGTAGCGGAGAATCTGAGAATTCATCTCGTCGATAAAGGATGCATACGCCGTATCGCCCTCAACCATTGCGAGCGAATTGACCATCCTCACAAACAGACGGTAGGCCTCGTCGGTCACCGCACGGGCGGCCTTCAGGGCACCTACAACCTTCGTGCTGCTTTCAGTGTCGCGTTGCAACATGAGTGCAAGCACCTTCTCGTTTGCCTCCTTGAGACGTGCTACAATCGAGGTAAGCGACAAGACTTCAACCTCTGCCTTGTACTTTCCTTCAAGGTCGGCAATGAGATTCTTCAAAAGGCCCGTCTCCCTATCAAGCTGCATCTTCGGGTCAATAGCGTAGTCCTTCAGATTTTGGTTGAGCACTTTGGCTGCTTGAGCCATCTCTTCCATCGGCAGATTGAGGAAAGCCTTTACCGCGTTTTTGTAGCTAAGGAAAACATTGTCGCGTTCAGCATCCGCCTCCGCAATGCTGTCCGAGAGCAGGTTCTTTTGCGAGAGCTTCAGCACCTCGTCCTCTTTCCCTACGGCAGTTTTGAATGCCGTCAGATACACAGCGGCCTTTGCCACAACTGTTTCATTCGCCTCGGCTCGTGTCAAGACGTTACTCACGTACATGAAGTGCGCACCATTGTTCATGCGCTCCAAGCTAATGTTTGAAATCATTTTCATCTCTCTTTAATTTTTGATTAATTATTAAATGTGTCCACACCCACTGGTAGACGGGGTGAAGATAGTGATTTTTTCTGAACAACAATATGTTTCACCCTTGAAAACAGCAAGAAAT
>CAVJCD010000177.1:0-5055 GCA_963648005.1 Tannerellaceae bacterium | reverse complement strand
TGAATATATTTATTGCATTTATGTTTTATTAACAATAACCCTTTAATGTGAAAAATTATGGAAGTTACTGTTAGTCAAAAGATTAGAGGCGTTCTTATGGAAAGAAACATAAGTGTTGCCCAATTTGCAAAAACGATTAATATGCAGCAGGTAACGTGTAATAGGCAACTAAAAGACGAACAACCTGTCTCGCTGAAATTGTTGGAAGGTTTTCTGAGTGCTTATCCTGACGTTTCTGCCGAATGGCTACTACGCAACAAAGGCGACAAGATACAAGTGTCTGGAGGGCTTGCAGAAAAGGAGAAGCAGTGTTTTGTGGAAAAATGCAAAGAGAACGAAATGCTGAGAGAGATGCTTCGACAGAATGCGGAAGAGATAAAATTCTATCGTTCTATGCTTGAAAAAAGAGGGTAAATGTTTACCTATAGTTTTCCTAAATAATAACTCAAATAATATAAATAACTGAAAACCAATAGTTTAACATCGTCAAGGATTGAGATTGTGGTTCTGAATGTCGTGGGTTCGAGTCCCACTGGGCACCCAACGGGAAATCCTTGATTATCAGGGGTTTCCTTTTTGTTTTGTGCTCCTCTCCAATTATTGAAGAATCGGCTGAAACCCACGGAAATAGGCGGTTTTGCGGCATTTGTTTTCCTATTGTTTTCCTATTGTTTTCCCAAAAACGCTGCGATTTGTACACGGCAGGAGTTTCGGAGAGACTGGCTAAAAGTAGCTTAAAACGTGTAAAAGTAAACCCAAAATGTTTTCCTATTGTTTTCCCAAACCTTCAAAAGACTATGGCAACTTTTAAATATATGGTAAGAAAAGACAAGATGCGCGCAGACGGAACGTGGAACGTTGTTATCCGACTGACGCATGAGCGTATGGTGAGATATATCCCGACATCAATGTATGTAACCAAATCCGACTTGACCAATACGTACAATATAAAGAATTATCAGGTTATAGACAGGTGTGAAGATATAATCTCCGGCTACCGCAAGAAATGTATGGGGCTTGAACTTGATATACACGACATAGAGATTGACAAGATTGTTGAATATATAACGAAGAAGGATGGCGGTCGCAGTCCGTCTTTTACCGACTATGTAGCACAATGGTTGGCGCAGGCCGGTATGAAGGGGAAGAAAAACTACGAAACCGCATTTAAGGCGTTTCAGCGCTTTATGGGACGCGAGCGGGTAAATTGTGCGGACGTGACAAAAAAGACGCTCACGGCCTTTGAAAACAGTCTTGAGGGGAAAGGTCGGGCGCAGTCTATGTATACAAGTGCTATTGTGCGCATATTCAACGATGCGCGTGAACATTTCAACGATGAGGACAACGGTATAATGGTAATAAGACATTCGCTTGACGGCTACCGTGTGCCTCGCCAGAATGTAGCGAAGAAACGCGCGTTGACATTGGAGCAGATACGTGCCATTTTTGCATTGCCTTATGATGAGCAGAGGCGCAATGGGCGGCAAAGCCGGCATGATTTGGCATTGGATTGTTTTAGAATGTCATTTGCGCTGATGGGGATGAATGCGGTTGATATGTTTTCTGCGGCCCAAGTGGAAGATGATACGATTGCGTATAACCGCACGAAAACGAAAGACAGAAGAAATGACTGTGCGGAGATGAAAGTCCGCATACAACCCCAAATAAGGGCCTTGTGCGCAAAGTATATGGACGGCGGGGAATATGTTTTTAACTTTCATAGCAGATTTTCCAGTGCAAAGGACTTTGGGCGTGCCTTAAATATCGGCTTGAAAGAGATAGGGAAAGAGTTGGGTATTGATGGGCTTCAGTTTTACTCTGCCCGGCATAGTATGGCAACCATAGCGGTGAACGATGTGGGTATAAGCAAGTATGTGGTTAACGATATGCTTTGCCATGTAGACACGTCGTTGCGTGTAACGGAGCTGTACGTTAAAAAGGATTTCGGCCCGATCAATGCCGCCAATAAGATGCTGTTGGCTTTTGTGCTTGGGGAATAAAAAAAATAAAGAGCTTCCGAACGTTTTGTATGGAAGCTCTTTATTGTATCAGATGATGTCGGGATGCTTGCGCACAAGCCAGTCGGCAATGTGGCGCATGTGCCGCGCCAAGTGGAGTGGATTGCATTGCTCGTCATTAAGGATGGTCACCTTTTGGGTCTCGTTGAACTGATGTTTGCGGAATACGATAACGATGCCATGATGGGTGTCGGTGGCAACCCAATAGCCCGGTTTCTGCGATGATGGTTGTAAGATAAATTTCGGCTCTACCATATCCATATTGTTAATCAGTCAAACCATCCGTTATCGTCCGCAGCCTCCGTGACCATCCTGATGTCGCGCTCAAGGACATACATCTCGTCGCGCAGCCAGTCTTCAAAGTCTCTTGACGAGTTGTCTTTCCACTCGTCTCTGCTGATTGTCTTTAGCCGCGATTCTTCGTTCGCGTAAATCTTCATGCAAGACTCGTTCGCTTTGACGGTGTGGACATGAACACAATTGGCCATGTCGCATGCGGCGTCAATAATATTCCGTGGCAAATAATAATCATCATTGTAACATTTGATGATTAGATCTAACTCCTCTTCGTCGCAATCTTCAACCTCCTTTACGTAGGAGGTATCGTATTCGCCGTCAAAGTCAAGGCATCCAGTCTCGCTCTCAATCTCTTCGCGGCCTTCAAGCAGGACGCTGTCGGAGCAATCCGTTATCGTCCATTCGTCGTCAGGGAAGACATTACCATCTTCGTCCTCATTGTTGAGGAACAAGTGGTCATCGTAGTAGCTGAGAAGCTGCTGAAAGTCCTTGATGTCCTCGAGGAACGACTTGTGGCCACCATTATTGAATCGGCCACCACGGCCGATGTGAAAGCATACTAAATTCTTTTCCATAAATTATGCCCGTCATGCCGGTAGCGCAGCGTTGAATGATTACTTAAATTCGTAATTTTGTTTTTAGGTAATAGAACCACTAATTAATGGATGCCATAGAGCGCGGTCATTGTGTCGAGCCACTGGCGGGCGTGTTCTTTCAGGCTGAATGTGTTTTGCGCCAATTTGAGCGCGTCAATAGCGCTACCGTAGAACTGCTGTCCGTCAACAATTCGCCCCATGTCGCAGAGAGTGGATGCATGCTTGGAGCCAGCTTCCGTTACTCTGTCTATCATCTCCTCGTAGGTTTTTATTTCTCCCAATTCGGCATCACGATAAAGAACGATAAGTTCGTGTTCGAACTGTGAGTTGATAACCCTTTCCTGGCCGATGAGCAACTCCTCTGGCCAATTTCTGTACTGAAATGTTTTCATATTCGTAAAAATTAAGTTAGTAATAAAGTTCGCATCACGGCGGCACATTGCATGCCGTGCCGTGATATTCAGGTTATCGGAAAAACGCAAGCACTTTCTTGTCGATTTCCAGTTTCTCGCAAATGTACCGTCTTGTGATTTCAATGTTCGGCACATTGCCACTCATGTGTCCCATCATAATGGCGATTTGCTCCATGGGGACACCTTTTACTGCAAGGTTTGTGGCAAAACTCCTTCGCCCGGTGTGGGTGCTTATAAAGTGGTATTTGCGCCCCTTCAGTTCCTTGCCTCCGTGATACACCTTCACCTCTGAGTTTATGCCGCAAAAATGGCACATCTCGCGCAGTGTTTTGTTAAACATTGCGAGGCTTGGGTTGTCGTTCTCCATTGGAGAGCCTTTGACGAGGTATTGCGGCAACAGTTTGTGTACCGGCACAACGACCTCAGTGTTGGTCTTCTGCGCAATGTAGCGCAGGAACGGCACACCATCCCTTTCAATAATATTTTCCGGGGACATCCGCATACAGTCACAGAATCTCGCGCCCGTAAGGCACTCAATCATAAAGATACGCTTGACCATCCGTCGGTAAACGGTGCGCGGATGATAATTGCTTATCTTCTCAATCTCGCGCATTGTGAGGTAAGTGGCTACGGTAGGCACTTTTTTTACACGCATAATGCGCGACAGGCCCATAAAGTCTATGGAGATAGCCTTGTTTTGGCCGTGTTCGCGGATGAGCGCGGCAAGTTCGGCACAGATGGTCTTAACGGAATTTGGCGCATAACAATCGTCCAATTCCATACGAAAATCGCGAAGGTTATCTTCGGTGATGTCTTCCCACTGGGGTGTATGTCCGATCATGTCGCGAAAACGGCTCAAGGCTTTTGTCCTGTTGGGGTGTTTCCATAGCCACGCTCCGTAGAACGTGTGCCGCCACTCGATGCCGTGATAGTTGTTAAACCACCCCTGTCTGATGGCGGTCTTGTACTTCTGCTGCTGGGGTTCACTAAGCAGGTCTTCCCATCCAAGTTGTTCTGTAGTCATATTCTAAAAATTTAAGTGGTTATTAAGAGTACGCAAAGATAATAATATTATATTATAACATAACTATCTTCGCGCTTTTTAACGTGGTCTTAACATCCTTATATTGGGAGTGAAACTATATACTGCTTCTGTTTGTTGCGGGTGCGGCTTTTGACCGTAAAACCGCAGAGTGTGCGCAGGTAGGCGGCAGCATTTCCGATGAACGGTTCGTTGATGATGAGCGTGGGCATTATCATGCCTTGTTTCTTCATGTAGAGGTATGTCCCGAAATCAAAGGGATTGTCCGGGTCGTTAATCATCCGTTGGAAGACATCATTGTCAAGCCAGTTGATAATGTCGCCCTGTGGCGGGTTCTTCATTTCGACGAACCTTTTGGAGCGCAGAAGAATCTTTGATTCGGGAGGGTTCTCCATGAAGAAATGTTCAACAAGTTCGTTAAGCTCAGAGGTATTGAAATTTCTTTTCTCAATACCTTTCTTTTTGAGGATGTTGTCTGCAAATATTACTTTTGCCATATTCTGAAATTAAGTTAGTGAATAATTGCGCTGCGGGAGCTTTCAGGTAAAAACAAAAGGAAGAGCGAACCTCGCGGTCAGCCCTTCCCGGCGTATAAAATAAATTATGACCGCACTAAAAGTGCGACATTAAACTTTTGCAAAATTAAGCCAAATATCCCGATTCTGAAAATATTTAACTTGCTTTAAACC
>CAVJCD010000176.1:0-5125 GCA_963648005.1 Tannerellaceae bacterium | reverse complement strand
ATGCCTATACTCGTCGAATGGGAGGAGGTGCAGTGGAGCCTGAAAATTATGGAAAAGGGAATGGACGTGATCTGGCTTTTCGTGCTTCTCTTGATAAAGCTAAGAAGGCAGGTTCGGAACTAGTGATTCTGGGTGGTGATATTATTAACTTCCCTTCTCTGGCTTCGGTTGAATATATCAAATCCATACTTGATGAATCAGGTTTAAACTGGATATATGTTGCGGGTAACCATGATTGGCATTATGAGGGTGAACCTGGAAGTTCTTTCTTGCAAAGAGATAAGTGGACTGCTTCTAATCTGAAGGATTTGTACCAAGGGAAGAATCCGATGTTTAATGCTCAAACGATACATGGTGTAAACTTTGTAACGATTGATAATTCTGCATTTGAAATAACTAAGGAGCAGTTGGATTTCTTTCAGGAGCAGGTCGATAAAGGCTTGCCAATTGTTTTATCAATGCATATTCCGGTTTATTTGCCTGGACATAATATTGATTATGGTTGTGGACATCCGGACTGGAACAAAAAGAACGATATATATTACGAAATCGAACGTAGGGAACCTTGGCCGGAAAATGGATTTATGGAAACAACTTATCAATTCTGTAATTTGGTTCTGAATAGTCCGGCGGTGATAGGTGTTTATGCAGGACATACGCATGAAGAAGCTATTGATTTTGTGAAAGGAAAACTCCAATATGTAGCTGCAGCCAATTATAGGAATAAAGATATTTTGATACATTTTGTGCCAGTAGATTAGGGAGGTTTTTTATGATGCCGAATGCCAAACACGCGACGATAGTTCGCTTGAGATGACCTGCCTTGGCGACAACTTGGTTGTTATGCCCGACTACATCGGCTATGGCTATACAAGAGACAAATTGTACCCATACCTAAACCACGAGGTATGTGCCATCAACTCTATCGATGCAATGGTCGCCGGCTATGAGATGTTCCAAAAGCATATGGATTCGGGAACAAGAATGAAGGACGACTGGAAAATATATGTACTTGGTTGCTCTCAGGGTGCTTCCAATGCTTAGGCTGTACACAAATATCTCGACAAGTCATCCGAAATGACAAAAGTTCTCTACTCCTGTTTGAGAAAGAACGGTCTGACCACGGGTTGGACTCCTTATCACCTGATTAAGTTCTATCATGGTCCTAACGACGGCATCGTGCCTTATTCCAATGCTCAGGCTGTAGTCAATGCCTTTGGCGAAGACAAGGTAAACTTATTCAACAGCTATTGGGTCGGCCATGTTACCACCTGCGAAAAGAGGTATGGCACATTGCTAACAAACAACCGGTAGTAGTGCATTGGCAAAGGTTGTAAGTCCTCAACCAACTTGCATGAAAAATTCCCATATACTCTCGGACTTTACATCAGTCCAATCAGTATATGGGCTTTTTGTATTACCCGGCCACAAAAAAAGGTGCACCGTAATCACTACGACACACCTTCGAATTTTTAGTAACTTTTTAAATCTCTATGACTATTTCCAATAAGGCAATGTGTACGGGTTACGATACTGATACCAGTACAGACGGTGAGCAGCTGCCTCCTTGTCGTCAACGAAACTCAAAGTAGCCGGGTCCCACTTAACTGGGCGATTGAGCTCGCGGGCGATATTTGAAAGACAACACAAAGTATTGGTGCTGCAACCTACTTCAACCGGAGCAATCGGGTTCTCGCGCGAACGAACACTGTCGATGAAGTTCTGCATATGAGGAGCGCTTATCTCGTATTCGCCCTTGCCCACTTTCTTCTTTTCAGTCTTCAGCAACGACGGGTCTGAGCATTCGATATATCCACGTGCAACCTTCAACCAACCCTTATCGCCGATAAACTTCAAACCTTGTGCATTCTCGTCATCCTCGCGATACGGCTGCTCGGTCATAACAATACCGTTGGCATACTTCATCGATGCATACTTCTGTCCGTTATAGCCCGCCGGTACGAATTCAACAGGACCTGAGCCATCCATACCAATAGCAGCCTGACCGATATCAAACATATGGGCACCCCAATCCGAGGTATATCCGTTACCTGTCTCTTGATACCAACGCCATGCACCCCAACAATGCTCCTCCTTTTCAGGGTCGAGCGAAATAGGAGGACAGAGGTCGGGATGATAATGAATTTTCGGGTCATTCAGTGGACCCATCCACTGGTTGAAATTCAGACTATCGGGGACAGGCATTTCCGGAAGGTCAAGAGGTTTTGGAGGCGCACCTACGCGAGAATAGATTTTCTCGATATGACCTATTGCACCGCTACGCACCAACTCAATGGCTTTTTGGAACTCCTTACTCGAACGCTGCTGGCTACCGACCTGCAACACACGTTTGTTGTCGCGTACGGCTTTTACCATTGCCAATCCTTCGGAGATGGTATATGCCAAAGGCTTCTGGCAATATACATCCTTACCGGCCTGGCAAGAATGGATTGTTGCCAAAGCATGCCAATGGTCTGGAGTTGCCACCTCGATTGCGTCAATATCCTTGCGTTCCAACATTTCCTCGTAAAACTCATAACCATCGCAACGTTGTGTTACGCCCAATTCTTTCTGCCAAGCTTTCACTCTACGGGCAAAACGTTCACGCTTGATTGAATCTACATCACAACAGGCAGCCACCTGCACACCGGGGCAACTGGCAAAACCCGAAAAATCAGACAATCCTTGTTTACCAACTCCGATAAAGCCAAGCACAACTCGGTCACTCGGTGCTACACGCACACCGCCAACCGACCAGCTGGGAAGGATTGTAAAACCGGCTAATCCCAAGGCGGACAAGCCGAGGAACTCCCTACGCGAGATTCCTTTCTTCTCATTTTCTTTCATGGCATAATTAAAATTTAGTCACACAAATGTATGGATTATTATCCTAATTGCAAAAAAATGTATCACTGATGTTCCGGACGCAGAAGGTCGGAAACCGTCTTCACCGGATTGAATGTCTCGATTGGGACTTCCACAAACACCGTGTTCCAGTCGCTCATCGCCCCGTTCCACAGTCCGGGAAGCTCCAGAGCCTTCAGCTCGCGTCCGTCTTTACTTTTACGGGAGATAAAGCCGGTGTTTTTGTCAACATAGTCAGGCAGATTATATTTCTCACCCCTATGGTTCTTAAGGGCACAAACCAAATCAACCGGATTGAAGTGCGTCCCCTTCTCGAACATGGCCTTCTTCGCTGCGTCGTTCAAATCTATCTGCGAGCTTTCAAGAATCTGCGGTGAGATTGTGCCGTCGGGATTTTTTGCCAAGAATGGACCGCCACCCGGCTCGCCCACGTTCTTCACCATGCCGCACACCCGCAACGGACGCAGAAGTTTGTTCTTTATATATAGAATGAGCTCGACATCCTCCAGGTATTTGGTCTCCGGATTCTTTGTACACAGCTCGTCTTGCAGGAAGTGTATCATCTCCTCAACCTGAGGGTGAGTATACTTACCTGTCTCTATCAGGCGAAGGTAATAGAAGATACGCTCTTGGAGGGTGACCAAAACACCCGCCAACACCTTCTTGAAGATTACCGTGGCACATTTGAAGTTGTCGGGCACAACATTGTCGATATTCTTTACAAACACCACGTCGGCATCCACGTCGTTGAGGTTCTCAATCAATGCCCCATGGCCGCCGGGACGAAACACAAGGTTGCCGTCTTTGTCGCGGAAAGGGTTGTTGTCCATATCCGCTGCAATGGTGTCGGTGCTCGGTTTCTGCGTGCTGAAGGATATATCGTAGGTAACCGAGAACTTCTCCTCATACGCCTTCTTCCTCTCCTTTACCAGCTTCTCGAACAGCGCCTGATGCTCTGGGGATACCGTGAAGTGGATATTCACCTCGCCGGCATTGTTTTTGGCATACATGGCACCTTCAGCCAGATGCTCTTCCATGGCAGTGCGCACGCCGAGGTTGGTGCGGTGGAACTGTAGCAAGCCCTTGGGCAGATGCCCGTAGCCAAGACCTTTTTTTTCCAAGAGGTTGCTTACAATAGCTTTATATTTACCCTCAGCCATCAACGTAGCGGTGTCCTTGTTCTCGTTCGCCAAGCAAACGGCATTCAAGGCATCATAGAAAGCAAAGCAGGTTATCTCTCCAAAGAACTTATTCTCAAAATCGTTTGTCGGCACATTGTAGGAGGCCGAGAGAAACTCATACAGATTCTTAAACATACGGCTGGCGGCACCCGAGGCAGGGACAAACTTCACTGCGCGCTTACCACCCGCAAGGTATGCCTCCCATGCTTCCATAAAGGTAGCCTTGTCTTTCTCGGATATAACCTTGATACCCTTTTCCACCGATGCTGAAGCCACAATCTCCAAAAAGGGAAAGCCTAAGGAAAAGCGTGAGAGCTGTTCTTCTATCTGTTGGGGGGTGATACCTTTGTCGGAGAGTTGTTTCAAATCGTTTGCGTTTAACATGGTATTTTGTTTTTGTTGTTTTTCTTGGGGCAATGAATCTTTCCTTCCATGCCTCTCGCAAATGTATAAAAATACCTACAGAATTATATTTGTCTCCAAGAAAAAAGATACTTTTACGAAAAAGTACGAATACCCAACTATGGACACCCAACCATTCTTTACAGACGACGAGCGGAAGGAATTCTTTTCGAAATACCGGCAGTTGCTGCGCAGCCTCTATTCTTTTCTCCAGAAGGAAGACATACCCAAGATGCGGGCACTGATGCAACGGGTTGTTGCGCTCGACTGCTATGGGAGAGACAGCAACGGCATCAACGGGCTTATCCGCAACATCAACACAGCCTTGATAGCTACCACGGAGATAGGGCTCAAGCGGACCTCCGTCATTGCCCTCCTACTCTTTCGCCCGGTGCAGAAGAATGCCATCACACTGGAAGAGGTGGAACAGACCTTCGATGCCGATGTGACGCTTATCATCCGCAGGTTGATTCGTACAGCCGACCTCTACACGCGCAACACAGCCGTCAACTCCGAGAATTTCCACCATCTGTTGTTTCAGTTTGCCGAAGACGTGAGAGTCATCCTCATCACCATTGCCGACAGGCTCTGCTTGATGCGCCTTGGCAAGCAGCTGAAGGATGACGACCGATTGAAGTTGGCAACGGAGGCATCCTACCTCTATGCGCCGCTTGCAC
>CAVJCD010000175.1:0-5235 GCA_963648005.1 Tannerellaceae bacterium | reverse complement strand
GGGGCTTTGGCCTTATCTGCCACCGTCAGTTTTGTGAAGTTGTCAATGATATTGGCTGCTACGGATATTGTTTCGGTTACCTCTTTTTGTCCGATGTTCTCAACGGTCAAAGGTATCTCAGTCGTGATTCTTCCTTTCTTTTTCACGGCTTTGGCATCCAGCAACAAAGTGATTTCACCAATTTTTCCGGGAGCCAACTGCGCAGGGTGCGCTTCTATTGTTAGATAGTGAGGCGCTTTGCCCGGCTTGATTGTCATTGTAGTTTTTCCTTCATTCTTGACGCTGATTTTCTCGCCCAATGTCTCGTCGATATGGATATTGTTATATAGGACAGCTTTTGTATGCATTTTCAGTTCGCCAATCGAGTACGGAAAACTCTGAATCGGAACAAGAGGTTTGGGTGTTACGTTACCCTTGATTGCCAATGTGTAACTGCCTTTCTCCTTGTTGTTGAAGATGGAGATGGTTTTATAGAACGGACCGGGGCGTCCTTTGGGGTTGTAGGTGACCTTGACTTCTCCGGTTTTTCCCGGGGAAATAGGTTCTTTGGTCCATTCCGGCTTTGTGCAACCACATGAAACCGTGACTCGCGTAATAACAAGCGGACCGTCTCCAATGTTTGTCACCACAAAGGTGTGACTTGTCGGCCCGTCCACTTCATCGATTGTTCCGAAACTGTATACTGTTTCATTAGCTTTTATCTGAGAAGATTTGCTTTGTGCAACAGAATACACTGTAAACAAAAAGATGCTACAAAGGATAAAGCATAGTTTTTTCATAAGTAGGTGCGTTTGTTTAGTTTGTTGGAAGTTAAATAACTTCACCTCGTATTGTCAACACGAAACTCCCGGTTTTCCCATTGCTGTAGACAGAAATTGTTTTTGAGAACGGTCCCGGTGGCCCTTTGGGGTTATAGGTAATCTTGATGTCTCCCGTTTTTCCCGGAGCAATTGGCTCTTTGGTCCATTCCGGGGTTGTACATCCACAAGAAGCTATGACGCGAGTGATGATAAGCGGGCTGTCTCCTTCATTCTTTATGGTGAATTTTACGGATACTTTCCCGTTATCTTCCTCTATTTGCCCAAAATCGTAAGAGGTCTCATCGGCAGCAATAATGGCTTTCCCTTCGGCTAAAGCTATTCCGGTAGCCAATACGATTGCCATAAAAATAAAAATAATCTGTTTCATCTTTAGCTAAATGTTTGCCCTGTGCCGGCAAAGATAGTCAAAAGAACAAAAGGGCGTACATTAATTGTCAACCGAAACCCGAGACCCCTCCGTATGTGAAACAAATTCGGGGGCATACAGACATTGAATATTACTGATGCCTTGGGTGTATTCGCCGCTACGGGAAACATATACAGGATATTCTATAACAAACGTGCCTTTCGGCAGACGGTTGAAGAAGAAATTCTCAGAAACATCGGTTGGCGACTGGTAATAGACCACTCCATCACGGAACTTTGTTTCGGATATCTGGCTCACGGGTTCGAAACATCCTGCCCGCAAATCTTTAACGCATACGTAATCCATCTCTCGGTCAGTGCGGATTGTTAGGCGAACAATCACTTTTTCTCCTATTCGGAGTCTTCCGCCTTCCACCGGTATTATCTTTTGTCCGCTACCGTCTTCAACAAACAATTTCTTTTCAATACTCAGCATACCTTTCTGCTTTGTGACCTCATTGATATTCTCGAAGAACTGTTGGTATACACTTCCCCATGCAGGTGCATTCCCCTTCTTGAGGAAGGAAATGGTGTCTCCTTTTTGAGAGGTTGAGTTCTCATCCAACACCACCTTGATATATCCGGTCGCTGCTTCCCCGTCGGTGGTATTATAAGTGTTGTTGCCTACGCTCACCATGCAATGGTTGTCTTCATTGACCCAGTTGCTGCCGGTCTGAATCAAGGCGTAGATGGCATTCAACGTCGTTGGCGTAGACTCCCAATGTTGGGTGCGTTTTTGGTTGAGCAACCATTGTTTCATAAGGTCTGTTTCTTTTGTTTGGGGTGACAGGGCATTGAAGACGGACATTAAGAGACAATGTGTTTCAATTGGCGATGTGAAATAGTTGCCAATCTCTCTTCGGTTGTTTGCCCAATACATACCTTGCTCGGTTGAGATTGTGGTTGTTTTGCGTAGCCATGCCAAGATGTTGTTTGCCACATTCTTTTTTCCACAGCGATACATCAGCAGAGCAGTTTCGCCCTTCTCGAGGAGCGACAATTTATGCCAATTCTTCTCTACTTGTGTTGTGTAGAAACGGATAGCTTCGCGTGCTCCTTCCGTATCGGGTGTGTCATCATACGAACTGCGGACAAACAAGTACTCCACCTGCGAAGCGGTCGGTAAACTGTTGCGCCATTTCTTGTCGTTCTTTTTTAGGTGTTCGTAGTCCGATTGTATCTGACCCTCCAGGTAATGAAGAGCCCTTGCCTGCATCTCTTTTTCTTCATCGGTATAAGTAATGGCATTCATTTCGGACAGTTGCGACATGCCTTTTAAGATATAAAGCGTTAATGAACGGCTTGAAGGGAAGCCTTTGAACCAACTCCAACCACCTTCTTCAGATTGTAGCTCCATGAGCCGGCGCAATGCCACTTCGCGTTGTTCGTTGGCTCGGTTGGTGTCGAACAATAGCGAGAGACGTCTCTTTTGCTCTGTCTCGTCTTTGGCAGCCAACACCCAAGGCGTTTCTTCCAACAGTATATTCTTTAGTTCTGTGTTCTTTTCCAAATTTGAATAGAGAGTGGAGGAGGTTTTGCCCTCGGCTTTCCATAGACTGATTGCCTGTTGTATTCGTGGGTTAGCCATGGCGATATGGGTTGCCAACGTATTACTATAGTAGGAAGCGAACCAAGAAATCACATCGTCGTAGGTTGGTTGCGACAATATCGGTAGTGCTTGTATGGCATACCAAACCGGGTTGGCTGTTAGCTCTATCGTTGTTTGGAAGGGTTGGAGGTTACCGGTTGCGGATAGGCAGATTGTCTGCTGTGTGGTATCTGCCAGGAATATCGGCGAACTCTTGGTTATCAGTATTTTGTTTGAGAGTATTGGAATGAGATGTTGCTCTCCGTCGCAACCCGATTCTGATTCGGCAATGATACGGCAACCGACGAGACCAATAATATTTGGAGCGTGGAATGTCCACGAAGCGGTTGCCACGCTGTCTATAGACAACTCAAACGGTTGTTGGGACAGATTGCTCAAGGGTTGATTGGTTGCCGTGTTGAACAGTTCGAGGCGGACCTTCCCGGAAATAGCTACCTTGGAGTGGTTGATTACCTGCGTGCTGATGGTCACCTCATCGCCCTCGCGCATAAAACGAGGAAGGTTGGGAGAGACCATAAGCGGTTTGCTGCTAACCACCTCACTTGTCAGTACCCCGCACTTCATATCCGAAGTATGGGCCAAGGCTTGTAGTTTCCATGTTGTATTGCTCTCCGGCAATGCAAACTGTAGGGTGACGTCGCCATGATTGTCTGTCTGTAAAGACGGATAGAAGAAAGCTGTCTCGCTAAAATCTTTTCGTATTTGTGTCTCCGGCTGATTGTTGCTGTCGGCAGTAGCGGAATTGGCTTCTTCTGCTTCTACCATCGCGGTGGCGGCCATGGACTTCAGCATAAGGCCTCGCCCGAAACGTGGCATTTGTCTCACACCATCCATAACGCCTTGCCAGTTCAATTGGTCGTATTGATATTCCGGGACCTCTGTGAAACGTGGTTCACCGGCATCATACGAAGAACGGCTACCCAGTCCTATGCCACCGCTGAATGTAGGTGCGTACAGATAGATTGTGCGCCACGGAGAGAGATTCCATTCGCGTGCGCCGCCTGGCAATATTTGGTCTAAAGATGCGTCGTACATACCTGCCAGAAGTTCTGCTGTCACTGCCGCGGAGTCGGCATCTTGTATCCTAAACGTCCAAGTCTCTTTGCTGCCGGGCTGCAGATGGTTGCGGAAGGTTGTAGGTGTGATGGTCAGTTTTCTATCCGGCTGCTGTAGTTGAATCTCCGTCTCAGCCTTACGAAGCTTTCCGTCTTTGACGAAGGTGAACGTTGCCACAATTCCATCCCCATAATCTTCTTTGAAAGGAATACGGAAAAAACGGGTCTCGTTATTCATCACAATGCGTTCGCGTGATATGCAACTACCGTTATGAAACAGTTCATAGAGCACATACGCGTTTTTGTCGGAAGTCCCGAATGCCACCTCGGCGTCTTCGCCTACCGGGCAGCAGACCTTCTCATTGGGTAGCCAGATGTGTGTGTTCACGGGAGGCTTTTTGTCGTGCAGACTATATAACATGAAGCATTGCTCAGAGGCGGCAAGCCGTCCTTTCGAATCCGTGGCTTCAAAACTTATGCGGTAACGGCCCGAAGGCAGATTCTGAAATACCTTTCGGTCTATTTCCTTATCGGAGGTGAAACATCCGGTAGCCATTACTTGGCCCGTTTCGTAGGAGTCGTTATTGTCATCCTCGTTTCCTGACGGTGATTCTTTGTCCTTTAGCTGATGGATGGTGTAGCGGCCCTCCGTGGTGATTGTCTCATTGTTTAATGTCTTTGCCGAGATGGTCATACTCACAGATTCCCGCTCTGCGCGCTCCGGGAGATTGCCGATGAGTATGATGCTGCTTTCCCCTACAACAACGGAGGAACTTTCTTCTTGTGTCTCGCCATTGGAGTCGGTTAGCATGACGGATATAATATATGATTGGTAGGCATAGTCCTTCCGTTCATCTTTTTGGGGAAGGAAACCAAAAGAAAACGTGCCGTCACCATTTACCGAAGTCTCACCTTCCGTCACTTGCTCGTATGTACGACCGGTCATAGAGTGTCCGCGAAGCAACCATGGCTGCCGGGTGATGCGATAAGTAACGTTTCCGCTTTGAAGATGTGTCCCGGAGAATGTGGCAACCTTCCCCCGTATGGTGGCAGTGTCGCCAAAAGAGATTTCTCCCGCCAAGGGCAGAATGTCTACCCGGAATGTCGGGCGTTTATATTCTTCCACACGGACACGGGTGCTGGCATAGTCCGAAGAAAGTGTGAACGTCCCGTTGAGTGTGGTCTCGGGCAACAAGAACTCCCCACTGAAGGAACCAAACCTATTGGTGCGGAAGGATTGCGATGCTACAACATCCCCACCGCTATTGCGCAGCCTTACCTCAAATGTTTCGTCTTCCAATACCTCAGAAGAGTTGGCCATAGCCTTGTAGGCAATGCCTTTGAA
>CAVJCD010000174.1:0-5238 GCA_963648005.1 Tannerellaceae bacterium | reverse complement strand
TGTTTACGGAGGACTCAGTTGCTGTTGCTTTTGTCTTTGAGGAACTCTTTGGTTAACTCTTGTGGAGGAATGATGCGTTGTTCATCCTTTGAGAATTCGCCGGGGGGGATGTCGCAGTCTTTGAAAAACATCTGCATTTCTTTCGCGGAGACATGTTTGATGTGCTTGGCGAAGTGCTGGATGTCTCCGTTCATCATGTGGCATATGGTCAGGAAGAAGTGGAGCCGGGGCATACTGGGTTGAAACCTGCATGCCTCATTAAGGTATTTGATTGCTTCTTCAAAGTCTCCGTTCATGCAAAGATATTTGCCCGCGCGGAAGATATATTCGCATTCTTCAAGCGGCAGGCTGTCCTTTTGGGCAAGGATATCGAACAAGCGCTTTGAGGCGTCCTCGGCATCCTTCGCCCGGTCTACTTTTGTGTAAGCCAAAGCGAGGAAAGAAAGCACCTGGATGTTTTGTGGAAACAGTCGGTTTACCTTATCAAGATGTCCGGCTATCTCCTTATAGCGTTCTGTCTCTATGCAGCACTGGATGAAATTGATGTAGACTTCCGCATCAGTGGTTGCCTCCTCCCCGTCAACAAGGCTCTTCAGCAGGTTGTATGCGCCCTCGAAATCCTCCAGCATGATGTAGCAGTCCGCCAAGAATGGTTTGATGTCTTCCTCCATCCCGGGCTCGATGGTTTTATACATCTCCACCGCCTTTGCATAGTTCCCGTTCTTGTAGAAACAATAGGCTCTCATCAGTTTCAGCTCCGGGTCTGAATCGTCGCATGCGGATGCAAAGTCGAGTGCCTCGATGGCCTTGCCGTAGTCCGCCTTAATGGCGTAGAGCCGTCCCAAAGAGAACCAATATTCGTAGGAGTAGGGGTCTTTGTCGATAAGTTCGTTGCACAATGCGATTGCCTCGTCGATACGTCCGTCCTCTTCCAAATAGAAACACTTCTCTTCCTTAAGGACGAGATTGTCGGGAAACAGCGCCATGCCGCGGCGCAAGAAATCGCGTGCCTCATTATCCATTTCCAAATCGGATAGGATAGGGGCAATATGCTCGAATATGTCCTCCGTGTAGTCGCAGTCCCCTTGAATCAAATCCTCCGTATACCAGACAACCTTGTCGTATTGTTTGGTCAGGCAATAACATTCCAGCCGCAGTTTGTCGACCTCCGCATCGTGTACCTTGGCGATGGACTCAATCAAGTGAAGCGCTTTGTCGTAATCTCCAAGAAGGATATAATAGCGGCACTTGCGGAGCTGCAAATCCGTACTGCCGGGATGAAGCTTCAGCCCCAATACCAAAACATCCCTATAGTGGCTATAGTCGTCATCGTCTTCAAAGCCGCCCAACAACTCGTCTATCTCATCCGCATCGAAATAGGGCTCTTTCCCCATTTCGATGGCAGACAGATAACGTTGCAACAAACGAGAGGCTTTGCTATTCATAGGCGGATGATAAGATGGGCTGCCTCAGGCTTTGTCTTTCACCTTGCTCCAGGTGTCTTTGAGCGACACTGTGCGGTTGAAGACAAGCTTCTCCGGCGTAGAGTCTTTGTCCACATTAAAGTAGCCGATACGCTGGAATTGTAGATAATCCAACGGTTTGGCGTTGGCCAGATATTTCTCCACGTAGCAGCTTTGGAGCACCTTCAGCGAATCAGGGTTGAGAATCTCCTTCATGGCATCCAATACCGAGCAGCCCTTAGCCTCGCAGATGGAGGATATTTCATCGCGCGGGTTCTCCACCTTCCACAATCGGTCGTAGAGGCGAACCTCTGCCTCAAGGCTGTGAGCACAGCTCAACCAGTGGAGCGTACCCTTGACCTTGCGGTTGCTGTCGGGCATGCCGCTGCGTGTGTTGGGGTCGTATTCGCAGTATACCTCCACCACTTCGCCGGCTTTGTTCTTCTTGCATCCGGTACACTTCACTATGTAGGCATTCTTCAGGCGCACTTCCTGTCCCGGAGTCATGCGGAAGAACTTCTTCGGAGCATCCTCCATGAAGTCGTCTCTCTCCATCCACAGCTCACGGCTGAATTCTATGGTGTGGTTGCCTGCTTCCGGGTTTTCGGGGTTGTTGATGGCAACCATCTCTTCCACCTTTCCTTCCGGATAGTTGGTGATGATAAGCTTCACCGGATTGAGCACGGCAGATACGCGGGTGGCACGAGTATTGAGGTCCTCGCGGACGGCGCTTTCAAGCAAGGCAAACTCGTTGAGTGCATCGTAGGTGGTGTAGCCAATCTTGTCGACAAACTTACGGATAGACTCGGGGGAATAGCCGCGACGACGGAAGGCACAGATGGTCGGCATACGGGGGTCGTCCCATCCGTCCACCAGCTTCTCTTTTACCAATGTGAGCAGGTTGCGCTTGCTCATCAGCGTATAGCTCAAGTTTAGTTTGTTGAACTCGGTCTGACGGGGACGGTTGTCATCCAAGTCTTTCCCTTCCTTCAGCCAGTCGATAAACAAATCGTATAACGGGCGGTGAACAACGAACTCAAGAGTACAGAGTGAATGCGTAACGCCTTCGAAAAAATCGCTCTGCCCGTGTGCAAAATCATACATGGGGTATACTTTCCACTTATCACCCGTGCGATGATGATGAGCTGTTCTCAGCACGCGATAGATGATAGGGTCGCGGAAGTGCATGTTGGGGTTGGCCATGTCAATCTTGGCGCGGAGCACCATAGCCCCGTCTTCAATCTCTCCGTCGGTCATCTTCTGAAACAATGCCATGTTTTCCTCTATGGGGCGGTCGCGATAGGGACTGTTAATACCTGCCTGTGTAGGCGTCCCTTTCTGCTGGGCAATAACCTCAGAGCTCTGCTCGTCGATATATGCCTTTCCTTCCTTAATCAAATGTACGGCAAAGTCCCACAACTGCTGGAAATAGTCGGAGGCATAATATTCGTTACCCCACTGGAAGCCGAGCCACTGGATGTCTTCCTTGATGGCATCAACATATTCGGTGTCTTCCTTCACGGGGTTGGTGTCGTCGAAACGGAGGTTACAAACGCCGTTGTAGCGTTCTGCGATGCCAAAATCCAAGCAGATGGCTTTGGCGTGTCCGATATGTAAGTAACCGTTTGGCTCGGGTGGAAAGCGGGTCTGAACGCGGCCCCCGTTCTTACCCTCTGCCAGGTCTTTTTCAACATTCGCTTCAATGAAATTCAGGCTCTTCTTACCTTCTTCGTTCGTTTTGATATCGCTCATATCTGTTATAAATGTATTATTCGTTAGGTAGCGGGCAAAGGTAACGATTTCTTTTATGCCACATAGCAATGCCGGTTTTTTCCTATATTTGCGCCCCAAGGTTTGTTGGATGGATTACAATATATTGATATGGAATATTTCAACTTCTTCATTGATTTCGTGCTGCATATCGACGCCCATCTGGTGTCGCTCGTGTCGACCTATGGCGTTTGGATATACGCCATTTTGTTTCTGATAATCTTTTGCGAAACGGGGCTGGTTGTTACGCCTTTCCTGCCGGGCGATTCGCTGTTGTTTGTGGCGGGGGCATTGGCTTCTTTGCCGGGCAACCCGATGAATGTGCATGCTGTTGTGCCCATTCTGATTCTTGCGGCAGTGCTTGGGGATGCCTCCAATTATATAATAGGAAGGTTCTTTGGCGAGAAGCTGTTTAGCAACCCCAATTCGAAGATATTCAAGCAAAGCTATCTTGACAAGACCCATAGATTCTACGAGAAACATGGGGGCAAGACCATTATCCTTGCCCGTTTCGTGCCCATCGTGCGCACGTTTGCACCCTTTGTGGCCGGGATGGGGCATATGAGCTACCGTCATTTCGCATCGTTCAACGTCATTGGCGGGATTGCATGGGTGGCTTTGTTCTCGTATGCCGGCTATTTCTTTGGCGAGATGGAAATCGTACAAAAGAATCTGGAGTTGCTGATTGTTCTCATCATCTTCATCTCCATCCTTCCGGGAGTGATAGAAGTTATCAGGAACAAATACTTCGTCAACCCCCCTACCGACCAACATTAAAGCCCCCAGGTGAGAATCTTGGACGGAGCACCATGAAACTCCACTTGCAGGAACTGTTCTTCTATGGCGATTATCTTAGATAGAACGTACTGTTGCGCTGCAAGAACTTCAAACAAAGATGAAACGATGTTCTTCGGAACAAACCTAAATATTATAAACTATGAAGAAGATTTGGTCTGTTATGCTACTGCTGCTCTTGCTGCCCTACAGCGGCGATGCTCGAAAGAAGATATTGTTTATTGGCGACTCCATCACCGATGGGGCGTGGGGACTATCCTCCAAACCCTCGTCCGAGCGTAACCAAACGGACTTGAACCACATCTATGGACACGGCTTTATGTTCCTCTGTGCTGCTTATTACCAAGGCGAATATCCCGAGGCTGACTACCAATTCTTCAACCGGGGTATCAGTGGCGACACCCTGGAGAAACTTGAGAAACGGTGGAAGGCGGATGCGTTAGATATCAATCCGGACGTGCTTTCGTTACTCATCGGCATCAACGATGTCTATGGCTACGAGGGTGACTTCGACTATTGGGCATGGGAACTGCGTTACCGCAAGTTGTTGGATAGTGCTCTGGCGGTCAATCCTGAATTGAAGATAGTGCTCTGTGCACCCTTCATTGCCTACACCGGCAGTACGCGCAAACGTACCGACTATGCGAAGAGTGAGGCCTTGGTCAAAGGCTGTGCCGAGATAGTGAAACGGATTGCCGACGACTACAAAGCCATCTGTCTGCCCTACGATAAATTGTTTGAAAAGCTGAATGCTGAAATTTCCGAGTCGCGGAGTACCTATTGGATTTGGGACGGTATTCACCCGACGGCTGCCGGTCACCAACGCATGGCAGACCTGTGGATAAAGGCTGTAGACAAGAAGAAATGGCTGAAATAAATCACTAAAACAATATACTACGTGTTATCTCGCGTTTCGCTGAGCGGGCTGTGAAGGTGCAACCCTTGGTGTCGACCTTGGCCACTATTCCCTGTGCGGTGTTCAGCGTTTGGCACAATGTGTCGGGAGCCATCCTTGTCAACATCTTCCTCCACCAGTCGGAGCGGGAGAAAAAATCCGAAGCATAGACTGCGGAACACCTTGTGGCGGTTTGGGTATTTTTCTTGTGCGTCAACTGCTCGATGAGGCTGACTACTGCCGCACCGATGAAGGACAAAACATTCTAACGATGGTCAAGCACCTTTAGTCACGATAGTCCGGAGTATGATGTGG
>CAVJCD010000173.1:0-5320 GCA_963648005.1 Tannerellaceae bacterium | reverse complement strand
AGGAAATGGGAGGTGATACTATTTATTTCAAACGAAAGATTTACGATACGATGCTCAAATGGAAGTCTGAGCGCAATGGAGATACAGCATTGCTGATACAAGGAGCCAGGCGTATAGGAAAGTCAACCATTGCAGAGGAGTTTGCGCGTCGTGAATATAAATCATACATATTGATTGATTTTTCTAAAGCGTCGAAGGACGTAAACGATTTGTTTAACGACATTTCGGACTTGAATTATCTGTTTATTAGGTTGCAGTTCATCTATCAGGTACAATTGCATGAAAGAGATTCGGTGATAATATTTGATGAAGTTCAGCTGCAACCGCTTGCGCGGCAGGCCATCAAACATTTGGTGAAAGACCATCGTTATGATTATATCGAGACCGGTTCTTTGATTTCTGTCCGTTCAAACAGTTGCAATATCCTTGTTCCAAGTGAGGAAACAAAGATGGACATGTATCCCATGGACTATGAAGAATTCAGATGGGCACTTGGGGATAGTGTTACAATTCCGTTGTTGCGTGCTGCCTTTGAAAAGAAAAAAACTTTGGGCAACACTGTTCATCGCAAGTTGATGAGAGATTTTCGTCTGTATATGCTTGTTGGGGGGATGCCTCAGGCTGTTTTGGCATATATCAAAACGAACAATTTCACAACCGTTGACATGGTTAAGAGAGACATAATAGCTCTTTATGAAGAAGACTTCGGAAAAATAGACAATACGGGAAGAGCCAAGGCGTTATATGACGCTATTCCCGCACAACTTAGCAGAAATGCAATGCGTTATCAAGTGAGCAAAGCCATTGAAAACGAAAGGCCGGAGAGGATAATGAATATCGTGAAAGAGATGGAGGATTCAATGACGGTCAATGTGGCATATCATTCCGATGACCCGAATGTAGGATTGGCTTTGACAAAGAACGAAGGATACTTCAAAATGTATACCTCTGATACGGGTCTGTTTGTAACGCTAGTATTCAAAGATGCCGATATTTGCGAGAATATTATTTACAACAAGTTGTTAAACGATAAGCTCAGCACCAACTTGGGATATGTCTACGAGAATGTTATAGCCCAAATGCTGAAAGCCACAGGGAAGAACTTGTTCTATCACACCATTCCTTATGCCGAAGGGAAGAAGTATTATGAGATAGACTTTGTTGTTCCAAACAAGCATAAAATTTCGCCCATCGAAGTAAAGTCCTCCGGCTACAAATCTCACAAATCGTTAGACGAGTTCTGCTCCAAATTCTCGGACCGGATAATGAACAAGTATTTGATTTACACAAAAGACTATAGGTGTGAAAACGGAGTGGAGTATATTCCGGTGTATATGACGATGCTTTTGTAGAGGCGATTGTTTTTGCTCTTGCGCTATTAGTTTGGCAGTAGCCACAGCCATTTGTGTGTTTTTTGTTGGCTTTGCCTGACAAAAATGTGATGTTTCCCCATTATGCCGGCAATTACCTCAAACCTACTATCAGGAACCAGAGGATGGGGACCAAAAGGGAGGGGAGGAGATTGAGGGTTTTGCAGTCTTTGATATTGAGGAGGGAGAGGCCTGAGGCTGTGATAAGCAGACCGCCGATGATGAGCAGCTCGGCCATCAGGGCTTCGCTCACGGCAGTGCTCGACAGCATGGCCACGAGATAGAACATTGCCTGCCAGAGAAACAGAACCGGTGCCGCCAACAGCATACCGATGCCGTAGGTGGAGGCAAACACGGTGGCAGACACAAAGTCGAGTGTCGCATTGGTGAAGAGAAAGGTATTGTCGCCTTTGAGGGCACTTATCACCGGTCCCAGCATCGACAGCGGACCAATGCAATAGAGCAGTATGGCAGTGGAAAGACCCTGAGAGAGGCTTCTGCCGTTGCCTCCTTTGTGGTAGCGGTCCACAAGACGTTTGAAATGTCCGTCGATATCCAAAGCCGCCCCCACGACGCCCCCTATAGCCAGCGCCACGATGAAAAGCACGGGATAGCGGCTTTGGGGGAAATGCGTTACCGTGGCATTAAGGCCTATGGCAATGCTTGCCAGCCCGAGGCCGTCGTACAACACTGTCTTGTACTTGTCTTTTATCCCTTTGTGGAGCACGCTCCCAACTATTGTTCCCGCCACAATGCAGCAGGTATTGACTATTGTTCCTATCATATCCTTAGAGTTTTGAATTTGCAGCACCACGGATTGTTTTCAAAGCCCTCAGGACGCAATGCCCCATGTCTGCGACATTTTGCCCGTATCGGACATCCGCCTCCCGCGGTGCCCACCCCGAAAAACCGGACAAAAGAAAGCATTACCTGCCGAATATGCAAAAAGCATCCCAAAGCCACAACAACGGTTTCTCTGTGGCAGCAATAAGTAAAAAGGAGAGAGGCACAGGTGTTTTATTTTCGGAAATTCTTTGTATATCTTTGTGTTGAATTGTTTTCACTCCTCAAAAGAAATTCCTAAGACAAAAATTATGGCAGACGAGAACAGAAAATTTTCTCCCGGCTTCGAAGAATATATCCTCAAGGGAGAACCCGAACAAAAAAGGCGTGCCGAGATTTGGCGTGCGGCTATCGGCTTGCAGGCAATGAACAACCTCACCCCCTCCGAACATCTTCGGCAAGTTGCCAAGAGAAACATCGAAAGCACAACAAGCTTTCAGGAGGCGTGCAGACTGGTGGAATCCTACTATCACTCGCATGACATACGGGAGGAGGACGAATACGGAATGCAGGAGGCGGATATAGTGTCTGCCAATATCGCGAGGGTGCTTTCCTCCGGCAGCTTCTTTTTCATGGCCGAAAGTTACACGATGTTGCACGGCAGGATTTTTGAAGGGCTGCTTGTCAATGCCGGCAAGATGCGTGAAAGTGATATCTCGAAGAAAGAAACAGTGTTGGAGGGCGACTCCGTGAGTTATCCGCATTGGGCGGACCTGCCCAAGGCGTTGGAATATCATTTCGAAAAAGAGCGCAAATTCAGTTACCAAGGTCTTTCGCAAGACGAAAAGATATCGCATATAAGCCGGTTCATTGCTGATATTTGGCAGATGCAGGCTTTCAAGAAGGGGAGCACACGTACAACGGCTGTGTTTGCCATCCAATATCTCCGCAGCTTTGGTTTCGAAATAAGCTATGACACGTTTGCAAACCATTCAAAGTATTTCCGCAATGCTCTTGTAAGGGCAAATTACAAAAACATTGTGAAGGGGATAGATTATTCTCCCGAATACTTGGAACGCTTCTTCCGCAATATGCTTTTGGGAGACCAATGGGTCTTGCAGAGCCGCTATCTTCACATCTATTCCTCAGCAGTTTTGAGCATCCAACCCAACCTTGCAGCCATGACAGGACAAGTACAGGACAAGTTCGAAGAAAAAGACACTAACATAGAGCGGATTGTGATTGCTCTGGGGGGCAAACACAAATCCTTGAAGGAACTGATGTATGCCATGGAGCTCCGCGGACGCGATAACTTCCTGAAACTCTACCTCAATCCCGCTGTAAAAAAAGGATACGTCAAAATGCTGCATTTCCAAAAGCCCAACCATCCGCGCCAAAGATACCGATTGACGCACAAAGGCTTTATTTTGTGGGACTTGGCAACAAGATTGTAACGCTCACGCCTTGCCAAAACTTTCTCTCCAGGAGTCGTTCAGGGCGGTCCGTCATGCCAACCTTTCTTCTTAATACCAACCGTTGAATCCGACTGTGGGTTGTTGTCCCAAGAAACGGGAGCCATTCTTGGGGCGAGTCCCGAAACAATTTTCTGCAGACCAATGAATGTCCATTTTTACCATCAAAATGGGAACATTTTCGCGAAAACAATTCTCTTTATTGAAAAAACCAAAGAGTTTACTTATGGGTTTACCTTGTGAAATCCAGCAGATTTTACTAAATTTGTAGTATAGTTGTGAAGGGTGGAATTTTTTTTACTTCACAACTCATTATTAACTTTTAATTTTTTCAATTATGGGAAAGTTCATTTCCTCAATTAAAAATCCGACTAGGGCTCGCAATGCCGAGCACTATCGGTTGCAGTTGGCGATTATTAAATCCGTCACTGCAGAGTTTATAACCAAGTATCAGCTTGACGCCCCCCACGCGGCGTATGTCAAAGCGTTCGAGAACGAAGATTCCATATATCTTCAGTCTCGGGGCTTTGTCGACACCAAGGTATTGGCGGCAAAGGATGCAGAGCGAGACAAATTGTATCGTTTTGTAAGTCAAACCGTCCGGAGCAAGAAGCTGAGCATTGAGGCAGCGGAAGCCGAGGCGGCGGAAAAGCTTGCATTTGTCCTCAAGCCGTATGGCAAGATGATAGCCAAGCCCGACGCCGAGAACACTGCCAATGTGGTCGATTTGGTAAAGAAGCTTGAGTCTTCAGACTACAGTCAGTATGTTGAGACCTTGAATCTTACCAAAGTTGTGGCTACGCTAAAGGCTGTCAACCTCGAGTACGACGACCTCTATTCGCACCGTGCGGATGAGAAGCGTGTGAGAGGTGTTTCCGAAGGTCTTAGGTCGGCTCGCAAGAAGGTGGATATTGCCTTCGCCGAGTTTGCCAATGCCATCAATGCCGTTTACACAGTGAACGCATTGGGGGAGAATGATGCCACGAAAGAGGCGGAGATTGGTGCAGTGATTAATGCAATCAATTCAGAAATCCTGCAGTTTACCGAGACTCTTGCACGCCGTGGTATAGGCAAGAAGTCGGTGATATCGCAAGGCGAAACACCAAAGACTGATGCCGGTGCTGATGCTGGTACGGAGGCAGGTGACGAGTCGGGAGACAACACTCCCGAGTATGGCACCGATGCCGACGGTCATCCAACTGTTGAGTGACGCCTCACTCTGACAGAGGGATTGTTTGTGAGCCTCGGGGATTATCCCCGGGGCTTTTTTTATGCAGCAAATAAGCAAAAGCCGTCATCTTGGCCTGTTGTTTTTGCAGATTTACAACAGAGACATGTCATGCACAAAGAGAAGCACCGTCTTTGAAGTATCCGTGTAGAGGATACAAGGAGTCCGGAAGGTTTGTTTTTGTGTCTGCGCAAACTTGCGCAAAGTCGGGGATTTTTGGTTTGGTGTCAGCAGAGTGGCTGCGCGGGGTTAGGATGGTTTGTTTTTGTGCTTGCGAGGGCTTGCGTAAAGTCGGGGATTTTTGGTTTTATATCCGTGTAGACTTGCACAAAGTCAAAAACTTTTGTTTTTGTATCCGCGATTTTAGTTTCTTTGATAAATACAAAAGTTTTAGTGTTTGTGCAATAACGCACTTTAATAAATACAAAGGTTTTTGTGTTTGTGCAATAATACTCTTTAACAAATAC
>CAVJCD010000172.1:0-5331 GCA_963648005.1 Tannerellaceae bacterium | reverse complement strand
AAGAACGTCCAATCGGGCCATTGATATCGGATACAATAGAATGTATCTTGGCTGATGAATACGGTAAATGGAGTGGGCATGGAATATCCTTGTTTCAGTCCGAATTCCCCATACGAACCAACTACAAATTCAAACATCCGGGGGTATATACATTCCGTTTCCGTCAAGGAATGCGCGACAGCACATTGACAGGCATTGAAGAAATTGGTTTCCGGGTGGAAAAGGCAAGCAAGGATTAACGTTCCCTCCGCGAAGCATCCAACCGAAGAAAGATAAACAGTAAGATGGTAAAGCCTAGTAGCGAAGACCCTCCATAGCTGAAGAATGGCAGAGGGATGCCAATAACAGGAGTCAGCCCCGTAACCATCCCTATATTGATGGCAAAATGAAAAATAAAGATGGAAGCCACGGAATATCCATACACTCTGCCAAATGTGGTATCCTGACGTTCAGCAAGCACGATGAGTCGGATGATAAACGCTCCAAAGAGAATGAGGACAAGTGCTGAACCAACAAAACCATGCTCCTCACCTACTGTACAGAAAATAAAATCGGTTTCTTGTTCAGGGACATATTTCAATTTGGTCTGCGTACCATTCAAAAAGCCCTTTCCGGTCAGTCCGCCCGACCCGATGGCTATTTTCGACTGATTTACATTATATCCGGCTCCACTCGGGTCGTCTTCCAAGCCCAACGACACTTTGATACGGGTCTGCTGATGAGGCTCCAATATTTCATTAAACACATAATCCACAGAATACATAAATACCATTGACCCTAAAGCAAATACCGCAATCAATGCGTAATGCCACACCCAATTACGAAAAGAAAGATATAAGAGATAGATAACGGTCAAGCATACCAACACAACCGACACCCATGCGAAATTCACCGGAACGAACAAAGAGGTGACATATGCAATCATATACAAAACAGCCGTTGTTCCCAACATTATCTGCATAGCCAACTTGGTTTTTCGCACCACAGCTACAAGAATAAAGGTTATAAACAATATCATGGAGGACACTATAAAAGTTCCCATATCCGTAGTCCCCACCACTACATCCGAGAACTTCATGTCTATCACAAAAAAGGCAACCGCACAAATTCCAGCCAACAGAATATATCCTGACATACCCTCCCGATAGAGCACCAAGAAGAAGGCCAAATAAACCAATGCCGACCCTGTCTCTTTTTGCAGAATGATGCAAAGCATAGGCAACAGAACAAGCATGATTGTTATCACAAAATTCTTCGCTGTAGTAAGCCTGAATCCATACGAATTCACAAACTTGGCCACAGCCAATGCCGTTGCAAACTTGGCAAACTCTGCCGGCTGTATACGGATACTCCCCAATTGTAGCCATGAATGAGAACCCTTGATATTTGGAGCAAAAAAGATTGTGGCTATCAGCAATAATATGATTGCAGCATAGATGAGGTAGCCAAAGATATCAAATACATCTCTGTCGAGCATCAGCACAACGAATGCAACCGCCATAGAGATACCTATCCACACGAGCTGAGAACCCGGACGTCCGTTTATATCAAACAGACCCATATTGTCGAATTCGAAGCTTGCACCACAAATGGCAAACCAACCGGCCACAACCATCAACGCATAAAACGTAATGGTCATCCAGTCAATCGTCTTCCACATCTCCGTCTTTCTGTATCTCATAACCTGGTAACATATATATTTGATCTTCGGTTACCACCGAATTGACCATTCTTTCTTCCAAAGCCTTATCTTCCGGCAATATCTCACCTTTCTTTAGGTAATATTCCATCATCAATTTACCTATAGGCACTCCGAACGCTGCGCCAAAGCCACCATTCTGCACATACACACAGATAGCCACCTTAGGTTGCTTGTAAGGAGCAAAGCCGATAAAAGCCGAGTGGTCCTTTCCATGAGGGTTTTCTGCCGTACCAGTCTTACCGCAAACCTCAATGTCGGGGATTACAGCCCCCCTACATGTTCCCCCCAACACCGCACTACGCATACCGTCTGCCACCACTTCGTAATATTTCGACTCCACTGTAGGATATTTTTTGTTGGTATAACAAGTATCCATAGGCGTATCTTGTATCTCCTTCACGACGTGGGGGGTAATGAAATACCCTCTGTTGGCAATCGTAGCAGCCAAGTTACATATCTGCAACGGCGTTGCTGCTATTTCTCCCTGACCGATTGCTATGGATACAACCGTCATTGACACCCAACGATGATAATAATTGTCGTAGAACTTACTATTTGGAATAAACCCCCGCCTTTCTCCAGGCAAATCAATTCCCAATGGATAACCATAACCCATGGAAACAATGTGATTCTTCCAAACCTCAAAAGCTTTTTGTATGTTTGGGTATCTACGACGACTGTCCAACATATCATGCAACCCCCAACAGAAGTAAGAGTTACACGAAGTGGCCAATGCCGAAACCAGATTTAACGGTGACGGATGCCCGTGACAAGCAGGACGCCGCTCAGGAGAATAGGTATAACCATACGCACAAGTATACATCGTCTCGGGCGTTATCACTCCTTCTTGCAAAAAGATTAAGCCTTGTGTGGGTTTAAACGTTGAACCCGGAGGATAGAAACCGGAAATAGACCTGTCTATAAGCGGCGTTCCGGGAGCCTTCTCCAACATCTTATGATTCTTTCCTCTTTGACGTCCGATGAGCAGACTTGGGTCGTAGTTTGGAGATGAAACCATACAAAGCACTTCGCCCGTTTCCGGTTCTATCATCACAATACTACCCACCTTATTTCGCATCAACTTTTCACCATAGGCCTGAAGGTCGATATCTATCGACAGTTTCAAATTCTTGCCAGACACAGGAGGAATATCGCTTTTCCCATCATCGTAGCGTCCCTTTATACGTCCATGCACATCACGCAAAAGTATTTCCACACCTTTCTCCCCGCGCAGAACCTTCTCATACGAACGTTCCACCCCGGCACGGCCTGCATAATCGCCTTGTACATAATAATTGTCACGTTCAATATCTTGTCGGTTCACCTCACCGATATTGCCCAACACATGAGCGGCATAAGGATAGTCGTATTGGCGGATTGTTCGGTTCTGAATATAAAATCCGGGAAACTTATACAACTTTTCCTGCAACACACCACACTCTTGTGCCGAAAGGTGGTTCATGAACAATTGCGGGACATACGAAGAATACCCCGGGTTCAGACGGCGGTTCTTGATATTGGAAATCTGCTTTTCAAATTGCTCCTTTGTTATGTTAAGTATACTACAGAAATCCAGAGTGTCGAAGGGTTGCACTTCACGCATAACCAACATCACATCATAGGCGGGTTGATTGTAGACCAAGAGTTTGTCATTGCGGTCATAAATCATTCCACGTGAAGGATTCAAGGTCTTTTTCAAGAATGCATTACTGTCTGCCCATGCTCTATAATCGTTTTCCACAACTTGAAGGTAGAACAAACGAACAATAAAGACAGCCACCAACAAAACCACTATTCCAATGATTACATAGCGTCGGTTCTCGAGTATGTACTTCGTGTTATTCTTCACTCTCCTGTGCCTCTACATTGAAAGCCTCTATCGTACAAATCAAAACAACGGTTGCCACCACACTCATGCCGATACGGATTACAAGAAACAACGGGTCAAACAATGTGAACGATTCAATCATAAACAGCACAATATGATGGATTACCACAATAGATAAAACATAGCGGAAAAAGCCGCCGAAACCAAATATTCTATAAGAAGGACTGACACCTTCCGGCAAGTCCTTACCCATGAAAAAGGAAATCACAGGTCCATTCAACAACCCCACCAAGGTGGTTGCTGCAGCATGCATACCTACCGTATTCGAGAACGTATCGATGACCAAACCAAGCAGAAAAGAAGACACAATTGTTATATCGCGTGCCACCCCTACCGGCATCTTAATAATGAAGTAAAGATATAGGAACGGCGTTGCAACACGAAGAAAATGGATATTGTTCAAAACGAGCACCTGAACCAATACCAACGCAACAAAATAAATGCTTCCTCGCAGTAGATTAATCATTTTTCCTTGACTCTTGTTCTACGTTTCTCTGTTCTGCCTGATTATAATTCTTTATTATCCGGACACTGCTTAAGGATGCAAAATCTGTAGACAGTTCCACCTCCAACGAAAAGAAATTATCATCGTGTTGTTTCTCAAAATCAGAAACCGTGCCGACAATCAGCCCAGCAGGGAACACACTGGAATAACCACTCGTCACAATAGTATCTCCTTTCTGAAACTCCACGTGCCGAGGCAACTCTTTAAGGTTAGCATAACGTGTGTCGCGCCCGTTCCAATTCAGTGAACCGAAATAACTGCTCCCCAACACCTTGCAACTCAACCGCGATTTTGGATTAAGCAAAGGAATAACCACCGAAAATCGGTCGGTTACTGTAGAAACAATGCCCACTACACCTCTTTCGGAAACAACCCCCATATCCGGAGCAATGCCATCGCGGCGTCCTTTATTTATGGTTATATAGTTCGAAAGATGGCTCACACTATTGTTTACCACCTCTGCCACGATAAAATCATAAGGAAACTGCTCGGTCGAATCAGATGCAAAGCCTTTGAAGGTAAGCGTATCGACACTCAGCATGTCCAAACGGTCTTGCAACCGGAGTAAATCCATTTCCAACTGTCCGTTTCGCTCCAACAGCGCAGCATTCTTCTCACGCAAATTCATGTAGGAGACAACATAAGCGGATATGGAAGAAATACGACCTGTCACTACATTCGCCGAACCTAAGATAATGTTACGTTGATACGCATTATTGTGATATATAAGCATAAACGAAACAATCTCAAGCAAAACGAACAAGAACCAATGCCTTTTCTCTACTAAGAACTCCAGCAGCTTACGCATAAATCAAAAAAACAACAATCAACAAAGGGCAATCAAGTTTCTTTCAATTGCCCTTTGTCGATTGTTGATTATTCTATCGGATAAGGAAATTAAACTTATCAATATTCTTCAGAGCAACGCCCGTACCTTTTGCAACCGCATGCAAGGGGTCGTCGGCAATATGGAACGGAATATTGATTTTATCCGTCAGACGCTTGTCGAGTCCGCGCATCAGTGCACCGCCACCTGCCAAATAGATACCATTACGAACGATATCGGCATACAATTCGGGAGGCGTTTGTTCAAGTGCGCTCAAGATAGCCGCTTCCATCTTGGAGATGGATTTCTCAAGGCAGTGCGCTATCTCCTGATACGAAACGGGCACTTCCATCGGAAGAGCTGTCATCTGATTCGGACCATGCACAACATAATCCTCAGGTGGGTTATCA
>CAVJCD010000171.1:387-5355 GCA_963648005.1 Tannerellaceae bacterium | reverse complement strand
GTTTTAAGATATATCTCCCTATTTTCAACAATTCCGCAAAGGTATGCTAAATCCATGTATGACGCAAACTATGAAAGCACTTGATTCTTCCGCTGCACGGCTCTATTCCCAAATTCTTCGCATCCTATCTCGGACAATACGACGTAAGGCGTGGAACATATTTTTGACTACCTTTGCGCGTCAATCATAAAAAAACACACAACTATGCAAGACCTTTGTTGTATCGGTCATATCACTTTGGACAAGATAGTGACCCCTAAAAGTACAGTATACATGGCAGGAGGAACGGCGTTCTATTTCTCGCATGCCATCAAACACTTTGATGATATCGATTTCCGGCTTGTAACGGCACTCGCGGAAACGGAAATGGGTGAGGTTGAAAAGCTACGCGCCGATGGCATTGATGTAGCAGTAATGCCCAGCAAATATTCCGTTTATTTCGAGAATATATATGGTGAAAATTCCGACAACCGCACGCAACGGGTGTTGGCAAAAGCCGACCCTTTCACAATAGACTTTCTGAAAAACGTTGAAGCACGTATCATCCACTTAGGCACTCTGCTTGCCGATGATTTCTCTTTGGAGGCAGTGAAATACTTGTCGGGGAAAGGCCTTGTATCAGCCGACTCGCAAGGTTACTTGCGTGAAGTACGCAACAAAGACGTGTATGCTATTGATTGGGAGGAAAAGGAAGAGGCTCTTAAATACATCCATTTCTTGAAGGCTAACGAACACGAGATGGAAGTGTTGACAGGTCACAACGATGTGGTTGGTGCCGCACAAAAGATGTACGACTGGGGTGTGAAGGAAGTGCTGATTACATTAGGCAGTCTCGGTTCTGTAATCTATGATGGAAAAACATTCCACCGCATACCTGCCTATCTGCCTCACGAGACGGTTGATGCTACAGGATGTGGCGACACCTATATGACCGGCTATCTATATCAGCGCGCAAAAGGAGCATCGATTGATGATGCCGGACGTTTCGCCGCAGCCATGTCTACTCTTAAGATAGAAGCCTCCGGACCTTTCTGTGGAAGTAAGGCCGATATCATCCGCTGCATGCAGACGGCAGAACAGAGGCTTCCGGAAATATAAGGCGTTCCTCTAACGGAATGCCTTGCTAAACGTTGTCATGGCGAGGATGCAAAGGCCCAAAGCACCAACAGTCAGATAAGCTGTTTCCATATTGAATGCTTGAGACAAAGCACCTATCAACAGTGGTGCAACCAGTGACCCAACGAAACTGATGCTCGACAAAATTGTAAGAGCAATGCCCACCGGCGTTTTCGACTTGGCTCCTACGAGGCTGTAGATGGTAGGCACCATGCTTGAAATACCCAGCCCCACCAACATGAAGCCAAGCGAGTTTAGCACCACTTTTACCACCATCACATCAGATATTCCGCCCAGTAATGCCGAAGTGGTAAAGCCGATGAAGATAAACGCACCGGATAGTTGCAACACCCGTTGCTTTCCGAATGCCCGATAAGCATAACCCGCCATGAAACGTCCGACCGTCATCATAACCATAAACACTAGAAACCCTATCTGCAGTGATTTGGGCACCTCAAGCACAGACTCAAAGTAGACGCCACTCCAGTCGAACATCGCACTCTCTACCACCAATGCAAACAGTCCTACCAAGCCGAGTTTTATAAGCAACATCTCCGGCCGGCGGATGTATTTCCACTTCAACTCGGAATCTGTTGAAGATTCCACCTCCTCTGCTTGAGGGGCAGTCGTATCATCTTGTAAGTAACGGCGACTGATGAGGGTAAACAAAAAGATTAAGGTTGCTATCATCGAGAAATGCCAAAATGGAGACACGCCGGTGACAATCATAACAAAGCCAATCAGTGCCCCTGTACATGCCGCGAGACTCCACCCTCCATGAAACGAAGCCATAATGGTCTGCCCGTAGAGTCGCTCAATGCCTATTGCTTGTGTGTTGAGCGAGATGTCGCAAAGATTCCAAAACACTCCGAAACAGAAGAGGCTCACACCAAGCGTATATATGCTCACTGCCACCCCGATGGTAAACAATGAGAGGGCATAACCAATGATACTTGCTTGCACCATGATACGGCTACCAAGTTTCGAGACGAGATGACCTGCCAATGGAATGGCCACAAATTTTCCGACCGGTATCATGAAAAGAACAATACCCCAATACAAAGCATCGTTGACTGTAAACAACTCTTTAATGTCAGGTATACGACTCGCCCAACTCGAGAAACAAAGACCCTGAGCCAGAAAGAAAGAAAGGACAGCCAAACGAATATGTTCTTTCGGATAAGTTAGATTAGCATTCTTCATTTTATTAGTTTTTCTTTTAGGTAATGTCCTGTATAAGAGTTTGGACAAAGAGCCACTTCTTCGGGCGTCCCTACACAAACCAAATAACCGCCGCCATCGCCCCCCTCGGGACCCAAATCAATCAGATAGTCGGCGCATTTGATTACGTCCATATTATGTTCAATGATAACCACGGTATGCCCACGGCTGATTAATGCATCGAAAACCTTGAGGAGAGTATTTATATCATGGAAATGCAGACCTGTGGTCGGTTCGTCGAACACAAACAACATGGGTCGCTGTTTCTCCTGCCCAAGATAGTATGCCAACTTCACTCTTTGGTTCTCTCCGCCGGAAAGCGTAGCAGACGTCTGTCCAAGTTTGATGTAACCCAAGCCAACGTCTTGCAGAGGTTGCAAGAGCTTCGCAATCTTCTTCCCCTGTTCATCGGGTTGCTGCAAGAAGAACTCTATCGCCTGGTCGACGGTCATCTCCAACACGTCGTAGATATTCACGCCATGGTATTCCACATCAAGAACATCCTGCTTGAAACGTTTGCCATGACAACTGTCGCATTTCAAGGTGATGTCTGCCATAAACTGCATCTCCACTGTGATACATCCGTCACCCTTGCACTCTTCGCAGCGCCCTCCTTCCTTGTTGAAAGAGAAGTAAGCGGCCGTATATCCCATCTGTCGAGCCAAGGGCTGGTCGGCAAAAAGTTTACGTATCTCGTCATAAGCGCCGATGTAGGTCACAGGGTTGGAGCGCGAACTTTTGCTGATTGAGTTCTGGTCAACAAATTCTATCCCCTCAATCATTTTAATGTCGCCCTCCAGCCCGCTACAATCCACCATCAAGCAGGCAGCATTATCAAGACTCCGTTTCACCCCGTCATAGAATACGTCGCGCACCAAGGAACTCTTCCCCGAGCCACTGACTCCAGTAACCACCGTCATCACATTCAGTGGGAATCGCACATCAATGCCTTTCAGATTGTTCTTACATGCACCCTTTACTTCTATATAGTTGTTCCACGGACGGCGAAATGGAGGCACACTTATCTTATCCTCACCGGTCAGATATCGCACTGTATAACTATTGCTTTCTGCCGGGAGATTATTGACCGCTCCTTGGAAAACCACCTCGCCACCAAGCCGACCTGCTTTCGGACCAATATCTATGATGTAATCGGCTGAACGGATTATGTCTTCGTCGTGCTCAACAACAACCACAGTGTTGCCCAATGCTTGTAGTTGGCGCAACACGTTTACAAGCAAACCGGTGTCACGCGAATGCAAACCTATGCTTGGCTCATCCAATATGTATAGGGAACCAACCAGCCCGCTTCCCAATGAAGTTGCCAGATTGATACGTTGGCTTTCGCCTCCTGAGAGCGTTGAAGACAAACGGTCGAGAGTCAGATAGCCCAAACCTACGTCTGTAAGAAACCGCAAACGGCTCTTTATCTCCATCAGCAATCGTTTTGCCACAACAGCATCCGCTTCGCTCAATGTCAAATCATCGAAGAACGCCTTTGTTTGCGCGATGGGTAGCGACACCAATTCAGCGATATTCTTTCCACCCACTTTTACATATAGAGCCTCCGGTTTTAGTCGGGTACCCTTACAACAAGGACATACTGTCTTCCCCCGATAGCGGGCCAACATGACACGATATTGTATCTTGTAAAGATTATCTTCAACAAACTTAAAGAAGTCATCTATTCCATACAGTCCTCGTGCTCCATGCCATAGTAGGTCCTTCTCTTTTTGTGTCAAGTCGCAATACGGGCGATGAATAGGGAAGTCATATTTTGCGCTCCTATTGATGAAGTCCTTTAAGCATTCACCCATCACCTCACCTTTCCAACAAGCCACGGCTCCTTGGTAGACCGACAGACTTTTGTCCGGCACCACCAAATTCTCGTCGATGCCCACCACTTTGCCTACTCCCTCACAAGACGGGCACGCTCCAAGCGGATTATTGAAACTAAACATTTGGTCGGTCGGTTCTGCAAATGTGATACCGTCTGCCTCAAACTTCTTTGAATATTCTTTCGTAACAACTCCTTCGGTGGTATAAATATTGATGATGCACGTGTCATTTCCCTCGAAAAACGCCGTTTCCACCGAATCGGCAAGACGACTTCTAACCATTTTGTCGTCCGAAACCGTCAGGCGGTCTATCAACAGCTCCATATTCTGAGAGGCGAGTAATGAGTCATCATCTATCACATCACCAATACGGTGAACAGCGCCATTAACCGACACTCTGGTATATCCTTCCTTTTGTAGTATTTCAATTTGTTCCTTCATCTCACGCCCTTCAGGCCGGACAATGGGAGCGGACACGGTGAAACGGGTATCTTTTGGATATAACAACACCTCATTGACAATATCCTTCACCTGATGTTTCTTCACCTCTGTGCCCGACACCGGCGAGAAGGTCTTGCCAATCCTGGCGAAAAGCAGTCGCATATACTCATATATCTCTGTGGATGTCCCCACCGTTGAGCGTGGGTTGCGAGTATTCACTCGTTGTTCAATAGCAATGGCAGGTGGAACGCCTTTGATGTAGTCGCATTCCGGTTTGCTCATACGGCCTAGAAATTGGCGGGCATATGCCGAAAGACTTTCCACATAACGACGTTGCCCCTCAGCATACAAC
>CAVJCD010000171.1:0-377 GCA_963648005.1 Tannerellaceae bacterium | reverse complement strand
GCATACAACGTATTGAAAACAAGCGACGATTTGCCGCTACCCGACAATCCGGTAACGACAACCAACTTGCCATGCGGAATCTCCACATCGATACCTTTCAAATTGTTGACACGAGCCCCCTTGATAACTATGGAACTATTCTCAGACATAAATTTCCCAGGAATGAACGGGCAAAAGTAACAAAAAGAAACGACAGCCCCGATTTAGCTTTCAATGTGTTTACCATTATTTATTATCTTTGCTGCAAATTAAAAATACAAGAATCATGAATAACCGATACATACAGTTTCTTTTAGTAGCAATCATTCTTATTTCCTCTTCTTGTTCAACGATGCGAAACATTCCCAATGGCGAAACTACCGCCAAGACAGACAAAC
>CAVJCD010000170.1:0-5359 GCA_963648005.1 Tannerellaceae bacterium | reverse complement strand
TTGTGGTTGTAAGCATTGAAGGCGAGAAGGCTGTTAAGGCTATCGTTAAGTAACGAATAACTGACAATAATTAATAAAGTAGAAATTCATAATTCAGATTGGGCTGCGAAGTGGGGGAGGAGCCCTGGTGGAGGCACCACCCCACTAAGTAACCCGTGAGGGCGAACAAGCAGTCAATATAGTATTACTAAAAAAAGAACGAGACTGTCCTTGCATCTGTGAAGACCCGGGGACAGAAAAACAGACCCCCGAACGGAATCCTCCGTTCGGGGCGATGTTTTTTATAGCCCGTGGGAAATACTATCTTTGCACCCGGGAAGAAAACCAAAAAAAGAATCAGAAGATGAAGAATTTCTTTACATCCCTCTTCTCTTCTTCCCAAAAGGAGGAGACCGAGGAGGAGAAGGCTAAAAACGAACAAAACAATTTCGACGTACTGAAATACGACGGCATACGTGCCCGCAGGATGGGCAAGACGGACTATGCCATAAAATGCTTCACCGAGGCGCTGGCCATACAAAGCGACTTTGAAACGATGAGCTGTCTGGCTGAGGCTTATCAGTCGGTGAACCGTAGGGAAGATGCCATAGAGGTGATGAACGGCATGATTGAGCTGCGCCCCGACGATATCCCCACCCGCATCGCAAGAGCCAATATGCTCTTTATGGCGGATAAGAACAATGAGGCTGTGAAAGACTGCCAGGACGTGATTGAGAGAGACAAAGACTCCTTCCTCGCTTGGTTTCTCATGGCTAAGGCAAAGAAGGCCCTTGGCGAGAAGCTTGCGGTGATTGCCGACCTCACAAAAGCCATCGCCATCAAAGACGACTTTACCGATGCCTATATGCTTCGTGCCGAAACATTGCTCCTCATGGGGCAAGCCGCAGAAGCCCTGCCCGATGCCGAGAAAGCCGTATCCTTGGCTCCGGAAGAAGAAACGGTATACATCATCAGAGGCTCGGTGCGCGAAGCCTTGGGTGAGGCTGATGCTGCCGAGGAAGACTATCAGCAGGCCATTGACCTCAACCCCTTCAACGACGATGCCTACTTGCATAAAGGAAAGCTGCTGATTGCGCGCGGAAACCTCGACGAGGCAATCGCATTCTTGGACGAGGTGATAGAAATGCGCCCTGAGTTTGCTGCCGCTTACGCCGAGCGCGGACGCGCCAAAAACCTCAAAGGCGACAAAGACGGAGCATTCCTGGACCTCAAGAAATCCATCGAGCTCAATCCCGAAGGCAGGGAGGCTCAACGCTTGGAGGGATGTCACAACAACTTCGAGGATATGTATAAAGGCGGCATTTTTTAAGGAAAAAGCAAGATGCGGCTTTGTTTATTTGAAAAAAGCCCATATCTTTGCGACCCTATTGTGGAACAAGAACAAATAAAATATAGAGAAAAATGAAGAGAACATTTCAACCCTCCAACAGAAAGAGAAAGAACAAGCACGGCTTTCGTTCGAGAATGGCTACCGCTAACGGCCGCAGAGTGTTGGCTGCCCGCCGCGCAAAGGGAAGAGCTAAGTTGACGGTATCTGACGAATACAATGGGTAAGTCCATTTAGAAAAGGATTTTGTAGAAGAAAGTAAAGGTTTTCCCAAAAAAGCCTTTACTTTCTTTGTTTTAACGGCTTTGTTCCCTATTTTTGACCCACCTCAAGAGGAATCGTATATGAACAGTTTTTTTGTCAGGCTGATAAAGAATCCATATGTGCTCAATCTGCTGTTGGCAGCAGTGGTGGCATGTGGCTTGATATATGGCGTCCTGAGATGGCTCGACGTGTATACAAAGCACAACGAGGCTGTGGTGGTGCCCGACGTTAAGGGTCTGAGGATGGACGAAGCAGCCGCTCTTTTCGACCAGAGCCATTTGCGCTATAACGTGATAGACTCGGTGTTCTCGAAAGACGTGAAGCCCGGGGCCATTGTGGAATTGGTGCCGGAGGTAGGTTCGAAGGTGAAAGAAGGACGCATCGTGTTTGTCACGGTGAACGCCATGACCTCGCAGATGGCAACAATACCCGAGGTGGAGGACCTGTCGTTTCGCCAAGCCTACGCACTGTTGAAGGCTCGCGGCTTCGAGAAGATAGACATAGAATATGTTGCGGGCAAATACAAGGACCTTGCCATTGGCGTGGAGATGCGCGGGAAGGTTTTGGCAAAGGGTACACACGTGCCGCTCACTGCACCGCTGGTGCTGAAGGTGAGCAGTGGCACCGACGAGATACCTCAAGACTCGTTGCTCCAGAACCAACCCGTAGAGTCGCTGGACAGTGAAGAAGAAAAATGGTTTTAGCCATGGATGATTTTATCGACGACATAGACGATGAGCAGGCGGACGACCTGTTGGAGCAGAACGAAGACGGTTCTCCCAAGCTGTATGAGCATTTCCGCTTCGTTGCCGACCGCAAGCAGTCGCTCTTGAGAGTCGATAAATTTCTTGTCGACCGTGTGCTGGGTGCCACACGCAACAGGATACAGCTGGCGGCAGAAGCCGGCTATATCATGGCAAACGGGAAGCCCGTGAAGAGCAACTACAGGGTGAAGCCCGAAGATGTGGTGACCATCATGATGTCGCGTCCGCGTCACGACTTTGCCGTCGTGCCCGAGAATATCCCCATAAAGATTGTTTACGAAGACGACGATTTGCTGGTTGTGGACAAACCGGCAGGATTGGTTGTGCATCCGGGGCACGGCAACTACACCGGTACCTTGGTGAATGCCCTTGCGTGGTATCTCAAAGACGACCCCGAATACGACCCCAACGACCCTGCATTGGGATTGGTGCACCGCATCGACAAGGATACTTCCGGACTGCTGGTGATTGCCAAGAAGCCCACTGCCAAAGCACGGCTGAGTCTTCAGTTTTTCAACAAGACAACACAAAGAGAATATCGTGCCCTCGTGTGGGGCATAGTGAAAGCCGACGAGGGGAGGATAGAAGGCAATATCGGTCGCGACCCGCGCAACAGAATGCAGATGACGGTCTTTCCCGAAGGAGACCAAGGAAAACGGGCTGTTACCCACTACAAGGTGTTGGAACGCCTGGGGTATGTGACTCTTGTGAAATGCCGCCTGGAGACAGGCCGCACACATCAGATTCGTGTACACATGAAATATATCGGCCATACGCTTTTCAGCGACGAGCGCTATGGCGGAAACGAGATTTTGAAAGGAACAACTCATACGAGATACAAACAGTTTGTGCAAAACTGCTTTGCCATTTGCCCGCGTCAGGCTCTGCATGCCAAGACGCTGGGGTTTGTGCATCCCACCACGGGCGAGGAGATGTTTTTCGACTCAGAGATACCCGAGGATATGACACGGCTGATTGACAAATGGCGGGCATACGCAACAACAAAGGAGATATGAAGATGAAAAAGAACATAGCTATTGTGGCAGGAGGAGATTCCTCGGAGATGGCGGTGTCGCTCAAGAGTGCCGACGGCCTCTATTCTTTTATCGACAAGGAGAGATACAACCTATATATTGCCATCGTGAAGAAAGGCGACTGGGAGGTGAAACTCCCGGGGGGAGGGAGTGCGCCGATAGACAAAAACGACTTCAGCTTCCAAGAGAACGGCACGGCGCGTCGTTTCGACTTTGCCTATATCACCATCCACGGCACTCCGGGTGAGGACGGACGTCTTCAGGGTTATTTCGATATGATAGGCATGCCCTATTCTTCGTGCCCCCAATTGGTGAGTGCGCTTACGTTCAACAAATATGTGTGCAACCACTATCTCAAGAGTTTCGGCATCTGCGTGGCAGACTCCATCCGATTGTTTAAGGGCGAGACGGTGAGCGATGAAGAGGCCATAGAGCGTTTGGGCCTCCCGATATTTGTGAAACCCAACGACGGAGGCAGCAGCTTTGGAGTTACAAAGGTGAAAGAAGCCTCAGAGCTACAGCCTGCCATTGCCAAGGCGTTTGCCGAAGGTAGGGAGGTAGTGATGGAGCGTTTTATCTCGGGCACGGAGGTTACCTGCGGCTGCTATAAGGTGGGCGGAGGCAAAACCCCGCGCAAGGAAGTGATATTTCCGCTTACCGAGGTGGTTACCAAAAACGAGTTTTTCGATTTCGACGCGAAATATAAAGGCGAGTCTGACGAGATTACGCCGGCACGCATCTCTGAGTCCCTGACACGGAAGGTGCAGAGCGAGGCATCGAGGATATACGACATATTGGGAGCCAAGGGGCTTATAAGGATAGATTTTATCATAGAGAACGGCGAGCCCGTGATGCTTGAGGTCAACACCACGCCGGGCATGACAGCCACCAGTTTTATCCCGCAGCAGGTTAGAGCTGCCGGACTGGATATCAAGGATGTTTTGACGGACATTATTGAGGACGGACTTAAGAACAACTAAAAAGGGGAGGTAAGGATGGATACAGAAGCAGTTTATGATTTTGACGACATTCGTCCGCTGAACAACAGCGAGGTGAAGGATGCTATTGAGTCGCTTATCGCCAGCGAAGATTTTGAGCGGGCATTCCGGTATATCAAGCCGGACGTTAACTGGGCAGAGTTTGCCGAGAAGATGCGTTCGTTTAAAACAAAGGAGGATTTCAAGTCGAAGCTGGCTTATGCTGCAGTGATGGATGTGGCAAACAAGACTACATTCTCGTTGACAGTGTCGGGGCGCAGCCGCCTTCCCAAAGACAAACAGCCGTGTACGTTTATCTCCAACCATCGCGACATTGTATTGGATGCCTCCTTCCTCAATGTCATGCTGTATGACGTGGGCTATGGTCCTACGCAGGTGGCCATTGGCGACAATCTCTTGATTCGTCCGTGGATTGAGACCTTGGTGCGTCTCAACAACAGTTTCATCGTGAAACGCGGTGTTTCTGTAAGGCAGATGCTCGACGTGAGCCGTACCCTTTCGGCATATATCCGCCATACCATTACAGAGACGAAAGAATCGGTGTGGATAGCACAGCGTGAGGGTCGTGCAAAGGATTCGAACGACCGCACACAGGGCAGCGTACTGAAGATGCTCACCATGAGCGGCGACAAGGACTTTGTCTCCAACCTCATGGACCTGAATATATTCCCCGTTGCCATCTCCTACGAGTACGACCCCTGCGATTTCTTGAAGGCAAAAGAGTTTCAGCTCAAGCGCGACGACCCCGACTATGTGAAGAGTCAGCGCGACGATTTGCTGAGTATGGAGACAGGCATACTCAACTACAAGGGCCGCGTACATATCACGCTGACGCGCCCGATAAACGATTTGTTGGCAGCTTTGGACAAGGATATGGAGAAGAACAATCTGGTGGCTGCCGCTTGCTCCATCATCGATAAGGAAATCTATAAGCACTATCGCTTCTATCCGTGCAACTATGTGGCATACGAT
>CAVJCD010000169.1:2121-5420 GCA_963648005.1 Tannerellaceae bacterium | reverse complement strand
GTCGTCTGAGGTCCCAAAGGAAACGTTCGCTCTGGTCTTGCGAGCCGATGATGGTTCCGTAGAGGGTGGGGATGTAGGGAATGGGGTCGTAGCCATAGCGTGCACGGAAAGATTCTGCCATGTCGTCTGTCCAGTTTTGGCTACCCATCTCGTAGCTGTCTTCCACAACTATCTTGAAGCTGGTGCGGTCCTCCGGAGGAATACGCCTGAGGAGTTCGCCGAGGAATGCGTCGAAGTGTTTGGCCACATGCTCGCGGCTCATCTTGTCCACCTCGAGCCCTGTGCCCTCCTTGCTTGCCGGTGAGTTTTTAATCCCGGTGGGCACCATGCCGGTGCGCATCACCATCCACTCGCCCTTGGGGGCTTTCCATGTTAGTGTGCCGTCCTGACTCATTTGGCCGGTGAGGTCGATAATCTCCGAAGGTTGAGTCACTGCCACCTCTTTTGGTTCCGGCTGCGTGGGCCACATATATTCTCCCCACATGGGCAGCGGCGTCTGGAACATCTTGCCCAGCGACTTCTCGGCATAACGCTCCACCTGTGGCAGGTCAGATACGCGAACCTGGAAGTGACTGTCATTAGTATTATTTGTTATGATGAGTCTCAGGTCTTGGGTGCGTACATCGGGCAGATTGATGCTGACGGGAGCCCAAGGCATGAAGCCCACGTTGATGATGGGGTTCGTGCGGTCGATATGCACCGTCTTGACGGTTTCGTAGCCACTGCCGTTCTTTGCCTGTATCTCCACATCCGCCATAAGGTGTTGCTCCGTGGTGAAAGTGATGTTGCGCAGAGTCTGCGGGGCATCAAGATGCAGGTCTATGGTCTTGTCCACATCGGCTTTCTTGTCGATGGTGAGCACGGTGTCCAATGTTGCTGTGTGCCGAGGTATTGCCAGCACGCGTACGTCGGTGGCATTCTCGCCAAGCGACGGCAGCTTTATGGTCTGCTGTTTGCCGTTGCCCGTCACCTCCACGCTCTCCTCCTTGAGATAGCGCATGGCCTCGGTGGGCTTTATCCACGGGCCGCCGCTCTGCGACCATCCCGGGCAGTTGAACATACCAATCTCGATGCCCAGTTCGCTTGCACGCTTGAGGGCGGCATGCACCACCTCCCACCATTCGGGGGTGAGCACCTTTATGTTGCCGGGCTTCACTGAATTCTGCCATATATTGCCGATGTAGGCCCGTGTGATGCCTGCTTTCTTCATGGCCTCAAGGTCGTGCTGCACGCCTTGAACGGAGATGTTGTCACTCATCCAATACCAATATACAGCCACACGCTGTTCTTCGGGGATGTTCTTGAACTTGTCGGCCAGCGAGTCGGCGTGCACCGCCCCACCAACCAGGCTGCTCAGACAGAGCAATCCTACGGATAGTTTTCTTGCAATTTGCTTCCTGTTGAATAATTTCATTTGGGTTGTGTTTTTCAGTTAGTGCTGTAAAAGTACACAGTTCCGAGGGGATTTCCATAACACGGCGCTCTGAAAGGCAAGGAAATGCTCTACTCTATGTTTTTGCGAATCTTGCTTAGATACGCTTTCATGGCTGCCGAATCCTTGTCTTTGATGATTGCCTGAAGGACGTTGAGCTCTTCCTGTATGCGTTCAATCTGCTTCGGTGTGCGTGGGTTGAAGAGTATCTCGGTCAGGAGGTAATCGTCTTCGGAGAGTAGTCCGCGGGCAATCTTCATGTGACGTTTGAAGGTGGTACCCGGCGCATCCTGATGCTTCATGATGGCAGCGAACACCATGGTTGATGCGAAAGGAATACCGAGGGAGTATGCCACCACCTCGTCGTGTTCCTCGAAGGTGTATTCGCAGATGTTGAGGTGCAGACTCGAGTAGATATCCTTGAAGAATATCTTTCCCAGGTGGTCGCCTTCGGAGATGATGATGGTGTTTTCTCTCTCAAGGTTTCCGAGGTTGGCAAACGTGGGACCAAACATCGGGTGGGTGGAGACGTACGGGAAGCCGCAGGTGGCGTAGAACTCCTTGAGATGAGTCTTCACGGAGGCGATGTCGGAGATGATGCAATAGGGTTGCAAGAAGGGAATAACCGTCTTGAACGCATCAATGGTATGGTTCAGCGTGACGCAGTTTATCACGAGTTCGGGGGCAAAGTCGGCAATCTCTTCCGGCTTCTGCAGGCGGACGGCATTGTAGATAAAGCGCATCCTCTTGGGGTCGTTTTCCAGCACTGCCACCTCGTGGTCGAAGCTCAGAAGGTCGGTGAAGAAAGAACCCATCTTTCCTGCACCCAGTATCAGTATTTTCATTGTTCTCTTTCCGGTGTTGTTATTGTTTCTCGTTCATCACAATCATCTGCTGGCGGATAGATTCTTCGTGTATCTCTTTGAGGATTTCCTTCACGAATTCTGTGCTGAGACCCATTACGAGACCCATATCCGAACGTTTCTCCAGTATCTCGCTGTAGCGCGGCGACTGCAGGATAGGCATATTGTGCTCTTTCTTGTAGATACCTATCTCGCGTGAGATGCGCATACGTTTGGTGAGTAGTTCCAGCAGTTGCTCGTCAACGCCGTCAATCTGGCGACGCAGTTCGGCAAGATTCTCGGTTGTCTGTGTCTCGTTGCGGATAACGAGGAGGTTGATGACATAGTCCAACACATCCGGCGTGATTTGTTGGGCGGCATCGCTCCATGCATCATCGGGCGTAGGATGCGATTCAATCATCAGTCCGTCGAAGCTGAGGTCCATGGCCTGTTGCGAGATGGGAGCAATCAGCTCGCGTTTGCCGCCGATATGGCTCGGGTCGCAGAAGATAGGCAGGTTGGGCATGCGGCGGCGCAGCTCGATGGGAATATGCCACAGAGGCAGGTTGCGGTAAATCTTCTTCTCGTATGAGCTGAAGCCACGGTGGATGGCTCCAAGGCGACGCAGGCCTGCTCTGTAGAGACGCTCAAAGGCTCCAATCCACAGCTCCAGGTCCGGATTGACTGGGTTCTTCACCAGCACCGGAATATCCGTGCCTTTCAGCGCGTCGGCAATCTCCTGCACGGCAAAGGGGTTCACTGTGGTGCGTGCCCCAATCCACAATATATCTATGCCGGCTTTCAAGGCTTCGAACACATGGTCTTTGGTTGCAACTTCGGTGGTTACATACATGCCTGTCTCTTTCTTCACGCGTTTCAGCCATTGCAGACCAACGGCGCCGATGCCTTCAAAGCCTCCCGGTTTGGTACGGGGCTTCCAGATTCCTGCGCGGAATATCTTTACGCCTTTGGAGGCAAGCTGGGTAGCTGCGTCCATAACCTTTTTGTCTTTTGAGGCACTACAG
>CAVJCD010000169.1:0-2111 GCA_963648005.1 Tannerellaceae bacterium | reverse complement strand
TCCATAACCTGTTCTTCTGTCTCGGCACTACACGGTCCCGCGATGAGGATGGGGCGCTGGGAATCCACGCCCGGCAGTACGATTGATTCTAATTCCATTTCCATGATGATATGTTTTTTTAATTGTTTGCGTTTTTGGTTATGCCTTCTATCCTTCGGAGGGCTTCCTTCAGTGTCTCGTTTTTGCAACATAGGGATATGCGGATGTAGCGCTCGCCGCAGCTGCCGAAGATGAATCCGGGGGTGATAAACACGTTGGCTTCGTAGAGCACCTTATTGGCCAAGGCTTCGCTGCTCTCTGTCTCATCGGGAATCTTTCCCCAGAGGAACATCCCCACCTGCTTCTCGTCGAAGCTACATCCCAGGGTGTGCATTATCTGCCCGGCGAGGTCGCGGCGGCTGCGGTAGGTCTGGTTCATGTGGTCGTACCACTCCTTGGAGGCGTGCAGGGCCTCGGCGGCGGCATATTGCATGGGCTTGAACTGCCCCGAGTCGATATTGCTTTTCACCTTCAGTATCCATTTCACGAATCGGGCGTTTGATGCCAGCATCGCCATACGCCATCCCGGCATGTTGTGTGCCTTGCTCATGGAGTTCATCTCGATGCATACGTCCTTGGCTCCCGGCACGCGGAGGATGCTCAGCGGACGACGGTTGAGGATGAAACTGTAGGGGTTGTCGTTGCATACCACGATGCCGTGGCGGCGACCAAAGTCCACCAGTTTCTCGAACAGTTCCATGCTTGCATTTGCTCCCGTGGGCATGTTGGGATAGTTTACCCACATCAGCTTCACTCCTGAGAGGTCCATCTCTTCCAGTTCGTTGAAGTCGGGCTGCCATCCCAGTTCCTCTTTCAACTCGTAGGGGATAAGCCGTGCCTCTACAAGCTTGCTGACGGAACTGTAGGTTGGATAGCCGGGATTGGGCACCAATACGCCGTCGCCCGGGTTTAGAAATGCCAGCGAGATATGCAGAATGCCTTCCTTGGAGCCTATAAGCGGCTGTATCTCCGTCTTGGCATCCAGTTCCACGCCAAACCAGGTCTTATACCAGTCGGCAAACCCTTGTCTAAGCTCCGGAATGCCCACGTAGGGTTGGTAGCCGTGTTCGTCTGCCTTGCGGGCGTGATGGCAGAGTGTCTCTATTGTCTGTTCCGAGGGGGGAAGGTCGGGGCTGCCCACGCCGAGGTTGATAACCTTTTTACCCAAGGCATTCATCTCTGCCACTTCCTTCAGCTTCTTCGAGAAGTAGTATTCCTGTACGCTGCTCACGCGGTTTGCGGGCGTGATGTTACACGCTTTGTCTTCCTTCTGCATATTCACCTAATATTTTCAAGTCCTTTGTCAACGGCATGATGGCATCCAGTGCCTGCCGGTAGCGGGGGTAATCCGTGAATGTGAGGTCCACATAAAACAGATATTCCCATTCGCGCCCGATGATGGGTAGCGACTGTATCTTTGAGAGATTGATGTCGTAGAACGAGAGTATGGCGAGCACCTTTGAGAGGCTGCCGGCGGTGTGGGGGAGGGCAAACACGAGCGACGACTTGTTGATGTCGGTCTTCTTGAGCATGTCTTCTGCCACCCAACGGTCCGCGAGAGCGAGAAAGCGTGTGAAGTTTCTCTTGTTTGTCTCAATTCCTTCGGCAAGAATCTCCATATTGTAGATTTGTGCCGCCAGCTTGCCGCAGATGGCTGCATGTCCTTTCAGATGGTTCTCCGCAATCCAGCGCGCGCTCATGGCTGTGTCTTCTTTCTCCACCATTTTCACGTTGGGCAGTGTGTCGAGAAAATCGGTACACTGCATAAGTGCGATGGGGTGAGAGTTGACCTCGGTGATGTCGCCAATGGTGGAGCCCGGGAGGGCAACCAACGAATGCGAGATGCGCAGTTTGTATTCTCCAATGACCCACAGACCGCTCTCGCGGATGAGTTCATGGTTCCTAAGCAGACTTCCGGCAATGGTATTCTCGATGGCCATCAACCCGAATACCGACGGGTCTTTCTTGATGGTTGTAATCACTTCCCGGAACGTGTCGCAACCCACAATTTCAATTTCTTCGCCCTCGTAGAAGTTGCGGGCGGCAATGTCGTGATACGAACCGGCTATACC
>CAVJCD010000168.1:0-5527 GCA_963648005.1 Tannerellaceae bacterium | reverse complement strand
GCTCTCGCTGGCAATATCACCTTTATGCGTCAAGCCCGGTTCACGGAAGTGCACTTGGTCGTCGATAGCTCCCGGCAACAAGAGTTTTCTTTCGGCATCAATCACCTGCACAGCGGTGATACCCTCCGGCGCTTTGCCTTCGTATACCTCTGCTATCTTGTCTCCATCAATAAGAACAGCCCCATCAAACCTACGCCCTTCGTTCACTATACGGGCATTTTTTATCAGCGTCTTGCTCATCTCACACTACTTCTTTTGCGGATATTTACGGAAGAGACTCCACCATTTCAGTTTTAGTACCCCAAACAGGGCTTCTCCGAAAATAGAAGAGTTCATTTTCGACACACCCAATACGCGGTTGATAAAGATGATGGGCACTTCCATCAAACGGAAACCGCACTTATAGGCCGTAAACTTCATCTCTATCTGAAAAGCATATCCCTTGAAATGGATATGGTCGAGGTCTATCGTCTCGAGCACTTCCCGACGATAACACTTGAAGCCAGCTGTGGTATCTTGTATTTTCATTCCCGTAACAAAGCGGACGTATACCGATGCATAATACGACATCAACACACGGCCCAATGGCCAGTTCACCACATTCACGCCATTACAGTAACGCGAACCAATAGCCACATCTCCTCCTTGCTCTGTGCAAGCGGCATATAGCTTCATAAGGTCCTTGGGATTGTGACTAAAGTCGGCATCCATCTCGAAGATGAAATCGTATTTATGCTCAATGGCCCACTTGAAGCCACAGATGTAGGCCGTACCCAATCCTTGCTTACCTTCCCGCTCAACCAAGAAAAGCCGCTCAGGGAACTCGCCTTGCAAACGCTTGACAATATCCGCTGTCCCGTCGGGCGAACTGTCGTCTATAATCAAAACATGAAACTCCTTTTCCAAGGCAAACACCGCTCTGATGATATTCTCGGCATTCTCTTTCTCGTTGTAGGTAGGGATAATAACGATACTGTCTGACATAATCACTTTTGTATAAGAGTTACCACGTGCGAAAGTAGGTATTTTCATTGATTAAAACCCACCATTCCCATTATTTTGAACAAAAAACCTACCTTTGTGGTGTAATGGATGTACAAGAATTACTTAAGATATTTGCTGCCCATCCACAAATCACCGCATTAGAAAGTCTTTTGAACGGACAGGAATCGAGCAATATATTTCTCAAAGGATTGAACGGTTCGGGCGCAGCAATGGTAATAGCTTCTCTTTTCTCGAAAAGAAGGGGGAACTATGTGTGTGTACTCAACGACCTTGAAGAGGCCGGTTACTTCTATCACGACCTGATGCAGCTGACGGGCGGCGATGGCATCTATTTCTTTCCTTCTGCCTATCGGCGGGCCATCAAGTACGGGCACATCGACCCGGCAAACGAGATTCTCCGCACGGAAGTGCTCAGTATGCTCCAAGATGTAGATACGCCGTTTGTTATTGTCACCTACCCCGATGCATTGGCAGAGAAAGTTGTTTCGCGTGAGGATTTGAAGCAAAACACGCTGAAGATAAGTGTCGGCGAGAAGCTGGACAATATGTTCGTGTCTGATGTATTGGATGAATATGGTTTCGAGCAAGTTGACTATGTGTACGAACCGGGGCAATATGCCATCCGTGGCAGCATCCTCGACGTCTTTTCCTTCTCTTACGAGTTCCCTTACCGCATCGACTTCTTCGGGAGCGAGGTGGAGACAATCCGCACATTCGACGTTGAAACACAGCTCTCGAAAGAGAAGTTGGCAAGCATCCATATCGTGCCCGAGATGAAAAAGGAGAAACTGACGAGCACGCAACTATTAAACTCGCTTCCCGAGGGTACGGTGCTTGCAGCGGAAGATTTGTCGTGGGTCAAGGAGCGTATCACGAGTATATGGGAGGATGCACCCGTGACCGGCGACGAGGAATCGTTTGCCAGTATCGACGATATGCAAAGCCGTTTGGTATCGTCGGAAGACTTCTTGCGTGCGGCAATACGTTTGCGACGCATAAACTTCGGAACGCGTCCAACGGGTGTGGCTGATGCCACCATCACTTACACTACTCAGGCGCAACCCATTTATCATAAGAATTTCGACTTGGTGAGCGATTCTTTCCGCAAATACATCGAGAGTGGCTATACCATATACATACTTAGCGACGTAGAAAAGCAGACCACCCGTATCCGTACCATCTTCGAAGACCGTGAAGACAATATACCCTTCGTGCCGGTAAACAAGACAATACATGAGGGTTTTGCCGACGAGGCGCTCCATATCTGCCTCTTTACGGACCACCAACTCTTCGACCGTTTCCATAAGTTTAACCTGAGAAGCGACAAAGCACGAAGCGGAAAAATTGCCCTATCACTAAAGGAACTGAACCAATTCTCCGTAGGTGACTATGTTGTGCATATCGACCATGGTATCGGACAGTTCGGTGGATTGGTACGCACCGAGGTGAACGGCAAGATACAAGAAGCCGTCAAGCTTATCTATCAGAACAACGATATAATCTTCGTCAGCATACACTCGCTGCACAAGCTATCCAAATACAAAGGGAAAGACAACGGAGAACCGCCCAAGCTCAACAGGTTGGGAACCGGTGCTTGGGAGAAGATGAAGGAGAAAACCAAGAAGAAAGTCAAAGACATTGCTCGCGACTTGATTCTCCTTTATGCCCAACGCAAACAAGAGAAAGGCTATGCATACTCTCCCGACAGCTTTATGCAACACGAATTGGAGGCAAGCTTTGTCTACGAAGACACCCCCGACCAGATGAAAGCAACCGGGGATGTAAAGAAAGATATGGAAAGTTCCCGCCCGATGGACCGATTGATTTGTGGCGACGTTGGGTTCGGTAAGACCGAAGTGGCAATACGTGCGGCCTTCAAGGCTGTGTCGGACAATAAGCAAGTGGCTGTGTTGGTGCCAACAACAGTCCTCGCATTCCAGCATTTCCAAACCTTTTCCGAGAGATTGAAGGATTTCCCTTGTAGGATTGATTACATAAGTCGTGCAAAGACAACAGCGCAAATCAAAGCCACGCTAAAGGATGTTGCCAGCGGTGATATAAACATCCTAATCGGTACACACCGTATAGTAAGCAAAGACGTCAAGTTTAAAGACCTCGGATTGCTTATCATCGACGAGGAACAGAAGTTCGGTGTGGCAACCAAGGAGAAACTCCGTCAGATGAAAGTGAATGTAGACACGCTGACAATGACAGCAACCCCCATTCCGCGGACGTTGCAGTTCTCGCTAATGGGTGCACGCGACTTGAGTAGCATCACAACGCCACCGCCCAACCGTTATCCGGTGCAGACCGAAGTGGAACGTTTCAATCCGGATATCATACGTGAGGCCATCAACTTCGAGATGAGCCGCAACGGGCAGGTGTTCTTCATCAACAACCGCATTCAAAACATATATGAGATAGAGGCGTTGGTCCGTAGGGAAGTGCCTGATGCCCGCATAGCCGTAGGACACGGACAGATGGAACCGGAGAAGTTGGAGAAGATTATCCTCGATTTTGTCAACTACGAATACGATGTGTTGATTGCCACCAGCATAGTGGAGAATGGTATCGATGTACCCAATGCAAATACCATTATCATCAACGATGCCCAACAGTTCGGGCTATCCGACCTGCATCAGCTGCGTGGCCGCGTGGGAAGAAGCAATCGTAAGGCTTTCTGCTATCTGCTTTCTCCCCCACTCTCCACTCTGACGCAGGAGGCGCGCCGTCGTTTGCAGGCTATAGAGAACTTCTCGGAACTTGGAAGCGGCATTCATATAGCCATGCAGGACCTTGATATCCGCGGAGCAGGCAATATGTTGGGAGCCGAACAAAGCGGCTTCATTGCCGACCTTGGCTACGAAACATATCAGAAAATCCTTGAAGAAGCCGTTGATGAGCTCAAGACTGAAGAGTTTGCCGACCTCTATGCCGATACGGGTGAGAAGAAGCAGGATTCAGGAAGCGAATATGTACACGACACCCATATCGAGAGTGACCTTGAACTAATGTTCCCTCCGACGTATATTCCAAACGATTCGGAACGTATCTCACTCTATCGTGAACTGGATAACATGGAAGAGGAGCGCGACATACAAGCCTTCTCGGAACGACTGAAAGACCGTTTCGGTAAGATACCGAAAGAAGGAAAGGAACTAATCCGCGTTGTTCGTCTCCGCCGGATGGCAAAGAAACTGGGTATGGAGAAGGTTGTATTAAAGAAGGGGCAACTCAGCCTCTTCTTGGTCAGCAATACCAACAGCCCTTACTACCAAAGTGAGGCTTTCGACAAGCTCATAGCCTTTATCCAGAATCATCCGCGCGAGTGTAATCTCCGCGAGCAGAACGGCAAGCAAAGTATTGTAATAAAGAACGTAAGCACAGTGGAGGCAGCATGTGCAATTCTTCAGGAGATTGATTAAAACCTTATGGAACATCCCGACTCACAACACAGCCAAGAGGCAAACGCATGGGCATTGATACCCTTGCTGGTATTTCTTTTTACCTATCTTGTTGTTTCTCTCCTGGCGGGAGACTTCTACAAAATGCCCATCACGGTTGCTTTCGCCATCTCTTCGGTTGTGGCAATAGCCATATCCAAAGGTGAGACGCTGTCACATCGCATCGAACAGTTCTGTCACGGGGCAGCCAACAGCAACATTATGCTCATGGTTCTCATCTTCATCCTTGCAGGTGCTTTCGCCCAAACCGCCAAGGACATGGGAGCCATCAACGCTGCCGTTAACCTTGCAATGTCGGTCTTGCCCGGAAACCTATTGGCAGCCGGTATCTTTCTTGCTGCTTGTTTTATATCCATCTCAGTAGGCACCTCAGTGGGTACAATCGTAGCCCTTGCTCCGGTGGCAATAGGTATAGCCGAGCGGACAGGGATGCCCGGAGCCTTGATGCTGGGAGTCGTAGTGAGCGGAGCCATGTTTGGCGACAATCTCTCTTTCATCTCCGACACAACCATTGTGGCTACCCGTACCCAGGGGTGCAAGATGAGCGACAAGTTCAAAGTAAACAGCCGCATTGCCATGCCCATAGCCATCGTGACAGGCATCATATATGTGGTAATGGGAAACGTTGCAAACGGCAGCTATCCCTCAGAAAGTATCGAATGGGTAAAAGTATTCCCCTACCTGGTCGTTTTGGTCTCGGCCATTTGCGGCGTGAATGTTATGTTGGTGTTGTTTATCGGCATCTTGCTCTCGGGCATCGTGGGGATAATGACCGGAGGTTTTGACGTATGGGGGTGGACAGGCTCGATGGGTCTTGGCATCACGAATATGGGTGAACTGATTATTGTGACCCTGTTGGCCGGAGGAATGTTGGAAATGATACGCTACAATGGCGGCATCAATTGGATTATCCTTAAGCTCACATCTCACATCAAATCCCTAAAGAGCGCGGAACTAAGCATTGCCGCCTTGGTTAGTTTTGCCAATCTGTGTACGGCAAACAATACCATTGCGCTAATCATGTCCGGACCAATAGCCAAAGACATTGCCGATGGTTT
>CAVJCD010000167.1:2060-5573 GCA_963648005.1 Tannerellaceae bacterium | reverse complement strand
CGTCATACTCCGCATCCGTCATTGCTTCCAGCCGGTTAATCTCGTTCCTCAACTCCTGCCGCTGGGCTTTCCATTCGCCGTACTCGCTCACATCGCACCCCTCGCTCGCCTTGATTGCGATGTAGTCCGTGCCGGTGAGCCGTTCCTTCAGTATCTGTGCTTGCTGCGCCCGTGACACCCACGGGTTCATCGTTATGCCCAATGCCTTGCAGATGTTGTAATACAGCTTCTGCGCTTCCTCGTCCGTGAGCTGCTGCCCTCCTGCAACGGCGTTGTAGACTGTCTGCGACTCCAGTGATTCGACTTCGTAAGTCGTACCTTTGTATGTGAATTGTTCCATGTTACGAATTGTTTATTTGCTTCCACGTATAGTCTGATGCAACCATATACAGATTGCCATTATAGGAACGTTTTTGGCCAATATATAAAGCAAGAGAACCTGTACTGGGTGCCTCCAGATTGTTAAAGATTAAGTGGTCAGTGTTTGTAACCTCAACAAGTCGTTGTCCTGCCGCCTCCCACATACAACCATCCAATACTGCAAAATTTTCTATTCGGAACAGTTCGCAAGAACGCGCCACTGTACTTTCCAATACTCGCATTTCCCCGTCTGACATAGCTGTAACAGCATAAGCCGAAAGTTTACCACCACTCATATATATATCATAAACGCCAGCGCCAACTGTTTGGTCTAAAACACTATTGCCATCGGCATCAAAAGCCCATTTGGTTACACTTCCGAAGCCCCCAGCGCTGCTATAGAAATTAATTGTACCACTTAGAATTTCAATTTTCTTACGCATCCATTGGGGGGTATTATCATGATAATGACCCATCTCTATTACAAAACGAGTATTAGCCGAAAAGGTTGCGTGTTCATATCCATCTTCGTTCGGATTCCATGTACCATACGCGTCTTTATATATTAAAGAATTAGATATGTCGCCCCATTTGTCTTTAGTTTGAAAATTTACTGTTTGCTGCAAAAATCCCGAAGCCCCGGAAGTTTTAATAAACCCATCGTATATGGCTACTTCCATCAAATTCGCACCAGCTTCGCCAGTGTAAAGAGAAAGGGTATTGCTTGACGTTATGAATTTCTCATACTTCATGCTCTCGTGTTGATAATACCCTATTTGGTTGAAACTTTCATCGTAGATAAAGGCTTCACCAGTAATACGATTAAGGGTAAACCATAGGCAAGCGATATAGTCCTTGCCAGTATTCACACTGTAAACGGTTTTATCACTTGAACTTCCTTCAGATGGCTGTGTTGAAGAACTACTTTGGAAGATGTACCCGAATTGGTTATAGCCACGCCGTATGCTAATCCCCGTGTAATACGTATAATCGCCAACGGTTATCTTGTTTTCGTTTGTTTTGGGAACAGAAATTCCCACATAACGAGGCTGGGTCTTGGTGTGCTTTGCGCAAAACTTTATGGAGATAACAGGCGTAGCGTTAATTCTGTCTGCTTGCTCTTGTGTTAAGGTTACAGTGTAGACAACATTTTCCATGCTCATAAAGGTATGAGGGGGCATTATCCGAAGTGTATTCTGTGCAATAAGGTTTGTTTCCTTACAATTCTTTTCCAATACATATTGTGCATCATTGTAATTGTCCTTATCGAAAGATTTTTCTCCGCTAATACTACTCCACATATAAGGCCGGGCGGTCATGGAGGAAAGCCATCGTCCTAAGAATATTACTGATAGTTCCCCATTTATATACAAGCAGGCTGGGCCTTTGACATGAACATCTGCTGGGGCGATGTTAATTTGACCGCCGTTATTCATATAAGACATGAAATAAATTCCATTATAGCCTATATACAAACTCCTTGCGGTCGTTACCGTAGTGTTTACAATCAATTCTCCATCAACGTATATTTTCTGATAAGTTGTACCCCATATAGATATGATATGATGATAATTATCGTCAAACGTATAGTCGGTTTCCGTAGCTGTGGAAAGGTCGCTACTGTTACAGTAAGCCAATTTTCCATTCTTGACAAGAAGTAAATTAGCCAATGCAGAACCTGCTCTACCCCCACAAATAGAATACACACCTTCTGCATAAACTGCCTTTAGATTAATATCAAGTACAATCTCGGTCAGTGTGGGGTATTTAGTTGAAGTAATCGCTCCAGTTCTTGCAGCACCCATATAACTGGCAGTGTTAGCCCCATAGTAGTCTGCGTTTTCATACAAGAATGAATATTTCTGTTTCAGTAATTCTTGGCTTACCGCAATCTGGCTCATCACATCGGTTGTACTCGTTCCCGTAGTCTGCACTACGGTCTGTGCTCCGTCTATTCCGTCCGTTCCGTCTGCTCCGTCTACTCCGTCTGCTCCGTCTGCTCCCTTGTCGCCCTTGTCGCCCTTCTCGCCTTGCAGCTTTCCGCAGTCCACCCACGATGTCGTGTTGTTCGACACCGCAGCGTAAACGTGTCCGTCTGCCTTGCTAAGCCAAAAGTCGCCGTTGGTCGCGGTCACATCGTTCACTACCGCACCTCCTGCGCGTATCGTGATGCAACGCTTGATTGTACTGCTGCTGCCTGTGTCGCAGATGTAGTTGCCGTCAGCCGCCGAAGATGGTATGCTTGAAGCGTTCGCATAGTACGCTTCCGCAACGCCCTTCAGAACGAGCTTGACGTAGCTTGATACATCTGCCTTTTCTGCCAACGCTTCCGTCACCGCCTTATTGGTAACCGGGTTGGTAGATGTAGCAGATAGTGCGGCGTCTACTGTCGTCTTGTTCGCTCCTTCCGCTATCCCTGCCAGCTTGGTTTTCTCGGCAGTGGTGTAGTCGTTGGTAGAGAGTGACTTGCCGCTAACTGCATCTGCCTTAGAAGCCAGAGCAGTTGAGATTGCCTTGCTCGTTACGGGGTTGGTAGAAGTGCTTGAAATGGCCGAATCGACTACCGTGCGGTTTGCTGCCGCTTCGATGTTCGCAAGTTTGGTTTTCTCGTCTGTCGTATAATCATTGGTGGATAGTCCTTTTCCGTCTACCTTGTCTACCTTGCCCGATATATCTTGATGTGTAGTCAAGTATGTGCTGCTGTCTACGCTGCCATCTGCTTTGAGGAATTGAGAAGAAGTGCCGTTGGATTTAACGAAAGAATTAGCCGTTACAGACGAACTAAAAGTTGCAGCGCCAGTAGCTTGGAAAGTTCCCGCTACTTCTAACTTGTGAGAAGGTGCAATACTATCTCCTATTGCTACATTTCCATATCCTTTTTGTAATATAAGAGGGCGCGTAGTCAAAGTTGAATTGTTGCTTGAAACAAATAAATGGGCATAATCCCTTGAAGCGTTTACAGAAGTAATGTTTACTACTGCGTTCTTAGTTCCTCCCGTAAAAGTAGAAGCCCCTGTGAAGGCTTTAGTTCCCGAAATAGTTTGTGTGCTGGTAAGGTCTACCTTCTTCGCCAATTCGTCCGTAACGGCCTTTTGGCTCATTACGTCTTCCGTGCTTGTGCCGGTAGTCTGCACTACGTTCACTCCCGACTTT
>CAVJCD010000167.1:0-1821 GCA_963648005.1 Tannerellaceae bacterium | reverse complement strand
TTGGCTCACGTTCAACACTCCGTTGGAAATGCTTAGTCCTTCTCCGACTTTCACACCGCCTAATACCGAACCGCTGGCAGTAGGCAGCGTATAGTTGTTCGCATTGTCTGCAATTCCACTTAGCTTGTTCTTCTCTGCGGTAGTGTAGTCGTTAGTAGACAATCCTTTTCCGTCTACCTTGTCTACCTTGTTTCCCAGCGCGGTAGTTGCAGCCGCCTGCGTCATTGCTCCGTCAGCATTCGTGCCGGTGCTTGTGTATAGCTTGGCAAGTCCTGCCGTTGTCGCGGATGCAGCAGAGGGCAGCGCAGTCTTGTCGGCCTTTTGGTTTATCGCGTTGTTCAGCGTGGTGTAGTTGCTCGATACAAGGTCATTGATAACCTTAGACGAGAATACTTTGTCGGTTGTCGGCGTCTGGCCGGAAGATGTTATGATGTTCGATGTCTGAAACGCTCCGTCTACCTTTTCCTTCTCTGCGTCCGTATAGTCGTTCGTAGACAAGCCCTTGCCCGATACTTTATCAACCTTGCCGCTTATGTCTTGATGCGTAGTAAGATACCCTGCGTCATTCGTAAGGGCCGATACTTTGGTGGGGATAGCACTTGTCGCAGCATAGCTATTGCTGTCCACACTTCCGTCAGCCTTCAAGAACTGTGCGCTTGTGCCGCCCGACTTCTTGATGGTTGAGGCAGTGAGAGTGCCGCTTGTTTCTATGTCAGTCAGCGTACCACCCAGTGACACACTTTTGTTGCCTATGGTCACACTGGAGTTGGCCAGCTTTGCGTTGGTTACTGCTGAATTGGCTATCTTGGCCGTAGTTACTGCTGAATTGGCTATCGTTCCGCTTATGGCAGTAGTGCCGCTTCCCGTCACATCGCCGCTTAGCGTTATTGTCGGGATTTTCACGCTCCCGTCAGTGTTGATTACCGCGTCCAGCTTCTCCTTGACCTCGGAGTTTATCAACTCCTGCGTCTTGTTCTGCGTGCTGTCAACCACTTGCGCTGCGTCTGCCAGCTTCCCGTCTTGCGTCACGGCTTCAAGTTCGCCGCCAATCTTTATCTTTTCTGCCATAAGTGAGTTCGTTTTAAGTGACAGGCGAGTTGCCCCACCTATCAAAGTTAGTTTATTTTTAGGACACTACAAGTGTCATTGTGCCGGCCTTGTACGTGTTGGCACTCTTGTATATCTTGTAGCCCGTCTTGCTGCTTGTGTCGGCTGCGTTCAACGGGAAGTCGAAGCCGCTTAGCGTTACCTTGTTTATCGTCATTTGCGAAGGAACAACGAAGAACACGTAATCGCCCGAAGTGTTCACAGTCACGTTGTACGTGCCCGCTACGCTCGTTCTCGCGCTCTGCTTGTACGTGTCTGCAATTACCGCAGTGTACGTGCTTGCCGCGCCAATGTAGACAGGATTGACCACATACACGCTCACACTCGCCGTCTTGGTGATGCTGCCCAATGTGGCCGTAGCCGTGTAGGTCAGCGTTGTCGGCGAAGTGACTGCCGTGGCGGTCTTGCTCTCATGGAACACACACTGCTTGTCGCCCGTTACAGAGTTCTTGGTCGCGCCGCCCTGCGATATTACTATCGTGTCGGCCACGATGGAGCAGTCTGCCTGTATGTAGTAGTCCATAGCCGTTGAGCAGAAGTAGATGTTGCTGCCGCTCGTCCGCTTGACCGTGAACGTTGCCTTCTCCGCGTTGATGGCGGTAATCTGGCTCTGCAAGTCCGAAATAGCCTTATCCCGCTTGCCCAACGATTCAGTGGTGGCTTTCTGCGACATTACTGCCGTTGTGCTGTTGCCCTCGCTCTGCCGTATGTCTA
>CAVJCD010000166.1:0-5601 GCA_963648005.1 Tannerellaceae bacterium | reverse complement strand
CCCCGAACACTCCCATGGAGCATCGCCCTCGCAGCACAGCACATTATTATAGTAGCGCTGGGTCTTCTCCCTATCTTCCTTCCACCAACTGCGAAGCGGCAACATATCGTGCGTCGACGTTGTACAGACGGAATGATACGGCAGACTATGCATATCAGTGAATTCGCTACACGGACTCTTGGGCATCCGCTCTATCTCGAGACTGAAAATCTGAAGTTTGTTCATCACATCGGGCATCGACTCGGGTATCATCCCCAAATCCTCACCACATACTAGCATCTCGGTACTCCCAACCAAAGGGGTCAGGCGAGTGAGAGCCTTAGCCTTCCAAAACTCGTTGTGACGATGATAGAAGAAATCCCAATACAATCTGTCGAATGCATATTTTTCGGATGTATCCAACTCGCTATACATACGTGAAAGACCGGCAGAGATGCGGGGATGAAACTTTTCCTTCTCCTTCGGGTCGCGAAGAAAGAGCACCTCATTGGCTATGGAAAACAATCCTAACTTTATCCGCAAAGAAGACTCGTATATCTTCCCCTCAAACAAGGCTTCAATCTTCCGCTGTGTGTTGCAGAATGGTTTCAAGACAAAATGATTGGATGAGGACTGTACCAAATAGGTTGCCTCCACCTCCTTTGCCTTGTCGCCAAACAATTCGGGAAGAAACCTACGATGTATATGCGGGGTTGTAAACCGAGCCTCGTTGAACGACAGTCCATATTGCTCTATCTCCTCCTTAGTAAGAGGCAAGGCAGGATTGAAATGGCCGCAAAGCCCCTGAACGTAGTCATGCGGAATCTCCCATATACGGAAGAACCCCAATATATGGTCTATGCGGAAACAATCGAAATAGTCGCTCAGCTTCCCGAAGCGTCTCTTCCACCACGAGAACCCATCTTTCTCCATGACATTCCAATTGTAAGTGGGGAAGCCCCAATTTTGTCCGTTCACCGAGAAATCATCGGGAGGAGCCCCGGCCTGACCGCTTAGGTTGAAATACTGTGGTTCAGTCCACACCTCCACACTCGTAGGGCTCACCCCTATCGGAAGGTCGCCTTTGAGCACAACACCCTCCTTGCGAGCGTAATCAGATACCATCTTGAATTGCTTATGGAGCGTGTATTGTAGAAAATAAGAGAAGGATATCTCCGGGTAGGCTTTCCCATTCGGAGAACACAACTCACGTATTTGCGAAGGGTTATATGTCGCATTATTACCCCAACAACTGAAGTCCGACGTCCCGTACTTATCACGCAGATAGCAATAGGCAGCGTATGGCACCAACCACGATTTATTCTGCTCAAAGAACTCACGATATTCCTTAGTGGAGAGTTCAAACCGCCCTTCCTCGTTGAAGAACTCACGGCAATATGCCAGCTTATACCTCACCACTGCTTCATAATCCACGGCATCCTTAGCGTTCAACTCCTCTTGCTTCGTCTTATAGAAGGCTACACGGTCGGCATCCTTCAGGGTATCCATCTGCCACAGACAGATATACATCGGATGAAGGGCATATACGGATATGGTGCTATAGGGATATGAGTCTTTCCAGGTATGCGTTGTTGTGGTATCATTCATCGGCAACACCTGGATGATATGTTGGCGCGTCTTCTTTGCCCAATCGACCAACATCTTCAAATCGCCCAAATCGCCGACACCAAACCCTTGCTTGGAGCGTAGAGAGAAGACAGGAATAACTGTCCCCGCGCACCTCCATAGAGGCAGATTGTTCCTAAAACACAATCCGGAGACTATCACCGTCTCGCCACACTCCTGGGGAGGCAAATCAAGTCTTCGATTCTCGTTCTCCTCCCAAAACAAAGGAATATGCCGGTCGTTGTCGTAAACCAGAAATTTGTATTCCAAAGGATAGGTGATGCTGTCGGCGTCCAAGTCGATATACCATTCGGGGGCTGCGTCGCAACTAAGCATCAGCGCCTTGTCGGGCTGCCAATTGCCCAAACACTCTTGGTTACCGGTAATGATGACGCTCTGCGACTTCTCCACCTGGGGAGCAGAAATCTTAATGGTAAGCTTCTTCTCACTCCTTACAACCCTCTCATGCTTATTACTCGGATGGGCGAACCAACTTTTGGTGAAAGCAGAAGAGTAGAACGCCATATCTTGAGGGCGCACCTGCCAATAATCATACAATGTATAATGAAGGGTATGTCCATCGAGAGTCACCTTATGATTCTTCTCCCACTTTTCGAATATGCGTTCGTTGCCTACACTTAAGAAATAGCGATATTCTATTGTTTCACCGGGCGAAGAAAGCTCTATCTCAAGTTGCCAGTTACCGTTCCCCATGTAACTCATCTCCTTCGCCAAAGCAGGTTGCCACGACCCAAGCTCCGGGATTGCCCCTACAACATACAGCTTCTGCCCCCAAACAGTATGGAAATTTATATTAAAGGTAACCTTCATATTTATCCCCAATTTAGCTTCGATGCTTCATCCGCACCTCGAAGCCCCGCAGTTGGTACAAATCAAACACCCTTCTTGATAGATAAGGGTCTCCAAACCACAGTTCGGACATTTCTGTCCTTTCGCTTTCATACCGTTAGGCAAGTATTTCTTCAAGGCACGCTCAACACCGTTCTTCCATGTGTTGATTGATTCATCGTTCAAATCCATTCCCTGAACCAATTTAAGGACCTGATCGATAGGCATCCCATAACGCAGTACACCGGAAATCAACTTGGCATAGTTCCAAAACTCCGGATTGAACTTTCCATCCAAGCCTTCAATGGTCATCTTATAACCCCGTTTGTTCTTGAATTGGAAGTCGTAATGCTTCTTGCCATCTTCGTCGTAACTCTTGATAATCGACCCCTTGGAAATATTCTTGGGCAACATAATACCCTCATCATCGTCGGCAAGTCCGGTGAAAATCTCATACGGACGACCATTCAACAGTCCTATGAAGGCAATCCATTTCTCACGATTGTTTTGAAACTTAACCACATCAGCTTCCAACTCACGCGGACGTTTTGCAACAATCACCGGTGGCTCCATACAATTACAATCGTCTTTCTTCTTCTTTTCGGTAGATAGTAACACACCGGAACGTGAGCCGTCACGATAGACCGTGCAACCCTTACAGCCACACTTCCACGCTTCCACATACAACGCGTCTACCAACTCCTCCGATACATCGGCAGGCAAATTGATGGTCACACTAATTGAATGGTCCACCCATTTCTGGATGCGACCCTGCATACGAACCTTCTGCAGCCAGTCCACATCATTCGATGTAGCCTTATAATATGGTGATTTGGCAACCAACTCATCTATTTCCTCCTGAGTATATTTCTTGGAAGCAGAGTAGCCATTGGCATTCATCCAGTCAACAAACTTATGATGGAACACCACATACTCCTCGAAGGCATCTCCCGTTTCATCCACAAAATCAACACGGGCTGCCGCATCGTTCGGATTTACTTTCCTACGACGGCGGTATACCGGAAGGAACACGGGTTCGATACCGGATGAGGTCTGCGTCATCAAGCTGGTAGTACCTGTCGGGGCAATTGTCAAGCAGGCAATATTGCGACGACCATATTTCAACATTTCGGCATATAATTCCGGGTCAGCCTCACGCAAGCGGTTGATAAACGGGTTCTTCTCCTCGCGCTTTGAATCGTAAATCTCGAAGACGCCACGCTCCTTCGCCATCATTACCGATGAACGATAGGCCGCCAACGCCAATGTCTTCTGCACATTCTCCGCACATTGAGTGGCCTCTTCCGTTCCGTAGCGCAGACCCAAGGCAGCAATCATATCCCCTTCGGCAGTGATACCAACCCCGGTACGACGACCCAGCAATGTCTTCTTCTGAATCTTTTCCCACAAATGACGTTCGGCAGATTTCACCTCCATCGACTCGGGGTCAGAATCAATCTTCTCCAATATTTTCTCAATCTTCTCAGACTCCAAATCAATGATGTCGTCCATAATACGCTGTGCCAACGTCACGTGTTTCTTGAACAAATCGTAGTCGAAATAAGCACCCTCCGTAAATGGGTTCACAACATATGAATAAAGGTTTATTGCCAATAAGCGACAACTATCGTAGGGGCAAAGCGGTATCTCCCCACAAGGGTTCGTGGAGACAGTGCGGAAACCAAGGTCTGCATACGAATCCGGGACTGACTCACGAAGGATAGTGTCCCAAAACAACACACCGGGCTCTGCAGACTTCCATGCATTATGAATAATTTTCTTCCACAAAGCTTGCGCGTCAATATCTTTCACCGTTGTCGGCTCATCCGAATCTATCGGATATTGTTGTCTATACTTTCCGCCGCGTACCACGGCATTCATAAACTCATCGTCAATCTTCACAGAAACATTAGCACCGGTCACCTTGCCTTCCGTCATCTTTGCATCGATAAAAGACTCCGAATCCGGATGCTTAATCGACACACTCAACATCAATGCCCCCCGACGCCCGTCCTGCGCCACCTCACGCGTTGAATTGGAATAGCGTTCCATGAACGGGACCAACCCCGTTGATGTCAATGCCGAATTCTTCACAGGAGAACCTTTGGGACGGATATGAGACAAATCGTGACCTACACCTCCACGACGTTTCATCAGTTGAACCTGCTCCTCATCTATGCGGATAATTGCTACATATGAGTCTGCCAACCCGTCTAAACCTATAACAAAACAATTTGAAAGGGAGGCAATCTGATAGTCGTTGCCAATCCCTGTCATCGGACTTCCCTGAGGAATAATGTAACGGAAATGGTCGAACAAATCGTAAAGCTCTTGTTCCGATAGGGGATTGGGATACTTCTCCTCCACACGAGCAATCTCTCTCGCCAATCTATGATGCATATCCATAGGAGATTTCTCGTAAATATTCCCGAATGCATCCTTAAGCGCATACTTGTTTACCCATACTTTGGCAGCAAGTTCATCTCCTGCAAAATAATTAAGCGCAGCCTTATACGCTTCATCAAATGTGTAAGTCTTGTGGTCCATGGTAAATATATGTTACAACGGTACGAGATTGGGAATATCAACTTCTCAACTCAACTTCAATTTCTTCCACGGAAGAGCGGAAAGCCTTGCTCGTTTCCATCTGGTCTTTAATCGTCTTACAAGCATGCAACACCGTTGCATGATCTCTTTTGCCAACAATCTTACCAATATGAGAGAACGAACAACCCGTGTACTTCTTGGCAAGGTACATCGTTATCTGACGGGCCTGCACTATCTCACGTTTTCTCGAACTGGTCTGAATTGCCGACAAATCCAAATTAAAATGGTTGCAAACTATTTCTTGAATCTTCTGAACAGAAGGCTGTTTCTTTTCCAAACGTATAGTCTGACTAATAACCCGCTTAGCCAAAGGCAAATCTATTTCCGTATTATTGATAACAGCATTAGCCATCAACGAAACGAGTACACCTTCCAAGTCACGAACATTCTCCGTTACATTATCTGCTATAAAATCGAACACTTCTTCCGATATAACGATACCATCGTTATTGATTTTATTCTTCAGAATCTTCTTTCTAAGGTCCAAATCCGGACGGCTCAACTCAGCCGTAAGACCCCATTTAAGACGGGTAATCAACC
>CAVJCD010000165.1:0-5614 GCA_963648005.1 Tannerellaceae bacterium | reverse complement strand
ATACATAGTCTGCGAGGTTGAGGAGTTCATTGATGTTGTCCTCTATCATAATCTCCTCGTCATCGGTCAACTCTTCCAAGCCGTCTTTCACTCGTTTATCATTCAACTGTTTGATGTAGTTGCGGCGTAACTTCGAGACCGAGTTGCTGTCTTTGGCGGCAAACACTTCGCTGATAGCGCTAATCCATTCTGTTGAACGCTCATACGCCTGGCTCCACACCTCAAACTCGCGTTTCAGTGGATTGAAAGCGATTTTGATGGTACGTTCCTTGTAATTGGAGTCTTTCACTTGCACGCCTTTGATGGCGGCGAGCAATGCGGTCAGGCGTTGCTGACCATCAATGACGAGGTCGCGTGCTTCTTGAAAATCCTTGGCATTGTTGCCAATCTGCTTCTTGTTGGTGAAATCGGCAGGTGCTTCCCAAAGCATTACGAAGCCAATGGGATAACCTTTGAGCATTGAGTCCAAAAGTTCACGCACCTTACTGTCTTTCCAAACAAAGGGACGTTGAAGGTCGGGCAAGCCAATGCGACCGTTCTTCACATCGGTGAGCAAGTCGCCCACCTTTCTATTTATTGGGGTAAACAGTTCGTTAGCCATGTTGTTACTACGCTTTCTATGTCTTTAATGCAAATAAAAACAAATAATGTATTACTTCCTATAAAACATGACACTTTTCGCGTAAGCAATCGGCAAACTACCGAAAGAAAATATCCGTAAAATCATCCGCGAGGCAAAAACGGACAAGCATAGTAAGGGCTACAACTCCCGGAGCCGGTTTTTAAGCATGATGTTCTGCCCATTTCCCAATTGCGATTCAGTCCGCGACATCTCCAATGGTTTTAACTTAGCGAACGGTAAACTTATTCCATGTGACTAAACACGGTGTTTTGTTGGCAAATGTCCCTTGTTTGTGTGTTAAAAGCACAGGCGAGGGACATTTATTTTGTGAAAAAACATGGCATTGGTTGTGGGTTTAAAATACTTTTCGTTCTTTTGCCTTCGTAAACAAATATTGTAGAACACCTAAAAACCCTATCGCCTATAGCATAACATTACTCGAAGAAATTGTAAAAACAAGAAGTAATGAAACCTTTGAAAACGATGACCGACGAAGAGTTGGTTGTTTTTTATGCGCAGGGCAATAATGCTGCGTTCGACGTGTTGCTTAATCGTCACAAGAGCGGTATACATTCTTATATATACTTTATGGTCCGCAACAAGGAACTGGCGGAGGATATCTTCCAGGAGACTTTTGTTAAGGTCATTATGACCATTAAGCAGGGCCGTTATACCGAGAACGGCAAGTTTAAGGCATGGATTACACGTATTGCCCACAATCTTATTATCGACAGCATCCGTCAGGAACGCAACGAGAACACTATCTCGAACGACGAAGTGGAAGTCGATTTGTTCAACAACATGAAGCTTTGCGACGGAACGGTGGAAGACAATCTTGTGCGCCGTCAGGTGTTGTCGGACGTGAAGAAGCTGGTGCGTCATCTGCCCGACAACCAGCGTGAGGTGCTTGAGATGCGCTATTATCAGAATCTCAGCTTTAAGGAAATTGCCGACATTACTGGTGTAAGCATAAACACGGCATTGGGGCGTATGCGTTATGCCATCTTGAATATGCGTCGCATGGCTGAAGAGAGCCGCATGGAGTTGTCGATTGCCTAAAGGGGAGGGACAATAAATACGTAGAAAAAATTTCCTTCGTTCATGAAATAAGTAGTGCAATCTCTCGTTCTCATACCAAAGAGAACATTAATAAGGGATGCCTATGAGAAATTTTTCTACGCAATGCATGAATGATTCAACAGATGGAACGAAAGAGAACCCTTACAAGGGTACGAGCATTATGCCAAGTCGGCAGACGCTTGATTTTCTTTCGCAGTTTGCAAGGTGTTATCACGCCGAGCCAACACTGAGGCCGGAGTTTTGCGGCTATGTGATGAATTAACGAACTTAAGAAACAGGGGAGGTATGTAGAGAGAACAATGCATGCCTCCCTTTCCTTTTTATACATAAACAGAATGAAGACACAACTGAAAGTACTGCTGGGTGGAATGGCTCTGTTTGCCCTCCTGGCAGTGGCATGTCAGCCAAAGACGGTCGATGCTAATCAACAAGAGAAACGAGAGAAAACGGCTTTTCAAACCAGCCAGCCATGGAAGCCGACGACAGATGTAAGGGCTGATGTTGCCATTTTATACGGCGTAGGGGGTAATCCTTTTGAGAAGGCCCTGAACCTTACATTCGAACAACGTATTGAGAGTTGGCGCGAGAGGGGTTATAACGTCCATTTTATGACGGGCATTGCCTGGGGTGGGTATAAGGATTACTTCACCGGACAATGGGACGGCAAGTGGCATCTCGATGAGGGGCAGGTGACCTTAGGCGGGGATACTATATGGCACGGACCGATGGTGCCCTACATTGTTCCCACTATGAACTATATTAAGTACTTCAAGGAACAACATATCAAGAGGGTGATAGATGCCGGTATTGATGCAATCTACCTTGAAGAGCCTGAGTTTTGGGCGCATGGGGGGTATAGCGAGTCGTTTAAACGGGAATGGAAGGATTATTATGGTTTTGATTGGCGCCCGCAGCATGAATCGGCAGAGAACACTTACCTCTCAAACAAACTGAAATATTATCTCTACTACCGTGCCTTGAACGAATGTTTCACCTATGCCAAGGAGTATGGTAAGAGCAAGGGCATGGATGTGCGCTGTTATGTGCCGACCCATTCGCTGGTGAACTATTCCCAGTGGCAGATTGTGAGTCCGGAAGCGAGTCTTGCCTCCCTGCCGTGTGTGGACGGATACATAGCCCAAGTATGGACAGGTACATCGCGTGTGCACAACTACTTCAACGGCATTGAGAGGGAACGGGTGTTCGAGTCTGCTTTCCTTGAGTATGGTTGCATGGAGTCGATGACGGCTCCTACGGGACGTAAGGTGTTCTTCCTTACCGACCCGATAGAGGACCAGCCGCGCGACTGGGCTGACTATAAGAAGAACTATCAGGCAACGTTTACCGCCAAATTGTTGTATCCCGGCAACAATAACTACGAGGTGATGCCTTGGCCGGACCGTATCTACGAGGGCTTGTATCTCAAGAGTGCCGACAGCGAGGAGAAGGCACTCATACCGCGCTTCTATTCTACGCAGATGCAGGTGATGATTAATTCTTTGAACGACATGCCTCTGTCCGACAACAAGGTGTCGGGCTCGCAGGGAATAAGTGTCTTGATGGCCAACTCGCTGATGTTTCAGCGTTCGCCCCAGTTGGTGGAGGGCTTTAACGACCCCCTGCTGTCCGACTTCTTTGGTCAGGCGATGCCTTTCCTGAAGCGTGGAGTGCCCGTGCACCTTTTGCACCTCGAGAACGTGTCATACCCCGAAACATGGAAAGACACGAAGGTGCTTCTCATGACCTATTCCAACATGAAACCGCTGGAGAAGGATGCTCATAAATATATAGCCGAGTGGGTAAAGAACGGCGGCGTGTTGGTATACAGCGCACGCGACAACGACCCGTACCAAGGGGTGCAGGAATGGTGGAACAAGGGCGATAAGAAATACAAGGCACCCTCACAGCATCTGTTTGAACTGATGGGGATAGACAAGGATGCCGCCGAGGGCGAGTATGCTTATGGCAATGGCACGGTATACGTCATCCGTCAAGACCCGAAGGAGTTTGTACTTACGGCAGGTGCCGATGCTGCGTATGTGGAGACTGTGAAGCGTCTCTATAAGGAGAAGGCAGGCGCCGGAGAACTTCAGTTTAAGAACAGCTTCTACCTCGAGAGGGGTATCTACGACTTGATAGCCGTGGTGGACGAAGGTGTGGTGAGCAACGACCCCTATGTTGTGCGGGGCAAGCTGATTGACTTGTTCGACCCCGAACTGCCGGTGTTGAGCGAAAAGAAGGTATATCCGGGTGAGCAGTCCCTTTTGATTGATATCGATAGGGTGAAGAACCAGAACAAGCCGCAGGTATTGTGTGGCGCGGCTCGTGTATACAACGAGAAGGCAGAGCGAAAGGCTTACTCGTTTGTTGCCAAGAGCCCCATCAACACCACAAACGTGATGCGTGTATTGTTGCCTTCGAAGCCCGCTGCCGTGGTGGCGCACAACGCAGAGGGAAGAGAGGTTGACATCACCGGAAGTGGATGGGATGCCGGGAACCAAACCTATCTTCTGCGCTTCGAAAACGACCCCGACGGCATCCACGTCTCGTTCGCTTGGTAATCCGGCTTTGCCGAAAAACTAAGACGACCGATGGTTTTGCCCCAAACGACCGGTCCTCTGGTTTTAGGGGGACATATATATGTTTTGCCCGGAATATATATATCTTTTGACTAAAACATATATATGTCTCCGAAAACCGCCGGCTTTCATGGCTAAGGGTTTTATGTCTACCTTTGCGTGTAGGTATGGAAAATCTTGGGAAATGGATACGTAATGCTCGGCATCAGTCTTTGGTGCAGAGCTTGATGCCCGCCGTGTTGGCGGTGATAGTGGCTCTTGGAGGCGAGGGCTTCAGTGTTTTGTGTGCCGCATTGGCGGTGGTAGGGGTGGCTTGTTTCCATCTGTCGATGAATCTTGCGGACGATTACTTCGACTACATGGACGATATGATGGACTCTCGCAGCAAGGTAATACGTAAAGGTTTCCGAGCGATGACCGTCAAATATCCTTACCTCACCGACGGAAGCGAGTCGCCCGGCAGCCTGAGGCGGGCGATAATGGGCTTTGGCATCGTGGCATTTGTTTGCGGAGCCGTGATATTCCTCTTAAGAACCGGGGCAAACGGGTTTTGTGCCCCCGACGGTAGTTGGTGGATAGTGGCCATCGCCCTTCTTGCGGCATTCCTCGGCATTTTCTATTCCGCTCCGCCGCTCAAGCTTGCCTTCAGAGGTTTGGGAGAGCTGATAATAGGTGTGATATTCGGCCCCCTCTTGATGATGGGTGTCTACTATTCCTGCTCCGGGAGGATGGCATGGGAGATAGTATGGATTTCGATACCCACCGGGCTTTTGGTGCTCAACATTCTGTATACTCACAGTTTCATCGACCAAGCAGGCGACAAGGAATGCGGCAAGATGACCTTCGCCCTTCTCCTTAAATCCGATAAGGCTGCCATTGCGGCTGCATACATTTTTAATCTGCTGCCCTTCGCGATGGTAGTGGTGGCAGTATGTTTGGGTTTCCTTCATCCCCTCTATCTGCTTGTGCTGGTGTTTGCCTCTCGGGCGATATGGCTCTGTGGCTCGCTCCGTGACTTTGCGTCGGGTAAGCAGGATGTACCCCCGGAACCACCCCTATGGCTCGGGAAAATGCCCCGGTGGGATGCCGTGAAGAGCGCCGGAGTGGATTGGTTCCTGATGCGTTGGATGGCTGCCAGAAACATCATCAGCGGTTTCTGCCTTGCCACGGCACTCGCAAAAATCATCCTGATGATTGTATGACAAAACAACAACAAATATGATTAAACAGTTCTTTTATCTCGGTTGGTGGTGGCTTCGTGCCATATTGGGGCGACGGAAGCCCCTCCAGAGCGTGGTGTTCATCTCAGACAGGTGTAACCTCAGCTGCAAGC
>CAVJCD010000164.1:0-5667 GCA_963648005.1 Tannerellaceae bacterium | reverse complement strand
TTGCAAAGGTATCGAGGAATCGCCCTATTTTTGTTTTAAGGCAAATTTTGAGTATGCACTTTCCCGTGTTTTCGGGGGTTCTGCGATACATTTTGTGTGATTTTGGTGTATAAGCTACATCGGATTGCGGTAAAAGGAGTTAACAGTTATGCGAGAAAGGATTATATGGTGCGAGTAAAGACAGAAGACATTGAAGAGACGAGGATGGTTGGCGGTTTGGCGATAGAGCAGTTGCATTCTCAGTTGCTTGTATTGGCGCGAGACCCTAAGTATGGTTTTGAGTCGTTGCGTTGTGACTGGGGCCAGTCGAATACTGTGATGTTCAACAGGATGATGGTGATGTTCAGGAGAAGTCTGCGTGAATTGGCAAAGGCAGCTCCCGTGAAATACTATTGTGGTAATTTCTACATGTTCAACGGTAAGATATATGAGATAGTGACGAAGACAGTCATTGAGCAGGCTTATCAGTTGTTGGTAGAAGATATGATGATAGCTCCTGTGTTGAACAGGCCTTCAATATGCCGTGATGTATTTCTTGAGACAATAAAGTTGTACAACATATTGAATCCTCAGTTTGACATTGTGGCATTTACGAATGGTGTAGTGGACTTTGGTTTTCCTGAACCTCAGGTAATGCCGTTTTCCCCTTCGTACCACGTCACGTATTATCATCCTTATGAGTACAAGCCCAATGCCCGTTGTGACAGATGGTTGAATTTCCTTCACGAAGTATTGCCCAACAAGGATGCGAGAAAGATATTGCAGATGTTCTTGGGATTGGGACTGGTGCAGAGAGGAGATGCTTATAACAGATATGAAGGGAAGGCGACGGCAAAGATAGAGTTGTGCCTCATTATGATAGGCAGTGGAAGCAACGGCAAGGGAGTAGTCTTTGAAGTAGCCACAGCCCTGTTTGGCAGGGACAGAATAACTGCTGTAGACTATCCTGAGTTGACGGCAGGAGGAGATGAAGGTATGAGAAACAGGTACAGGATAAGGAATGCCATCTTCAATTGGTGCAGTGATGCCAACTACAAGAAGTTCGGTGCAGGAGACACAGGAATGTTCAAGCGCATTGTGAGTGGAGAGCCAGTAACGATGAGGGCATTGGGGCAGAACGTTCTTGAGTCAAAGACTTTGCCCTATATGATATTCCACTTGAATGCGACGCCGGAGATAAAGGACAGTGGTTTTGGTTTTATACGCAGGATGCAGTATATATGCTTTGATGTCACGATACCGAAGGAGAAGCAGGACAAGGAGCTTGCGGCAAGGATAATAAAAGACGAGCTGCCAGGAGTGTTCAACTGGGTGCTGCGAGGAGCCAGAGAGCTGAGAGCGCGGCGTTTTGTATTCCCCGAAGACAAGAGGTGCGAGTTCTACAAGAGTCTTGCCAATATGGATGCCAATCCTGTTGCGGTGTGGATAGACAAGTACAATATGCACCCTACGAAAGAGAATCCGAAGGAAGAGCCGAGAGAGATGGGAGCAGCAATGCTTTACAAGATGTTCTGCAAGTTCTGTGAAGACAACGACAGAGAGCCTTTGACAGTGCAGAAGTTTGGCAAGCAGTTCCACGAGAAGTTTAATTTCCGCAAGCACAGGAGTGCGGCAGGGAATGTCTATATAGTATACGGAGCGACAGAGACAGATTTGTCCCGTCCCTACTATCTTTCAGAAGAAGAGGGGGCAGAGCCGGCAAGCGAGAGTTTCATTAAAGACGACGATTAACAACATTAAAACAAGACAATATGCAGTTAGAGTTTGGAAAGAAAGTGAGTGTAGGCAACTACGTTATTTTGAAGTACAGCAAGAATCTGAACAAGAACGAGGTGCAGAAGTTGCGTGAGAGCGAGAAAGCCCCACGTGATGCCTATAAATACCTCAGTCGCGGTACATTGCCATTCATCAAGGTGAGCACAGTCAGCGGCAGTTGGGCAGTAGAGTTTGTCATAGGTACGACGATGTACGAAGCGCTGGACAACCTTCATATCGTGATAGACGATGAAGGAGTGAGACAGTTGTATGGCGTAGAGAAGAAGAACACCGAAGCCATCTTTGTGTCGATGCTTGCAGACACCACCACTGTGGGAGACTACGAATATCAAACAGGCAAGATGAAGCTTTTGTCGGAATATCTTGAGCGTGCATCCAAGAAGCGCAACGAGCAGGAAGATGCCGGCAAGAGCGAAGAAGAGTTGCGCAAGGAAAGCGAAGAAGCGGTACAGGAAGATATAGACAAGACAGAATATGCCGACCTGTTGACCGAAGTAGGCGAGAGGATTAAAAAAGCAGAACAATGAAAGACAAACTTGTAGCGATAATAGAAGACCGTGTGCTTCTCGACTTGGCACTGAGGATGATCCTTGAGGCCACAGAGACGAGAAAGCTACCCAGAGCAGCATATCTGCCAGTGTTCAATGACGAACTGACGGGAGAAACCTTTGTGAGTATCCTCGAAGCGGTGACAGGCAAACATTACTAAAAGAGCGATGCTTGCGCACCGCTCACCCTTAATTTTTTAGAATATGATTTATTACAGTTCCAAGAACTGCGAAATCGGTTACAAAGATAAGTCGTTTGGCCGTAATTCCATAATCAGCCCGCCATTTTAACACACTTTTAACCCTTCTTCAGAAAATCAGCCATACCGTTTTTGAAAACGAGGCAATCCTTACAGGATAAAGGATGTTTGCCTGGGAGATAGAAGTGCACCGTTGTGTCTTCCGTCTGTATCTCATCCTGCTTGATGCGTGCATACTCTGCGATGAGACGCGTCTGTTCCGTCCACTCCTTAGTACCCTCCTTCATCTTCTTGCGCGCGACGACAAGGTCGGTAAGAATCTGTTCCTTGGATGTAGCCTTCGCCAATTCTTCAGGAGACAGCTTGTCAGAAGCCCCAGAGTGAGCATCCCTAATGTCCGCGATGCGTTTTTTGACAGAATCAAGAGACTCCAGCTTGTTCATCTCGCGCTCCAGTTCCGCTTTGTCCCAATTAAGCCCGACACCCTGAAAGGCAACAGACCAAGCGTCGCGCTGGCACCATCCAGCGGCCCTCAGGTCGGCATAAATCATATATTCCGCAGACTTCATACCATAAGACTTCGCTTTGGTACGGGCGGCAACAGAAAGAGTATATCCCTGCATAGTTATTCTTCTTTATAGATAAATTTAGTGTAGCAAACACACGCAATATGATACGGCGGGTAAGGGTCACCGAACTTATGGACATACGCCGCCTCGTCGTCGCATACCGCACAGGGATAAGAGCTGGCGCGGAAAGAGCGGAAGCCGATAGCCCCGCCCTCCTTGCCGTATTCCTGTTCAGCCAGTCCCCACGCAAGAGAAATCACCTGAGAAACATTCCTTACGATATTCTCGTAGGCGTTGCGGTAAATACCCTTGCCGTAAGACGGTGTAGAGATATTAATATCCTTGCGCTGTGCTTTAGTGACCACGGATGTCTTGTAGGGGTTCTTATATCCCGTACGGACAGCAGACAGGATTTGAGAAGATGAATATCCCAAAAGAATTCCCGCCTTAACCATACGTACAATGTCCTCTGCGAAGTTGGCGAGATAAGTGGAGTTTCTCTGCACCATAGTCGCTCCGTGGATTTTCCCTACGACGAAGCTTGAGATACTGCCGCTTGAGATACCAAGAACCTTGCACGAAGCCTCAGAATACGCTGTAGCATAGCCTGAGAGGCTTTCAGAAGCGCCGGCGGTGATTTCCTTTGCTTCCGAAAGAAATGCGCTCTCACGCGACAATTTATTGCCGACGCGATATTTGGATGCGAGTTCAATAATCTGCTTCGCCTTCGGAAACAGGATTTTCTGAACGTGCTGCTCCATATTGCGAATAGCCTGCATGCGCTTCTTCATGTAGTTGACACTACGGTTGTCTTCGTTCATTAGTGGTTGCGGTTATAGTTGTCCCAGTTGTTTTTGTCGTCAATGTCGTTATTGCCGTTCTTGTCCCATTGCTTTCCGCTCAGATTCGGGCGTCCTTTCTTGCCGTGGCCAGTATTGATGTCAGAGCCGTTATTGCCAGTGTTGATTTTAGCCACCGCTTTCTCTTCCTTGATTGTATTGTCAAGTTGGGCATCAAGCTTCTCGACCTCCAGGAGCAAGTCCTGCTGCTGTTCCTCCTTCTTCTCTCGCAAAATGCGGTCGAACTCGTCATTCTTGGAGTATTTGGAATTCCGTTCAGAAGCCGTCTGCTTAGAGAGGAATCCATTCTGAACCGCCTGTGCGAGGTTGGTAACCAATTCCGTGTCGTTCTGATGGATATACGGCTCAACCCAGGCATTGACAGGGAGTTCCATCATAGAAGCCTGGCAGTTGTTTTCGTAGCCGATACCAAACTTTGCGATGTCAACAAGCTGGTCGAGGAACGGCTGCATTTCCTGCGCATCATTCATAGCTATTTCAATGGCAGGGGAGTAAAGCAGTTTGACAGCTACACCCGGAAGGTCGCCCGATTTAAGTTCCGGCGGTTTGACAGTGAATGACAGTTCGTAAATCAGTTCATACGCCTTGTTCAGTTGGGTGGCAAAAGCGTCAGACGCATCAGTACCGTTAAGGAATCCCGCCTCGTTGTCCTTGTAGCGCATGGCGATAGACTTAACCGCGCCGTTCATATCACCGGCGATTTGGACATCGTCGCCATCGCCCTTCACGTAGAATATAGGGAATGCAAGGCTCTTGTTTGATTCAGACAGATAGCTGAAAGCCTCCTCGTAGTCCTCGATATTGCGCTGCACCGGCGCCCAGCACGGGCCGTCGTCATTCCGTGTGTATGCAACAGGAATGAATGGGAATCCGTGTTCCTCAATGGTAACCAATTCATAACCGCCGATGCCAAAAATATCCTTGATGGTTTCAACCACCCTATTGCCCTTCAGCCCACGTTTGTAGCGACGGAGATATTTCTCGTCCCACACCTCAACCCATTCCGTACGTTTAGTGCCATCCTCGTCATAATCAAAATACTTACGTGCAAAGAGTTTCAGTTTACCGGTGATAGAGTCAACGTGAGGATAAAGTTTGTCCCCTTCCATTACAGAAAGCGTTTTAGCCCCGAACTTGCCGTCGGCAATAAATCCGACCACCGCCGCTTCCGCGACAATCATACGCGCTCTGACAGCCTCATAGTGGCGAATCTCCATGTTGGCAAGCAGCCATCCTTTGCGGAAAGTAGAGAGAAGTCTCTGGAATTCCTCCTCTTTGTCCGTAGTTCCGTCGGCAATCTCAAACTGCACATCGTTACCTGTGACATGAAGCGTGTGCTTATTGGCAATAAGCTGTTGGAAGGCGAAAGCCGTGCGCGTAATCGGCTGACGGCAGAATTTCGGGCCATACTCAGGGTGAGCGGGGTCATAGTCAGGATTCTCCTTGATAATGTCAGGGTAAGCCACGCGGTCGAAAATACGGTGTGCCGTAGGGTAATACTCCCGAAGGAAATCCTCCTGTGTTTTAATCTTCTTGTAGAGATAGTCGTTAGGAGCAGTGACATTATCGTTAACCGCCTTGTACACACCGCCATGCGACATATAGCCTTCGGGGCAGATTTCGAAGAACGGTTTTCTGACAAGCACCTCCTTGTAGTCAAGTTTTTTTAAAACATCCATAATCCTTTGATTTTTTTGTGTTCATTCTTTTTAAG
>CAVJCD010000163.1:0-5702 GCA_963648005.1 Tannerellaceae bacterium | reverse complement strand
TGTTGCTGAAAACACTGATGGGAGAGGAATGCCGAGTGGCATATCATGCCGACGGGGCGCCTTATCTGCCCGGCTCTACATTATCTATTAGTATATCCCATACCGAAGGCTATGCCGCAGTGTTGTTGCAGAAGGGGGGAACAGCCGGCATAGATATAGAACGCCGACATCCGCGAGTGCTGAGGGTACGCAGCCGATTCTTGTCTGAGGCAGAAGATGAGGCAGTGGCTTCTTCAACTGATGACGAAGTGAGCCGCTTGTTGGTTTATTGGTGCGCTAAAGAAGCATTATATAAAATGATACGGCAAAGGGGAGTGGACTTTGCCCGTCATTTGCATGTGGAGCCGTTCACCCTTGCCCGGGGCGGAGAGATTCGCGCTTACGAGACGCGGACTTCCCGGGTACAAAGCTTTGACCTTAGATATGAGGTGATGCCTGATTTTGTGCTTGTGTATAACCTACCGGCTTGCCCGTAGTCCTTTGATGACGGCGGGGGTGAAGCCTGCCTCTTCCATCGCGTTCAGTCCTTTGATGGTTACTCCGCCCGGAGTGGTCACGCGGTCGATTTCCTCCTCGGCATGGCTGACGTGAGACAGTAACAGCCGGGCTGCACCTTCCACTGTGCGGGCAACAATCTCCTGTGCTTCGCGTGGACGGAACCCCAGCTCCACGCCTCCCTCCGTGGCGGCACGGATGTAGCGGAGAGCATAGGCAATGCCGCATGAGGCAAGTGCCGTGGCAGCGCTCATCATCTTCTCTTCTATTGGTATGGCGCATCCAAGTTCATTGAAGATGCCGACAACCAAGTCGTATTGCTCCTTTGTGACACCATGGGCAGCCACGAAAGTCATGCTGTTCTGTATCTCGATGGCGGTATTGGGCATAACGCGGAAAAGCGGAGATATAACCTTGCCTTTTGATGCGAAATATTTCTCCAACGTCTCGAAAGAGATACCTGCGGCAATGGATACGATGAGTTGATTGGGGGAGAGAGAGTCCTTTATCTCTTCGGCAACCGTTTCCAGTAGCCATGGTTTTACGGCAAGGACGATGATGTTGGCACCAAGCACTGCCTCGGAGTTGCTTGTCGTTGTCACTATCCCGGGGCATAAGGCCCTTAACTTCTCAAGTGTTGCTTCTGTCTGCGCTGTGCAGGTAATGTCTGAGGCATCAAACATTTGCCCCTTTGCCAGCCCGCGGGCTATGGCTCCGCCGATATTTCCGGCGCCTATAATCGTTATTTTCATATCTTTCTATTTGTCTGTTGTTGTGGAACCGTGGGTGGCAAAAGTATGAAAAAAGGAATAAAACCCTTACTTTTGCGCCAAAATGTATAACCAAGACAAACAAAAAGAACAAAATGAAGAGACTTGTTGTTGCCGGCTTGATGCTGGCTTGTGTGTTCTCTGCGGCACCGGTTGGGGCACAAGAGAATGAGGGTGAAAAGGAAGAAGGCTTCGTTTTCACTACAGTAAAAGAAATCCCTATCACATCAATCAAGAATCAGAACCGTGCAGGTACGTGCTGGTGCTATTCCTCGATGGCTTTCCTCGAGGCTGAGTTGCTCCGCATGGGAAAGGGCGAGTATGATTTTGCTGAGATGTTTATCGTTTACCATACGTATCAGGACCGTGCCGACATGGCAGTGCGCACTCACGGTGACGCTTCGTTTTCGCAGGGCGGTTCGTTTTATGATGTAATATATGGTATGGATACTTTCGGGTTGGTGCCCGAAGAGGAGATGCGTCCGGGTGTGATGTATAACGATACGTTGAGCAATCACGGCGAATTGTCGGCTCTTACCGATGCGATGGTGGCAGCCATGGCGCGTGGCGGCAAGTTCCAGGCTGATAAAGACAAAAATCTGTTGTGGAAGAAAGCCGTTGCTGCCGTGCACGAAATCTACCTCGGCAAGGTGCCCGAGAAGTTTACTTATAAAGGAAAGGAATACACTCCGAAGTCGTTCTACGAGTCAACAGGCTTGAAGGCCTCCGATTATGTGTCGCTGACTTCTTATACCCATCATCCGTTCTACACTAAGTTCTCGTTGGAGATACAGGACAACTGGCGTCACGCCGAGTCGTACAACCTGCCGATAGACGAGCTTATGGAAGTGTTCGACAACGCCATCGACAAGGGTTACACCATTGCGTGGGGTTCTGATGTTAGCGAGGACGGCTTTACCCGCGACGGTCTTGCCGTTATGCCGGACGTAGAGAAGGTGCAGGAGCTGAGTGGCTCGGATATGGCTCATTGGTTGAAGATGAAACCGGAGGAGAAGAAACTTACCACCAAGCCGCAGCCTCAGAAATGGTGCACGCAGGCAGAACGTCAGTTGGCTTACGACAATCGTGAGACAACCGACGACCACGGCATGCTGATTTATGGTACAGCCAAGGACCAGGACGGTAACGAATATTATAAGGTAAAGAACTCTTGGGGCAAGGCCGGCAAGTACGAGGGTATATGGTATGCTTCCAAAGCTTTTGCTCGCTACAAGACGATGAACATCATTGTTCACAAAGACGCACTGCCCAAAGCTATCAAGTCGAAGCTCGGCATCAAGTAAAATCCCGCAGTGAGGATTACGAAATAAAAAAGAGGTTGCAATTTGCAGCCTCTTTTTTTTCGCCGCAAATTGGCTGGAAGGAGAGTATATTGTTTCCGGGTAAAACGTTTTCTGGAGGTCATAAAAAGCCTTTGCGTGCTCGCGACACGTTTTCTGGAGGTCGCAAAAAACTTCTGCGTGCTCGCAATAGATATTTTTGTGGTCAAAAAGACGTGTTGCAAGATAAAAACGGGCATGTAGCGTAATAGCGCATCATATTTCTCGCGGATGTGGAAAGGTATGCGGGAGCACACGTATGGGTGGCGTGAGAGGTAAGAAAACGAAAGTAGGAGGTAAATACCAATCGCAGGCATTTGCCTCCTACTCGGTTTTTATATAAAGACAATTAAGTTATCAGCTATTCAGCACCTTTTTGAAGCGTGCGAGGAACTCGCGTACTTCGTCCATGGAGAGGCAGAGCGGCGGGAGCAGACGTATGATGTTGGTGCCTGCCACTCCCGTGAACACCTTTTCGTCGAAGAGCAGACGGCTGCGAATCTCCTTGATTGGTCCTTCAAACTCGATGCCAATCATAAGTCCCCTGCCGCGCACTTCTTTGATTCCGGGCAGACGGCGAAGTTCGTCGATAAGGAATGCTCCGACATGGGCAGCGTTGTCCACCAGTTTCTCATTCTCCATAATATCCAATACGGCGATTGCTGCAGAGCAAGCCAGGTGATTGCCTCCGAACGTTGTGCCAAGCATTCCGTAGACAGGCTTAAACATCGGACTGATAAGAAGGCCACCCATCGGGAAGCCGTTGCCAATGCCCTTAGCCACGGTGATAAGGTCCGGGCGGATGCCTGCATATTGGTGGGCAAAGAACTTGCCGCTACGTCCGTAGCCGGATTGTATCTCATCAAGGATGAGGCAAACCTCATATTTGGTGCAGAGGGCGCGAAGTTCCTTCATGAAGTCATCCGTTGGTAGTTGGATACCCCCAACGCCTTGGATGCCCTCAATGATGACAGACGAAACATCACCCTTTTTCAGCTCGGCTTCTACTGCCGACGCATTGTTGAGGGGCAGGTAGGTTACTGCCAAGCCTTCGTTCACCGGCGCGATAATCTTGGGATTGTCGGTAACGCGCACGGCAGCAGAGGTGCGTCCGTGGAAAGAATGCTTGAAGGCTACCACCCGTTTCTTGCCGTTATGAAACGAAGCCAACTTGAGTGCGTTCTCGTTTGCCTCGGCACCGGAGTTGATGAGAAACAATGAATAGTCGTCGTAGCCGGAGGACTTGCCCAGGCGGTCTGCCAGCTTCTGCTGCAGACTGTTTATAACGGAGTTGGAATAGAACCCCAGTTTGCTCACTTGGTCGCTGATGGCAGCCACATACGTAGGGTGGCTGTGACCAACCGAGATAACGGCATGACCGCCATAGAGGTCGAGGTATTCTGTTCCCTCCTTGTCCCACACATGGCAACCCTTGCCCTTTACAATTTCTATATCAAATAGAGGATATACATCAAATAGTTTCATTTTACCAAATCGTTTAGAATAAATAAATCGGGTTAGAAAGCCGACGGCTTGAGGTGTAACCCCACGGTCTCTTCCAAACCGAACAGCAGGTTCATGTTGTGCACCGCCTGTCCGCTCGCACCCTTCAGCAAGTTGTCAATCATGGATACAATCAGCAGCTTGTTTTCGTACTTCTGGAGATAGAGGAGACATTTGTTGGTGTTGACCACCTGTTTTAGGTTCGGATTCTTGTCCGTGACGAAGGTGAACGAATGGTCGTCGTAATATTCTTCGTAGATACGTAGGAGTTCGCCAAGTTCCACTTTGCAGTCAATATACGTTGTAGCAAAGATACCGCGCGAGAAGTTACCCCGCATCGGGATGAAGTTGATGTTGCTCTCAAAACTGTTTTGCAGCTGACGCAGGCTCTGATGTATCTCCGCCAGGTGCTGGTGGGTGAACGGCTTATAAATTGATATATTGTCGTTCCTCCAGCTGAAGTGTGAGGTGGGCGAGGGCTTTACGCCGGCGCCGGTAGAACCGGTGATGGCATTCACATGCAGGTCGGAGTTAAGCATCAAATGCTTTGCCAGCGGAAGAACGGCCAATTGTATACAGGTGGCAAAGCAGCCGGGGTTAGCCACGTGACGTGAGTTGCAGATACGTCGGCGGTTAAGTTCTGGCAATCCATATACGAAGTCGTGCTCGTCGCTCGCGATACGGTAGTCCATGCTGAGGTCTATTATCTTCAAGGTCTCAGGAATGGTATGGCTCTCCATGAACTTCCGCGTATCGCCATGGGCAGTACAGAAGAACAGGAGGTCGATGTCCTCCAACGGCAGTTGGTCGGTGAAACGCAAGTCGGTCTCACCAAACAAGTCGCAGTGCACGTCGGTGATGCGGTTGCCGGCATTACTGCTACTGTTCACGAACACGATTTCGGCATCAGGGTGATTGAGCAGTAGGCGTATGAGTTCGCCTGCCGTATATCCTGCGCCACCTATAATTCCAATCTTAATCATATTTTTTCGTCTTTATGGTTGTTGTAATAAACACGTAGAGGTGTGGATGTAACCTTGATGAAACCTTTGGCATCTTCAGCCGTCCAGCCCTTCTGCATCTCACCGTATTCGCCAAACTTAGTCTTCACCAAATCGTCTTTCGACTCAATGCCTACGGTTGAGAACGAAAGCGGGCGAAGGTTGAGGATAGCCGTGCCGTTGACGTTGCGTTGCGACTCCTGCAGCATGGCTTCGATGTCGCGCATAACCGGCTCAAGGTACTGGCTCTCGTGGAGGAACATGCCGTACCAGTTGGCCACCTGGTCCTTCCAATACTGTTGCCATTTGCTCAGTGTGTATTTCTCTAGGAAACGGTGTGCACCGATAATCAGCATGGGGGCAGCAGCCTCAAAGCCCACACGGCCCTTGATGCCGATGATGGTATCTCCCACGTGCATGTCGCGACCAATACCGTATGCCGAGCCAATCTTCTCTACCTTTTGTATCGCAGCAATCTTGTCGTCGAACACCTCGCCGTTCACAGCATGGATTTCTCCCTTTTGGAACTCTATGCGAAGTTCCTCGCTGCCGGTCTTCTCCACTTGCTTGAGATAAGCGCTTTCGGGCAACCC
>CAVJCD010000162.1:0-5720 GCA_963648005.1 Tannerellaceae bacterium | reverse complement strand
TTCTTGCCCCATGCAAATTGCACGAGCCGCGGAAACCGAGTTTCTTGCTCCATGCAGATTGCACGAGCCGCAGAAACCGCGTTTCTTGCCCCATGCAGATTGCACGAGCCGCGGAAACCGCGTTTCTTGGTCCATGCAAACAGCAGGAGGCTTCTGCCAAACAAAACCGAAGCCCCGACGAATCACTTCGGCAGGGCCCCACTTGAAATACTATTGAACAATCATCCTTACAGCCAAATCTCTCTCGACTCAGCAGAAGAACAATATCATCAGCTGCGCCGTCAATATGCGCAGAAACATCGTTAACGGATAAACGGTGGCGTAGCCCACAGAGGGAGCATCGTTACCCACTGTAAGGTTGGCATATGCCAAGGCGGGAGGGTCGGTTGTGCTGCCCGCCATCAGCCCCATAAGCGTGAAATAATTCAGATGGAAGAACCCCTTGGCAACAAAACCTACGATTAACAGTGGCAACATCGTTATAATAAATCCGTAACCAACCCACGCAAGTCCTCCTCTATTTACAATTGTGTCCACAAACCCTTCACCGGCACTCAGTCCCACGCAAGCGAGGAACAACGCCAAACCAATCTCACGCAACATAAGGTTTGCACTCTGTGTCGTATAGGTAACCAACCGATAGCGGTATCCGAAGCGGCTCAAGAGTATGGATACAATCAGTGGGCCACCAGCCAAGCCCAGCTTCACCGGCTGCGGAACTCCGGGGATGGCAATCGGCATGCTTCCCAACACAACACCCAAGGCAATGCCGATGAAGATGGGGATAAGGTTGGGCTCCTTCAATCGTTTCAATGAGTTGCCCAAAATGCTACTCACCTTGTCGATGGCCAGCTCGCTGCCCACCACCGTCAGCTTATCGCCCACCTGCAACCCCAATCTGGGAGTGGCCACAAGCTCAACCCCGGCACGCATCACGCGCGTCACGTTGATGCCATGTAGACGCCTCATCTGCAAATCTCCCAGGCGGGTGCCTGTCAGTTCCGGCTTGGTGACAATGATTTTTCGACTCACAAAAGCACTCTCCGCAGGAATCCATTGCTTGCGGTCCATCGAAATCTCGAGCCCCACAAAGGCCCTCAGTGTATCCGCGTCGTGCTCCGTGGTGATAACAAATATCTTGTCGTCCTCGTCCAACACAGTGTCGTCGGTCACTATCTCAACCTTGTTGCTCTTCTTCCGCCATATGCGGGATATCACATACTGCCGGTGCTCGAGGAATCGCCCCAACTCCATCACCTTCCGTCCGAAAATGGCAGGATTCTTCACTACAAGCGAAATGGGGGTCGCGTCGCTGCCATGCGTATTGTTCTCCTCCTCAAGCTGCGCCGTTTCCTTCTCGAAACTGACATGGAAGATATGGCGGACAATCAACATCGAGAGAATGATGCCAACCACGCCCAAAGGATATGCCACGGCATAGCCAAGCGCAATTGTATCGTCCGACTTCCCTGTCATGTCCGTGAAAGCCTGCTCGGCAGCACCCAAGCCAGGTGTGTTTGTTATCGCGCCCGACAGGATTCCCACCATCGTAGGGATGGGTATGTCCGTAATGAGATGGATGACCAATGCCGTCACAACGCCGAGGAAAACAATACCGCAAGCCAGGGCATTAAGCGTCAGCCCTCCCTTCTTCAACGAAGAGAAAAAGCCGGGACCAACCTGCAAGCCCACAGAATAGACAAACAATATCAATCCAAACTCCTTGAAGAACTGAATCACGGAAAGATTGATGGTAAACCCGAAATGTCCCAGCAGAATGCCGACAAACAACACGGCGGTTATGCCGAGCGAAACGCCCCACAGACGTACCTTGCCTATCTGGATGCCCACGGCTATCGCCACCGAGAGCAAAAGGATGGAATGACCTATCCCTTCGCCCAACAACAGTTCATTTATCCATTCCATATATCCTTATGTTTCTATCTTCTCTACCCTCTTTAGTCTCTCAACCAAACCCCTGCCAACCTCACGGCCAACAGGGATTCAATTCAATACATCTAACAACAAATTAATTATAACGGCATGTTGCCGTGTTTCTTCGGCGGATTGCTCCGGCTCTTGTTTTTTGCCATCTCCAATGCTTGTATCAGTTTGAAACGGGCCTGCCTCGGTATAGGCATACACAATTCCGTCGCCCATCGAGACTTTCAGCATCACCGGGAATCCTATCTCCCGGCAAGAACGCATCACACGCAACGCAATCTCGCCACGATTTGCGACCAATATTTTCCGTATCATATCAATACATTAAAATGTTGTTCGGGAGAAATCCTTCTCCCCTTCTCAGCAACTTTTCTAACCCACGAGAAAATCAGCTATTGATGAATGGCAGGTCTTCTGACTGACTCCCATTCTGAAGCCTTCCCGACAAACGTCAGTGGCATTGGTCGTTTTCAGAATGTTGAACGGAGCTTCACAGCAGCGGGACTGTACGGGACTTCCACCCGATTCCCTTTTAATTCGCATCACCCGGTCGAGTAATACGAAACCGATTCGGCGGCAAATGTAGAAAATTTTTATTGTTACCCTGCAAGAGCAGAGAAATTATTGCTCCATGCAAACTGCATGAGGCCCTTGACGCATGAATCTTGTTTCAGCGCGTGGCGCGGAGGCTTCTGACGCATGATTCTTGTTCCAAGAAATAGTTCATTTAAGAAAACTTTCATGGCGGATATTTCTGCAAAGTTTTCCGTTTTAACTTTTCCCGTATCTGTATTTCAATCGCTTGATGACTTTAACATAGTTAAAAGTTTTCCCAAAAGAAAACTTTACAGCAAACGAGTATATCTTTGCTCCACACAAAAAGCAATAACCATTTTATCACTTTTATCATGATACAGACAGTTGTAAAACGAGATGGGCGTATCGTTGGTTTCAACGAAGAAAAGATAGCCACCGCAATCAGAAAAGCAATGCTGCATACCGAAATGGGGGAGGACCTGCAGCTTATCCGTCAAATCACCGACCATGTTTCGTTTAAGGGAGAGCCTCAGATGACGGTCGAGGCAATACAGGATGCCGTCGAGCTGGAGCTAATGAACAGTAGCCGCAAAGATGTTGCCCAGAAATATATCGCCTACCGCAACCAGCGAAGCATTGCCCGCAAGGCCAAGACCCGCGACATATTCCTCGAGATAATCAATATCAAATCCAATGATGTGACTCGCGAGAATGCCAACATGAATGCCGACACGCCGGCAGGCATGATGATGAAGTTCTCGAGCGAGACCACCAAACCCTTCGTTGACGACTATCTCTTGAGCGAAGAAGTAAAAGATGCCGTTGCCCATAACTATCTCCATATCCACGACAAGGACTACTACCCCACCAAGAGCCTTACCTGCGTACAGCACCCTCTGGACCGCATCCTTAAGTATGGTTTCTCTGCCGGACATGGCGAATCGCGTCCTGCCAAACGTATAGAGACGGCAAGTATCCTTGGATGTATCTCCCTGGAGACTGCGCAAAACGAGATGCACGGCGGACAGGCCATCCCTGCCTTCGACTTCTATCTTGCTCCCTACGTGCGCAACAGTTTCATCGAAGAGATAAAGAACCTTGAGGAGCTCAACGGGGCAGACTATTCTCATCTGTATAATGTGGCATTGGACGACTACATCTCTCGTCCCTTGGAGGGTCTTAGTGGCGACGAGCGCATCATCCAGCATGCAATGAACAAAACCGTAGGACGTGTACACCAGTCGATGGAGGCCTTCATCCACAACATGAACACCATCCATTCACGTGGCGGCAACCAGGTTGTGTTTAGCTCCATCAACTACGGGACCGACACCTCTGCCGAAGGCCGATGCATCATCCGCGAGATACTCAAAAGCACTTACCGGGGCGTGGGTAATGGTGAAACGGCAATCTTCCCCATCCAGATATGGAAGAAGAAACGTGGTGTGAGCTATCTGCCCGAGGACCGCAACTACGACCTCTACGAGCTGGCTTGCAAGGTTACTGCCCGCCGTTTCTTCCCCAACTTCCTGAATCTGGATGCTACTTTCAACTACCACGAGGACTGGAAGGCCGACGACCCGCAGCGTTACATCTATGAGGTGGCAACAATGGGATGCCGTACACGTGTGTTCGAGAACCGTTTCGGGCCGAAGACATCCATCGGACGCGGCAACATCTCCTTTTCCACCATCAACATCGTACGCATTGCCATTGAATGCATGAACATCGAAGACCGCGAGCTTCGTATCGCACGTTTCTTTGCCAAGCTCGACAATATGCTTGATATCACTGCACGCCAGCTGCACGAACGCATGGAGTTCCAGAAGACAGCCTACGCCAAGCAGTTCCCTCTCTTGATGAGCTCCCTCTGGCTCGGCAGCGAGAAGTTGAAACCCACCGACACCATTGCCTCGGTTATCAACCAAGGTACACTGGGCATAGGGTTCATCGGGCTGGCCGAATGCCTTGTTGCCCTCACCGGCAAGCACCATGGCGAGGACGCCGCCTCGCAGGAACTGGGGCTAAGGATTGTGACCTATATGCGCGACCGTGCCAACCAGTTCTCGGAGCAATACAATCACAACTACAGCATCCTGGCAACTCCAGCCGAAGGTCTCTCGGGCAAGTTCACTATGCGCGACCGCAAGGAGTTCGGTTCGCTGAAGGGTATCACCGACCGCGACTACTACACCAACTCAAACCATGTTCCGGTATATTATAAATGCAGTGCGCGCCACAAGGCTGAGGTGGAAGCTCCTTATCACGAACTTACCCGCGGCGGACATATCTTCTATGTGGAGATTGACGGCGACGCCACACACAACCCCAAGGTGATAATGAATGTGGTGGACATGATGGACAAATACAACATCGGATATGGCTCGGTGAACCACAACCGCAACCGTTGCCTCGACTGCGGCTACGAGAATGCCGACGCCAAGATGACTGAATGCCCCAAGTGCGGCAGCAAGAATGTGGACAAGCTGCAGCGCATCACAGGCTACTTGGTGGGCACAACCGACCGTTGGAACAAAGCCAAACTTGCCGAGCTCAACGACCGCGTTGTTCACGACTAAAAAAGGAGATGCCTCATCATGCTTTCCATACTGGACATAGTAGAAGACACAACAGTCGACGGTCCGGGCTTCAGGACCGCCATCTATGCAGCCGGGTGCCCCAACAAATGCCCCGGCTGCCATAACCCGGAGTCGTGGGACATCAACAACGGCAAACTTATGTCTACCGAGGAGATACTTGAGAGGGTCCTTGCCGACGAGTTTGCCAACGTCACCTTCAGTGGCGGCGACCCCATGTTTCAGCCCGAAGGATTCACCCTCCTGGCTCGTGCCATAAAAGAAAGAAGTGGGAAAGATATATGGTGCTACACCGGCTATCTCTACGAGAATCTGCTGCAGAACCCTTCTCAGGCTGCCCTCCTTCAATATATCGACGTTCTTGTGGACGGAAGATTTGAGCAGGCCCTGCGCGATGAGGACCTGCTGTTTCGCGGCAGCAGCAACCAACGGCTTATCGACGTGAAGCAATCGCTGAAAGAAAACCGGGTGGTTCCCTTCCTCTACAATCCCTTTATTCCTGACTAAGCAGGTGGTTCTTTAGCGGGTTGGAATACATCTCCAGCATCTTGGTGCGAAGGAATGCTTCGTCCTTGCCGGGCAGAACAATCTTGTCGAGCTGTCCCTGGAGATATTCCTCAAACCCCTTGCGGTCTTTCAGTC
>CAVJCD010000161.1:0-5746 GCA_963648005.1 Tannerellaceae bacterium | reverse complement strand
GAGAGCTTGCCGGTGTCGGTGCCGTTGATGAGCAGCTGTCCGCAGTCGGGGGTATCGAGTGTGCCTATAATCTGCAGCAGGGTAGTCTTGCCAGCCCCGCTGGGGCCGACGATGGCCACCACCTCACCTTTGTCTACTCTCAGGTCGATGCCCTTCAGCACCTTCAGGTTGCCGAAGCTCTTGGTAATGCCTTGTGTCTCTATCATCATATCTCAGATATTTCTTATTACGTATGAAGCCAGGTAACAGCCAAAGACGGCAGGCATGTATGCCACTGTCCCGGTGGTTGTTCTCTTGCATTGTTCGTTGTCTACCTCCACTATGGCGTCTGGGTCGGGGAACTCGGTGGAGAACACCACGGGGATACCCCGGTTGATGCCCATATGGTGGAGCCGTTTGCGTATGGCCCGTGCCAGGGTGCAGTTATGGCTCTTGGATATGTCGGCAATCTTCACCTGCGAGGGGTCTGTCTTGGCGCCGGCGCCCATGGAGGATACGATGGGTATGTTGTGGTTGTAGGCATAGGCAAGGAGGTATACCTTGGGGCTGAGCGAATCGATGGCATCCACCACGAAGTCGTATTTGTTGGAGGACAGCAGGAGGTCCGTGCGCTCGTCGCGAAGAAACTCACAGAGCACCGTGAGCTCGAGCCGGGGGTTGATGTCGAGCAGCCTTTGTGCCATGACCTCTGCCTTGGGCATACCCAGGGTGGAGTGGAGCGCGGGCAGCTGACGGTTGATGTTGCTCTCGTTCACCTTATCGGCGTCTATGATGGTCATGCGCCCGATACCCGAGCGGCATATCTGCTCGGCGGCATAGGCACCCACGCCTCCCAGACCTACAATCAGCACATGGCAGTGCGATAGATACTCCGTCCGTTCCGTGCCCAGGAGAAGCTCTGTCCGTGTGTTCCAATTGTAACTCATTCGTATATTTTTGAGCGCAAAAGTAATAAATCGACAGGAAACCCCCTTGTGGACAGATGGAATAATAAGCGTGTGCTCAGAAGCGTATCTGGAGGCGCAGTTGGAGGAGATTGAGGGAGCACTGGCCCAGGGGTGAGTACTTGTCGAGCCACAGGCGGGAATAGTTGAGGCGCGAGGAGATGTATTTGTTGAAGTAGTAGTTGAGCCCCAGGGAGAGGTCGTGCTGGCTGCCCCCCATGAGGTTGCAGCCGGCATCGTTGAGGCAGGTGTAGTTGTAGCGGCACACCAGAAGGAGCGAGCGTGGCTCCTGGGGCATGACGGGCAGGGCGTCGAGGGCATCGTAGGTATACCCTGTGCCCTTGAGGAGGAAGCCGGCGGTGAGGTAGCCTCCGTGGGCGGTGAAGGAGGGCATGTCGGCGGAGCGGCTCACGGAGGTGAGCATATACTCTGTCTGCAGCATCCACCTGTGGAGGAAGAGGAGGCATTCGGCATTGGCCTGCACCTGGCTTCGGGCATCCGCTATGGTGAGGTCGAGGGTACGTGGCGAGGTGAGGTAGGTGACGCCGGTGCTGTGGAGGCTGACCTTGCGTGAGCGTGTTCCGGTATCCTCGTCGGGTACACGGAAGAGAGCCCCTGTGCCGAGGTGAATAAGGCGTTCGGAGGTGTTGACGGGGCGCCACACGGTGCGGAGGGAGAAGTTGCAGCCCCGGCGGGTGGAGTCGGGGAAGCTGAGTCCGTCGCCCCAGAATGCCCCGGCGGAGAGGTAGTACGAGGCCATGTTGCGGGTATACGACACTCCTATTCTGCGGCCCGGATAGAAGGTCTCGGCAGAGTTGGCACCGGTGTTGAAGAGCAGGTCGTTGGTGCTGCTCGACTGGTCGAGGCTGTAGTAGCCCAGCATGTATCCGGCGCGGAAGCAGTTGCCGTCCTTGCCATACTCGGTGAAGGCATCCTTGATGGACACCTTATTACCTGCAAAGCCCACGTCTATCTTGGTATACCAACATGACTGTATCCTCAGCTTGGCGCCCAGCCTGAGGTCGGTGATGCCCACGCCCGAGTGGAAGTCACTGGGGGAGCCCAAGTACACGCCGCCGTCGGTGATGAGGCGCCCCGAGAGCCTGAGGCTGACGTCCGTGCCGGTGTCGGCATGCGTGGGGTAGACTGTCAAGAGGAGCAGAAGGAGAAGGAGTATGGCGGTAGCAGTATGTTTCATGTATATGTGTTTTGCGGGAGGCAAAGATAGCAAACAAACCCGGGGCGGCAAGCCTTACTCCCCGGGAATGCGGTAGGGCACGGGCGAGGTAAAGCCCAGGGGCTTGAGGAGGGGGCGCGAGGTGGTGGTGCACTGGCTTACCACGCGGAAGAGGTAGAGCCCCGGGGGCAGTTCGCCGTGGAGCTGCACCATCAGTGTGCTGCGCGTGTTGTGAAGTATCTCTTCGCGGGGGAAGAAGCGACACACCTTGCCGCTCTCGGCATCAAGGATATAGAAGCCGCACGAGGGGTCGTCGCCGTTCATCAGCAGCCTTTGCCCCTTGAGGAGGATGATGGCATCCGGGGGCATCACATACTCCCATTTGTCGTTTATGGGGAAGCGTTCCTCGGCATCGAACGACGGCCCTTGGCGGGCATTGTCGATGCTGTGGAACAGAGGGTTCTTGAGCGACTTCTTGAGCCGCGGGCTGAGTTGGAAGTTCACCTTCGCCGTGTTCTTGGCACGCGCCTTGGGCTGCACGCGGTTATAGTCCCAGCACCCCTCCACGCAAGGGGTAAGCGTCCCGAGGTCGCTGCTCACGGCATATCCCTCCAGCAGCTTCTCCTCCACAAGGTTGGTCAGCAGGCTGACGACGGCACGCGTTGCCTCTGCCCGATAGATGCCGGTGCGTTCCTCAAGCAGCTCCGCCAGACTGTCGAGCGACAGCGTGCCTCTCTGTACAACCCTTACCAGCGTTCCTTCCACCCCCTTGAGGTAGGACGGATACAGTCTCACTTGCCACTCCGGCCTCTTCTTCTCCATAAGTTCCCATTTACGTGTCACGCCCGAGGGGGACTTTCCCCCATTGGCTGCTCAAAGGTAGTATCTCGTTCGGAATATCCAAATATGCAGCGGTAAATATCTTTCTATTCCGTACGGAATAATAAAATATCACGTTCGAGATAATAAGTGCTGTCCCGGGCTTGTGCGGTGGTGGGATTGGGGCATGGGGCATATATGTGGGCTTGGGTATGTGGTTCATACGCCCTCCCGGCGGGGATGCCCCGTGGCGTAACATTTTTGTAACATGTGCGTAACACATGTGAAATATCAGATTCAGACCTTTACCGGCGAATATGTAACACACTTGTATGGAAACATTTTATCTGTTCCTCGTGATATTCCTGTTTGTGCTGGCAGTGTTCGACCTATCGGTGGGAGTAAGCAATGACGCAGTAAACTTCTTGAATTCTGCAATCGGTTCGAGGGCCGCATCGTTTAAGGTAATCATGGTCATAGCGGCAATAGGCATCTTTGTGGGTGCCTCGCTCTCCAACGGTATGATGGACATAGCGCGCCACGGGATATACCAGCCGGAGCAGTTCTATTTCTCTGAGATAATGTGCATACTGTTTGCCGTGATGCTTACGGACGTGGTGCTCTTGGACGTGTTCAACTCCCTCGGCATGCCAACCTCCACCACCGTATCGCTGGTGTTCGAGCTCCTTGGGGGCACGGTGGCGCTTGCCATTGTCAAGATAGCTGATTCCGACGGGGCATTGCAGCTGGGTCAGCTGCTCAACACCGATAAGGCATTCACAGTCATCTTGGCGATATTCCTCTCCGTGGCCATTGCCTTCTTGTTCGGTACACTGGTGCAATACCTCTCCCGTCTGATATTTACGTTCAACTACCGTCGCCACATGAAATACTCCATAGCCCTCTTCGGGGGCCTGGCGGCCACGTCCATCATCTACTTCATGCTGATAAAGGGTCTCAAGGGCAGCTCCTTCATGTCCAGCGACTGGGCAGAGGCGGTATATGCCCATACCGACGAGATAGTGTGGGGGGCATTCCTGGGCTTCACCATCCTGATGCAGGTGCTGCATTGGCTGAAGGTCAACGTCTTCAAGGTGGTGGTGCTCTTGGGTACCTTCGCCCTCGCATTGGCGTTTGCGGGCAACGACCTGGTGAACTTCATAGGTGTACCCCTGGCGGGCTACTCCTCGTATATGGACCTGATTGCCCAGGGCGGTACAACCACTACGGATACCTTCCTGATGTCTTCCCTCTGCGAGTCGGCACATACGCCGTGGTATTTCCTCACAGGAGCGGGAGTGGTGATGGTCATCGCACTGGTAACATCCAAGAAGGCACAGAGCGTTATCAAGACATCGCTCGACCTCTCGCGCCAGACGGAAGGGACGGAGAACTTCGGCACCTCGCCCGTTGCCCGTGTGCTGGTAAGAACATGCTCCAACACCGCAGGGGTTCTCCTCAGCGTGGTGCCGCCACGGATGAAAGAGTGGGTGGACAGCCGATTCAACAACGACGAGATAATACTTGAGGACAAAGCCAGCTTCGACCTCGTGCGTGCCTCCGTCAACGTGGTGCTCTCAGGCCTCTTGATTGCGCTGGGTACCTCCCTCAAGCTGCCTCTGTCTACCACCTACGTGGCATTCATGGTGGCCATGGGTAGCTCCTTGGCAGACCGTGCCTGGGGCCGCGAGAGTGCAGTATACCGCATCACCGGTGTGCTCTCGGTCATAGGCGGATGGTTCATCACCGCCGGCGCTGCCTTTACCATCTGCTTCCTGGTAGCCCTCCTGATACACTTCGGGGGCATAACCGCCATGGTTGCCATGGTTGGCGTGGCTGTATATATGCTTATCCGCAATCAGATTGCCTACAATAAGAAGCTCAGGAAAGAAGCCCTCAAGGAAGAGGTCAACACCACTGTTGCCAAGCTTCGCAACGCTACCGACGGCCGCGAGGCATTGTCTTTGTTCCGCGAACATAGCCGCGAGGAGCTCCACTCTGTTCTGCTCTTCACCTCAGAGATGCTCGACAAGTCGGTCCGCGGCTTCATGAACGAGAACCTCCGCGAGCTGCGCAAGGTGCTCACCTCTGTTGAGGAGAAGAAGATACACCTCAAACAGGTAAAGCGTGTCGGTACGCTCGGCGTCACCCACCTGGACCACGACATCGCCGTGGAGAAGGGTCTCTACTACTACCAAGGCAACGACTTCGCCAGCGAGATAGTGTTCTGCATACGCCGTATGACCGATGCCTGCAAGGAGCATGTGGACAATAATTTCAGTCCCCTCAACGATATCCAGAAGACCGACTTCGGCAGCATGACGGAGAGCGAGGCGGCATACATCAAACGCTGTGCTGCCATGATTGAAGAGAACGACTACCGCCATATGGACGACCTCATTGCCCGGTCTCTGGACCTTACCAACCGCCTCACTGCCCTTAAGAAGGGCGAGCTGAAGCGTATTCAGGGGCAGAGCGGCAGCACCAAGGTAAGCATGGTATACCTCACCATGGTGCAGGAGGCTCAGAACATAGTAACCTTCACAGCCAACCTCGTGAAGGTTAGCCGCAAGTTCCAGAAAGAATAAAGGGGTTAGTGCTTAAGTATGGAGTCGCGAAGGACGAAGAACCCTTCCGGCCCCATATTGAACAGCAGGTCTACGATACTCAGATTGGGGATAAAGCCGTACTTCTCGCGGAACACCTGATAGTAAGGCGCGGGGCTGAACTCCCCGTCCTCCACTCCGTGCTTGGGGCGGATGGTCTCCCTAAAGTCGTGCTCCACCTCGGGCAGATACTCCTCTGT
>CAVJCD010000160.1:0-5752 GCA_963648005.1 Tannerellaceae bacterium | reverse complement strand
ATGGGGCAAGAAACTCGGTTTCCGCGGCTCGTGCAATCTGCATGGGGCAAGAAACTCGGTTTCCGCGGCTCGTGCAATCTGCATGGGGCAAGAAACGTTGTTCCCTTGTGCTTAGCGGCAGCTGCCGCCCATGATGTCGAGGAGTTCGTTGGTGATGGCTTGCTGACGGGTCTTGTTGTATTGTAACGTCAGTTCCTGGATGAGGTCGTTGGCATTGTCGTTTGCCGTCTGCATGGCAATCATACGTGCGGCATGCTCGGATGTGGAGGTGTCGAGCAGCGTGGCATAAGCCTCGAGGCGAAGTGTCTTGGGCAGCAGCAAATCGAGCAGTTTGTTTGCTGAAGGCTCGAAGATATAGTTCGGCGTAACCTTCTCGGCATCCCTCTCGGGGAGGGCAACGGGCAGGAAGGTCTTTTGCGTAAGCACCTGTTGCGACGAGCTCTTGAAGTGATGGTATAACAGCTCTATCTTGTCTGCCTTCTTGTCTGCAAAAAGCGTCATCAGCTCCTCTGCCAGGCGCACGGCATCGTTGTATGTGGGCTTGTCGCCTATGGCAATAAAGCTGTCGTTGGTGGCATAGCCCTCCCGATGCAGCTCGTCAGCAATCTTCTTCCCCACGGGATAGAAGATTGGGGAGATGCCTTTAGCCTCGTACTTATGGATTTGTTCCGACAGTGCCTTCCACACATTGGCATTGAAGGCACCGCAGAGACCTGTATTGGAGGAGAAAGCAACGATGGCGACCTTCTTCACCTCGCGCACGGCAGCAAAGCGGGAGCTCAGTTCCTCTTCTTCCGTGGACAAGGTGCCGCTGAGAATGGCGTTCAGCCGGTCTTCGTAGACCAGCAACCGTCCGATGATGGCCTGCGTGCGGTGGAGCTTGGCTGAAGAAACCATCTTCATGGCTGAAGTGATTTTCTGCGTGTTCTTGACCGACGCAAGACGAACTTTCAATTCTTTAAGTGACGACATGGTGTTTCCCCTCTCTTATACTTTATTCTATGGTCAATTGTTTGGCTGTCTCGTCAAGGATATGGCGGACATCATCGTTAATCTCGCCCTTCTTCAGCACGTCGAGCACATCCTTTTGGTGCTCCACGGTGAGCTTCTGGAGGAATGCCTTCTCGAAAGCGTGTACCTTATCCGCAGGAACGTCCTTCAAGAGACCTTGCGTACCGCAGTAGAGGATGGCTATCTGCTGCTCCACGGGCATAGGGCTGTATTGCGGCTGTATCAAGAGGCGCGTGTTCTTTTGTCCCTTGTCGATGGTGAAGGCAGTGACGGCATCCATATCGCCGCCAAACTTGGTGAACGACTCCAGTTCGCGGAACTGTGCCTGGTCGATTTTCAGTGTACCTGCCACCTTCTTCATAGCCTTCAGCTGGGCATTACCACCCACACGGGATACGGAGATACCCACGTTGATGGCAGGGCGGTTACCCTGATTGAAGAGGTCGGTCTCGAGGAATATCTGTCCGTCGGTGATGGAGATTACGTTCGTAGGGATATAAGCAGAGACATCGCCCGCCTGTGTCTCGATGATTGGGAGGGCAGTCAATGAACCGCCACCCTTCACTATCTCACGCATGCTCTCCGGCAGGTCGTTCATCTTCTCTGCCACCTCCTGCTGTGAGATAATCTTTGCCGCACGCTCCAAGAGGCGTGAGTGGAGGTAGAAGATATCACCCGGATAAGCCTCACGGCCCGAAGGACGACGGAGGATAAGCGACACCTCACGATAGGCAACGGCCTGCTTCGAGAGGTCGTCGTAGACAACCAAGGCATGACGTCCGCTGTCGCGGAAGAACTCGCCGATGGCTGCTCCGGCAAAAGGTGCGAAATATTGCATGGCAGCAGGGTCTGAAGCTGTTGCGCTGACCACCACGGTGTAGTCCATTGCTCCCTTTTCTCTCAGGGTGTTGACCAGAGAAGCCACCGTGGAGCCTTTCTGTCCGATGGCCACGTAGATGCAATACACGGGGTCGCCGGCTTCGAAGTTGCTGCGTTGGTTGATGATGGTATCGATGGCAATGGAGGTCTTTCCCGTCTGACGGTCGCCAATGATAAGCTCGCGCTGTCCGCGTCCGATAGGAATCATGGCATCCACAGCCTTGATACCTGTCTGCAACGGCTCGTTTACCGGCTGACGGAAGATAACACCCGGAGCCTTGCGCTCCAGAGGCATCTCATATTTCTTTCCGGTGATTTCCCCTTTCCCGTCGAGAGGATTGCCAAGAGGGTCAATCACACGTCCAATCATATTCTCGTTTACGTTGATGGAAGCGATGCGGCGTGTACGTTTCACTGTGTCGCCCTCCTTCACCTGGTCGGTAGGTCCCAGAAGCACTGCACCCACGTTGTCTTCCTCAAGGTTCATGACGATGGCTTCCATCCCGTTGTCGAACTCCAACAGCTCGCTTGCCTCGGCTTTGTCCAACCCGTAGATACGTGCCACACCATCGCTCACCTGTAGCACGGTGCCCACTTCCTCCAGTTGTACGTCGGATTGAATACCTTCGAGCTGCCGGCGCAGTACGGCGGAAACTTCACTTACTTTTATCTGGTCTGTCATACGTTTTTTCTCGTTTTAATGTTTTTCGATTAGCTGATTTCTGATTTCCCGCAATTGGCCTGCATAGCTGGCATCAAGGCGGTAGCCTCCGATACGCAGCACGAACCCGCCTATCAGCTCCGGCTTTGTTGCTCCGGAGAACTCAATGGTGTTGCCGGTCTCTTCCTTCAGCCGTTTCTTCAGATGCTCCTCGGTGGCCTCGCTTATCGGCTCGGGCGTTTCAAACAACACCCGCGTGATTTTCTTGTCCTCACGATACATACGTATATAAATACGTGCCATGAGCGGCAGCATACTCTCTCTCCCCTTTTGAAGCACCAAGCGGATAAAGCGGGCAAACAACTCGCTGACGCTTCCTCCGGCTGCTGTAGTGAGCAACTTGGCCTTCTCTTCCATTGCAAGGAGAGGATTCCTCAACACCGACTCCAGCTTCGGCTCCTCTTGGAACCCCTCGGCAAGCATCTTCATTTCGTTGTATACCTCCGTCTCCGCCTTTGTGTCTTTTGCCAATGAAAAGAGCGCCTTGACGTATCGGGAAGAGATTGTTCCTACATCCATATCCTACGATTTACTGAACGAAATTTCATCAAGCAGCCCATTGATGATTTTCTCCTGCTCATCCGTGCGGCTGATTTTCTCCTTCATCACTTTCTCGGCAATGGCAACAGAGAGGTCGGCAATCTCGGTACGTATCTCGCGTATCGCTTTGTCTTTCTCCTCCGCGATACGCCGAGTGGCCTCTTCCATTTGCTTATGTGCCTCCAAGGAAGCCTTCTCGCGGGCTTCGCTTATTATCTGTTCCTTTTCTGCCATGGCCTCTTTCAGGATTTCGCTCTGCCTCTCGCGCGCCTCAGCCAATATCTTTTCGCCCTCGTCCTTGATGCCGGCAAGCTGACGGCTTGCCTCGCGTGCCGATTCAAGGGACTGGTCGATGTATTCCTTCCTCTTCTCAACGGCTTTCACAATTACCGGAAAGCCGTACTTGGAAAGAACGACAAAGACGATACCGAAGGAGAGGACCATCCAAAACAGAAGCCCTGCATCTGGTGTGAGCAATGACATGGCTCAATCTTTTTATTGGAACAAAGCCAAGAAACAAACCACTACGGCAAACAAAGCAACACCTTCAACCAAGGCACCCATGATAAGCATGGACGTACGGATATCGCCCGATGCCGACGGCTGACGGCTGATACCTTCAACGGCTCCCTTACCAATCACACCAATACCGATACCTGCGCCTATAACGGCCAATCCTGCACCAATGGTTGCACCGAACTTAGCAATGCCCATTCCGGCTGCTGCTTGTAATAAAATTGCTGATAACATAATCTCAGTTGTTTAAATGAATTATTATTCTCGTTTTTCTATAATATACTTGTTTTAGTCTCTCACCTTTGCCATCCCGATATAGTTTGCCGACAACATGGTGAAAATGTAAGCCTGAAGGCATGCCACCAACAGCTCGAGGCAGTTCATGAATATGTTGAACAATACGGATACAACCGTCATTGCCCCGTTGATTGCTGCGCCCATTGAGGAGGTGATAAACACCAGGCATGTGAGCGCAAGGATGATGGTATGCCCCGCCATAATGTTGGCAAACAAACGAATCATCAAGGCAAACGGCTTGGTGAATACCCCGAAGAACTCCACGAAGGGCATGATAGGCAACGGGAACTTTAGGAACATGGGAGTGTTGGGCCAAAAGATATCTTTCCAATATGCCTTGGTGGCAAACAGGTTTGTTGCCAAGAAGGTGCATATTGCCAACACCGCTGTGACGGTGATGTTGCCTGTGATGTTGGCTCCGCCGGGGAATACCGGGATGATACCGATGAGGTTGTTGATTAGGATAAAGAAAAACACCGTCAAGAGGTAAGACGAGAACGGCTTGTATTCCTTCCCGATGCTTTTCTTTACCACTTCGTCGTTGATAAACACAACGGCCATTTCCATCAGTCCCACAAATCCTTTTGGCGCTTCATTGGGATGCTTCTTATACCAACGTGCCGAATGAAGCACGATGAAAAGCAACAGTCCGCTGCTGAGGAACAATCCGCATACGTTCTTGGTGAGCGAGAGGTCCAGGGGCCTTACTTCTTCCCCGCGGCTGTTCTTCTCCACCACCTTCCCGGCATATTTGCCTTCAGAGGCGATGCGGAAGTTGTGATACGTAGCTCCGTGACCAAGGCGTGAGGAAAGGAAGAAGTCCCAACCTTGCTCTTCGCTCTTCAGCAGAATGGGGAGCGAGATGGATATCTCCTTGCCGTTCCACTCCGTGATGTGCCAGGTGTAGGCGTCTTTGATGTGAGAGAAAACAATCTCTTGTACGTCAACCTCGCCCTGCTTGCCCTCTTCGGCAGCATTTGCCGGAAGCCCGACAAACGTCAGCAGCAGGATGGCCAACCACAACAGATTGTTGTTTCTTATGCTGTTCATGATGTTCTCAATCTTTTTCATTCGATACAAACCGACAACCTGTCGTCTTTTATCTCCACGAAGCCGCTTTGTATTTTTATCTCTTGCTCTCCCTCTTGCCCTTCAATCCGATACTTGATGCTGCCGGCACCGAGGGCGGCTATCATCGGAGCATGGTGAGGCAACACATCGAATGCTCCCTCTCTTCCGGGAAAGGATACATACTCTGTCTCGCCCTTGAATAGAACGTCGTTGGGAGATATGATTTCAAGTTCCATCCTTCTATCAGTTTGCCTGTTCTGCCAGTTTCTTTCCCTTGGCAATCACGTCTTCAATGGTCCCGACATTAAGGAATGCCTGCTCGGGAATGTCGTCGGTCTCGCCGTCCATAATCATATTGAATCCGCGGATAGTGTCTTCGATGGATACCATCACGCCCGGAACGCCGGTGAACTGCTCTGCTACAGCAAACGGCTGCGAGAGAAAACGCTGCACACGGCGGGCACGGTTGACCGTCCGACGGTCTTCTTCCGAGAGCTCCTCCATACCGAGGATGGAGATAATATCCTGAAGCTCCTTGTTGCGCTGAAGAATCTGCTTTACCCTCTGGGCTGTCTCGTAATGCTCCTTGCCCACAACAAGCGGGTCGAGGATACGGGAGGTGGATTCCAATGGGTCAACAGCCGGGTAGATACCGAGCTCCGTGATTTTACGGCTCAACACGGTGGTAGCATCCAGGTGGGTAAAGGTGGTGGCAGG
>CAVJCD010000159.1:0-5758 GCA_963648005.1 Tannerellaceae bacterium | reverse complement strand
GACCTCGATTGGCAAAATATATATATCATCATGAAGTATAATATATCCATATTTATTATTTGTGCGGCGTTGTTTTCTTGTCATTCTCAAAAAGAAGGAAATACATCCACATCAGTTAAAGAAGTTGACATCTGCATTTATGGGGGAACATCGGCGGGTGTAGTGGCTGCCTATTCTGCAAAAAAAATGGGCAAATCAGTACTTTTGATTGAACCCGGGAAATATTTGGGCGGTATGACGACAGGTGGTCTTGGAATGACGGATATAGGGAACAAGTATGCCGTTACCGGACTTGCCCGTCTTTTTTATCGTCGTATAGGGGAACACTACAATAAATTTGAGCAATGGACTTTTCCGCCGAGTGTGGCTACCGCAACCATGAATCGCTTCGTGGAAGATGCAGATTTGGATGTCTTGTATTACCGTCGCATAATAGATGCTCAAGTCCAAAATAAAAAGATAAAAAGTATCACCTTAGAAGACTCTCGGAATCCGAAAGAAGAGAGTTTGATGCAGATTAAAGCCAAACAATTTATCGATTGTTCGTACGAAGGAGATTTAATGGCCAAGTCCGGAGTCTCCTATTTTGTGGGACGTGAAGGAAACGAAGAATATGATGAAACTCTTAATGGAGTCCAAATGCTTTTTGCACATCAATTTCCGGATGGGGTTGACCCGTATAAAGAAGAAGGAAATCCCGCCAGTGGTTTGTGTTGGGGTATCCAATCAAATACTCTGAAGGAAAGGGGCTGTGGCGACAAACTTGTACAGGCATATAATTTTCGTCTATGTCTCACCGACAACAAAGAGAACCAACGTCCGTTTGAAAAACCGGCAAACTATGACCCATCCAAATACGAATTGTTGGCACGGGCTATGCGTAAAATGGATTCTCATATAGACAATTATTTGTTATTTAATTGGGGGATTATGCCGGATAATAAATATGATGTAAACAATCGTGGGCCATTGTCAACGGATATGATAGGCATGAGTTATGAATATCCTGACGGAGACTATGCAACCCGTGAAAGAATTTGGCAAGAACATGTGGACTATACAAAAGGACTACTCTACTTTCTTACACATGACGAGAGGGTTCCAGCTGAACTTCGTGAGCAAGTTTCAAGATTCGGATGGGCTAAAGATGAATTTGTAGACAACGACAATTTCCCAACTCAATTATATGTGCGTGAGGCCCGACGTTTGAACGGAGAATATATTATGACGCAAAAAAATTGCCAAGGGGAAGAAACTGTAGGCGACGCAATTGGAATGGCAGCCTATGGAATGGATTCTCATAATTGCCAACGTATAGTGACAAATGGCATGGTGAAAAATGAAGGAGATGTTCAATATCATGGTTTTCCTCCTTATCCAATTTCATATAAGAGCATTACACCCAAACGCGAAGAATGTACTAATTTGTTGGTTCCAGTCTGTATCTCTGCCTCCCATATTGCTTTTGGTTCCATCCGAATGGAACCGGTCTTTATGGTGTTGGGGCAATCGGCTGCCGTAGCATCGGCATTGGCAATTGATGACAATACAGATGTGCAAACAATAGATGTGACAAAACTAAGAGGAATTCTGAAGAACAATCCTTATTTGGATGGCTCTATTCCGGAGATATTAGTTGATGACAGTGATATTGACAAAATAAAAGGGTCAGGGTCATGGTGGAAATGTTTCGGAGCACACTATAAGAATAGTTTTTTGAAGTCGGCAAACACTGAGAAAGATTGCTCATTTACATTTATACCTGTTATTAAGAAGACTGGTACCTATGAAGTTTTCTTTTACTGTACGGCGCTCTCTGATAAGGATATGCCTGAGGTTATGGCTTTCGATATTACCGGAAAAGACGGAATCAATCAGGTGAGGATAATGCCTAAATCTTACAAAGGCTCATGGGTGAGTTTGGGTACGTACGCATTTGAAAAAGGAAACTGGACTTCTACCATTAAAATTGATGGTGGCAACTCTAAGGGACCGTTGTTTGCTGATGCCGTTATATTAATCCCGAAAGAATAAAATTCATACCTTTGAAGGACTTTCTATTGGAACGATTAAAAACAATGTACCATGATTACACGACGAGATTTTTTAAAGGTGACGGCTGCCGGGGGAGCGTTGGCTTCTTTGGGTAGCATGACAGAAGCCAAGGCTGCAATGAAATCGGCTGTTCCCGACGAAGGATATTGCCATGAAGAGGCGCGTAAGATTCCGGTGATGACGGAGGTGGACCTTGTTGTTGCGGGCGGAAGCTCTCGGGCCGTGGCTGCAGCAGTTGCCGCTGCCAAAGCCGGTAGTAAGGTCTTTTTGGTTGGCTACATGCCTTATCTGGGTGAAGATATATGCGGTTCGCATCTCTACGACCGTATGGAGGGAGAGAAGTTGCAGACTGCTCTTGCGAGGAAGATATTCTTCATTGGCGACTACCCTACACCGCTTCAGGTGAAGAAGATATTGGAAGACGAACTGATTGACAATGGCGTTAGGTTTCTTTACAGCAGTTTTGTGACGAATGTGATGACCGACGCATCGGGCAATCCCGCGGGTGTTGTTATTGCCAACCGTTCGGGCAGGCAAGCCATCCGTTGTAAGGTCATTATAGATGCAACCAACAATGCTTCTGTTGCAGCAATGGCGGGGGCAAAACGTAAGCCCTTCGTTGCCGGAGAGCAGGAGTTTAGCTACACCGTGGTGGGCAACACCAAAAAGGAAGCGCCGGAGATTGTGCGTGCCGAGGAGCTGAAGCCCATCAAGGTGGGCGAGAAGAGTCATCCGATGACCCGCTATACGTTCCGTCTGCCTCTCAAAGACGCCTCGTATGCAGCTATAGCCGAGGTTGAGCAGACTATCCGCAACGCCACATGGGACTTGGAGCAGGTTGACAGTTCGGATATCTTATGGTATATCCCCAAGCAGACAATCGACAGCGAGAAGGCATACGAGGGGGCTCCTTCTTCCTTGCGAGAGTTACCCATGCAGGCATTCAAATCGAAGAATATAGCCAACCTGTGGGTGCTCGGTCCGTGTGCCGAGATGCCGAGAGAGTTGGCAGCAAAGGTGATGCGTCCCATCCCCGCCTTGTTTATAGGTGAGATGTTGGGCGAGACAGTCCACAACGAAACAAAGAACATATCTATTCCAACCCATGCCACAGTGCGTCAAGAGAAGGCAAATGCCTCGAACTACGGCGAGGTGGGTGAACTGCTCTCACTGCTCCGTCCGGCACTGAAGAAAGGCATGGTGGACTCTCCAGCAGGGGCACTTCCCGTCTTGGGTAGCTATGATGTCGTTGTGTTGGGAGGTGGCACGGCAGGTGCTTCAGCCGGAGTATCCGCCGCCAAGCATGGCGTCAATACCTTGGTGATTGAGTATCTCCACGGATTGGGTGGACTGAGCACCTTGGGTATGATTGGAGCCTATTGGGACGGGTTCCGCGGAGGATATACTGCCCATGTGGATGAGAGCGTGCTGGCAATGGCGCCCAAAGACCATCCGAGACAACCCAAGAGAGAAGGCAACTTCGTTTCTGACTGGAAGATGCAGTGGCACAGAAATGAGCTCTTGCAGGCAGGGGGCAAGCTGTGGTTCGGCGTGATGGGATGCGGAGCCTTGACGGAAGGCGGCAAGGTGAAGGGCGTTGTGGTGGCTACCCCCTTTGGTCGCGGCGTCGTTCTCTCGAAGATTTTGATAGACAGTACCGGCAGTGCCGACGTTGCCATTGCTGCCGGGGCAGAGTTCGACTATACGGGCAAGAAGACAATAGCCGTACAGGGCGCGGGAACGGGCAAGTGGGCACCGGGTGACCACTGCAACAATAACGACTGGCTGTTTGTTGACGATACGGACGTATTGGATGTGTCGCGTGCTTATGTGCAGGCCAAGACCAAATTACAAGGACAATATGATATGGTGAAGATGCCTCAGACGCGTGAACGCCGCCGCATAATAGGGGAGTATATCATCACTGCCTGCGACGTTATCAACCATCGCCGCTATCCCGACACAATATCGTATCACAAGAGCTCGTTCGACACTCACGGTATGATTATAGACCCGCTCTTCATCCTTAATCCGCCGGAGAGACAGCATGTGGTATACGATGCGGACGTGCCTTTGCGCAGTCTCCTGCCGAAGGGTCTCGATGGTATCCTTACAACCGGATTGGGAGCCAGTGCCCACCGTGATGCCATGCCGGTGATACGTATGCAGCCATGCTTGCAAAACCAGGGTTATGCCGTGGGCTATCTCTCTGCCATGTGTATAAAGGAGAACAAGTCGCTTCGCAAGATAGACATCAAGAAGGTGCAGCGTCATCTGGTGGAGATTGGCAACCTGCCTAAGCGTGTGCTGACGGACAAGGAGTTCAAGGGTTTCAGCAACTCCGAGATGAAGAAGGCGCTCGATAGCGTGACCGACCACTATAAGGGTCTTGAGGTGCTCCTTACCGACTATGAACGTTGTATCAAGCTTGTCAGCGGACGTATAACGGGGGTAGCGTCGCAAGAAGAAAAGGTGATTCTTGCCAGTATACTTTGCATCTTGGGTAAAGGCGGACATGCACAGGTGTTGGCAGATGCCATCCGTGGCTATAAGGCATGGGACGAAGGCTGGCACTACACCGGCATGGGGCAGTTTGGTACGTGCCTCAGTCGACTGGATGCGTTGATTATGGCGATGGGAAATGCCCACGATGCGTCAGTGCTTTCCGCTGTATTGGATAAGGCAAGGATGCTTGAGCCGGAAGATTATTTCTCTCATTTCCGTGCCATCGCTATGGCGACGGAGGCGATAGGCAGTCGCGATGCCATACCTCAATTGGCGGCTATGCTGACAACCCCCGGGGTGCGTGGTCATTCAATAGGCTCGTATGCCGAGGCGCGTAGCTCTGTGGTGCCGGGTCGTGAGGATACCTCCACCCGAAACATAGCATTGAAGGAATTGCATCTTGCAAGGGCTCTTTACCTCTGTGGAGACAAGGACGGCATTGGCGAAGAGGTGCTCCGCCGATATGCCGACGGTCTGCAAGGCCATTACGCCCGTTTCGCCCAAGAGATTCTCAACGGATAAACATCTGAAGTTTTTCGGAGGTTCAAACCTTTTGCCTAAAAGGTTCGAACCTCCGGAATTTAATGTCGTTTCATGCCGGGCGTACCGACATGAAAAAAGGAGGCTGCGAAAGAACATCCACAGCCTCCCTTTTTATATCAAGACCTAATACTTTATGCTTCTTCCGTCTCAATTACCTTCCATACAAAGGCGGCTATTATGGCACCGAGGAATGGGGCAACGATGAACAACCACAGCTGAGAAAGAGCCTGTCCACCTTCGGACAAAGCCGGAGCAATACTACGAGCCGGGTTTACCGACGTGCCGGTGATAGGGATACAAACAATGTGAATCAGAACCAATGCCAAGCCAATGGCTATGCCTGCAAACTTGGTGTTGGCACCCTTGGCGGTTGAACCGAAAACAACCATCAGGAAGATAAACGTGAACACCGTCTCGGCAACGAAAGCCTGAACGACGTCGTTGTAGCTGTTGGCACCGGTAAGTGTTGTGGTGGAGCCGCAATCCTTTGCCAGGATGGCAAGAATGGACGAACCGATGATGGCGCCAATAACCTGGAAGAACATATACATGGCTGCATCCTTCCCGGAGATTTTCTTTGAGACAAGCATGCCAAGAGTGATGGCGGGATTGATGTGACATCCGGAGATGTTACCAATGGTGTAGACCATAGCAA
>CAVJCD010000158.1:0-5780 GCA_963648005.1 Tannerellaceae bacterium | reverse complement strand
GTGGACATTCGTGAGTTGAACGAACGAATAGAGAGTAAAAGTTCGTTCGTTGGCATGATTACGAAGGGTATGGACCAAGTAATTGTAGGACAGAAACATTTGGTGGAATCTTTATTGATAGGTCTGCTTTCAGACGGGCACATTCTTCTTGAAGGAGTACCTGGGTTGGCCAAGACTCTTGCCATCAAAACTCTGTCTTCGTTGATTGATGCAAAATACAGCAGAATACAGTTTACACCGGATTTGTTGCCTGCCGATGTGATAGGTACTATGATTTATAGTCAGAAAAGCGAAGAATTTTTGGTAAAGCAAGGACCGGTCTTCGCTAATTTTGTATTGGCAGATGAAATCAACCGTGCGCCGGCAAAAGTGCAAAGTGCTCTTTTGGAGGCAATGCAGGAGCGTCAGGTGACAATTGGTGAGAACACGTATCAGTTGCCGAAACCGTTCTTGGTAATGGCTACGCAGAACCCTATCGAGCAGGAAGGTACTTATCCGCTGCCGGAAGCACAGGTGGACCGTTTCATGATGAAAGTCATCATCAATTATCCGAAGAAAGAAGAAGAAAAATTGATTATTCGTCAGAATATCTCCGGTGTGAAGCCGGATATCAAGCCTGTATTGACAAAGGATGAAATCCTGGAGGCTCGTGAGGTCGTTCGCGAAGTATACTTGGACGAAAAGATAGAACGCTACATTGTCGACATTGTATATGCAACCCGTTTTCCTCAGGAGCATGGCTTGCCAAATCTTACAAACATGATTTCTTTTGGTGCATCTCCACGTGCTTCCATCAACTTGGCATTGGCAGCACGCGCCTACGCATTCATCAAACGCAGAGGTTATGTAATCCCCGAGGATATACGTGCTGTGTGCCATGATGTGATGCGCCACCGTATTGGTTTGAGTTATGAAGCCGAGGCCAATAACTTGACGTCTGAGGAGGTTATCAGCGAAATCCTTAACAAGGTGGAGGTACCTTAACCTTCCATCTTTCGGCACAACGCCTTTTCAATCCGTAGGGGAGTGGCTCCCGAATTTGTGGGAGCAGTTTTAACCTGTCAGTATGGGTTATTTCTTTCATGGAAGAATCCGTGGAAAGGGTTTTGATGGTACAAATTGAATAGAAAATGGAAACAAGTGAACTATTAAAGAAGGTTCGGCAGATTGAGATAAAGACTCGTGGCTTGTCGCGAAACATCTTTGCTGGGCAATACCATTCGGCTTTTAAGGGTCGTGGTATGGCTTTTAGCGAAGTTCGCGAATATCAATACGGTGATGATATCCGTGATATTGATTGGAACGTAACGGCACGCTATGTTCGCCCTTATGTCAAGGTGTTTGAGGAAGAACGCGAACTGACGGTGATGCTTTTGATTGATGTGTCGGGCAGTAGAGACTTTGGTTCCGTAAACGTGATGAAGAAGGAGATAATCACGGAGATTGCCGCAACATTGGCGTTTTCAGCCATACAAAACAACGACAAGATTGGTGTGGTGTTCTTCTCTGATAAGATAGAGAAATTCATTCCTCCGCAGAAAGGAAAGAAACATATTCTATATCATCCGTGAACTTATTGATTTCAAACCTGAGGACACGAAGACCAACATCAGTCAAGTCCTGAAATTTATGACCAATGCCATTAAGAAACGCTGTACGACGTTCCTTATATCCGACTTTATTGACAAGGAGGGCTTCAAAGATGCGCTGACGATTGCCGGTAGGAAGCATGATGTGGTGGCCATTCAGGTGTACGACCATAGGGAAACCGAACTTCCGTCTGTAGGGTTGATGAAGATAAAAGATGCCGAGAGTGGAGCAGAACATTGGATTGACAGTTCTTCTGCCCGCGTTCGTGAGGCCTATAAGGATTGGTGGAATCGTAGGCAGGAGGTGATGAACGACTCGTTTAAGAAGAGCCATGTGGATTCGGTGTCGATTAGTACGGAAGATGATTATGTGAAGGCATTGATTGCCCTTTTTGATAAACGTAGTTAAGCATGCAAAAAAGAATTCTAAATAAATGCATTCTGCTTCTTTTCTTGGTTCTATTGGCCGGAGGAAGGATGTTTGCGCAGCGGACACTGATTGATGTAAAGCTTGACTCGGCTGCCATTCTTATAGGAGAACAGACGGTTTTGCATCTGACGGTTACAACCGATAAGGACAAACTTATTCAGATTGTGATACCCAATGATACGTTGATGCGTGGCGTTGAGGTGTTGAGCCTTTCGAAAGCAGATTCGTCGGTGATAGAGAACGATAGATTGCTCATCAAGCAGGATGTTTTGGTTACCTCGTTCGACTCTTCATTGTATCTGTTGCCACCGTTCAGAGTGATAGACGGAGTGGATACGGTATATTCCAATCAGGTGGCATTGAAGGTCTCAACCATTCCGGTAGACATAGACAAGCCGGAAGAATTTAACGATATAAAGAATGTTTGGAAACCGCCTTTTGTGTTGGCCGACTATTATCCTATAGTCTTTGGAGTCTTGTTGGCTCTTCTCTTGATTTGTTTGGCTGCATATATTATCAAGCGGTTGCGTAACAAACAATCCTTGATTCTGTTTGCAAAGCCGGAACCAAAGCTTCCTCCTTATGAGCAGGCAATTAAGGAATTGGATGAGATAAAACAACAGAAACTATGGCAGCAGGGACGCTACAAGGAATATCATACAATGATTACCGAGACATTGCGTCGATATATCGTTGAACGTTTTGGTATCGGAGCCATGGAAATGACTTCCGGTGAAATCCTGGATGCCATCCGTAAGCAGCATGAGGCGGATTCCGTATACGAAAATCTGAAACAGATACTGACGTTGTCAGATTTTGTAAAGTTCGCCAAGATGAATCCGCTTCCGGATGAGAACGATTTGAGTATGATGAACGCATATCTCTTTGTCAATCAAACGAAGGTTGAGGAAGTATCTTCCCCGGAGAAGGCAGAGGATGAAGAGAATATAACAAAGACGACAGAGACAAACGATTCTAATATAACAAAGGAATAAAATGGTATTTGCAAATCCCACATATCTATATTTGTTGTTGCTGCTCATTCCGATGATTGGATGGTATATCTGGAAGCTCTGCAAGAGTCAGGCGAGTTTGCAGGTGTCATCTTCGGAAGCATTCGATGTGCCACAAGCCGCTTCGTGGAAAGTGTATCTGCGACATGTGCCTTTTGTGCTAAGAATGGCAGCAATAGCGGTACTTGTCATTGTGTTGGCACGTCCACAATCCACAAATAGTTGGCAGAATACCTCTACGGAAGGTATCGATATTGTTATGGCGATGGACGTTTCCACCAGTATGTTGGCTCAGGATTTTAAGCCGAATAGATTGGAGGCCGCCAAAGATGTGGCAGCATCGTTTATCAATGGTCGTCCGAATGACAACATCGGGCTGGTGGTTTTTGCTGCCGAGAGTTTTACACAGTGTCCGCTTACGGTGGACCATTCAGTGCTTTTGAATCTGTTTAAAGATATCCAGCCGGGTATCATTCAGGATGGAACGGCAATTGGTTTGGGATTGGCTAATGCGGTAAGCCGCGTTAAAGACAGTATGGCCAAGTCAAAGGTAATTATCCTGCTTACAGACGGTGTGAATAATGCGGGGGAGATTGCACCTGTTACGGCTGCTGAGATAGCCAAAACGTTTGGCATCCGTATTTATGCAATCGGAGTGGGGACGCAAGGTTCGGCTCCTTATCCTTTCCAAACCGCGTTTGGCATACAATATCAGAATATACCTGTCGAGATTGACGAGCCTACCCTGAAGCAGATTGCGGCAACTACGGGTGGACAGTATTTCCGGGCAACGGATAATGCAAGTCTGAAGGAAATCTATTCGGAAATCGACAAGATGGAGAAGACCAAGATTAGTGTACAACAATACAGCAAGAAGCAGGAAGAATATAAAAATTGGGCTTTGCTGTTGTTCGTTCTGCTCTTGGCTGAGGTTTTATTGAAAAATACATTGTTAAGAAATATACCATAAATAGAAGGACTTATGTTTCGTTTTGCACATCCGGACTTTTTGTACTTGCTTTTTGTGCTTCCGGTTCTCGTTGCATTCTATGTATATGCAATGATTCTGAAGAAAAAGGCAATAAAGAAATATGGTAATCCCGAATTGTTGGCTGAATTGATGCCGGAGGTTTCTCCCGGACGTCAGCATTTGAAGTTTTGGTTGTTGTTTGGAGCCATCACCATGGTGATTTTTGTTATTGCCGGACCTCAGTTCGGTTCCAAGTTGGAAACCGTGAAGAGGCAAGGCATAGAGGTTATGGTTTGCTTGGATGTGTCGAATTCCATGTTGGCAGAGGATGTTTCGCCCAACAGATTGGAGAAAGCCAAACAGATGTTGGCAAAGCTGACAGACGGCTTTAAGGACGATAAAATGGGCTTGATTGTTTTTGCCGGCGATGCTTTCACCCAGCTCCCCATTACTTCCGATTATATTTCTGCCAAGATGTTCCTTTCGTCAATCAACCCATCGATGGTGACCTCTCAGGGTACGGCAATAGGGGCGGCTATCAATTTGGCACTGCGTTCGTTTACTCCCTGCGAGACATCCGACAAGACAATTATTCTGATTACCGATGGCGAGAATCATGAAGACGATGCTGTGAAAGCGGCTGCCGCTGCTGTAGAGAAAAACATTCATGTAAACATCGTGGGAATGGGAGACCCTAAAGGTTCGCCAATACCCGTTGCCGGAGCAAATAACTATATGAAGGATAAGGACGGAAACGTTGTTATCACCAAGTTGAACGAACAGATGTGTCAGGAAATTGTGGCGGCCGGCAAGGGTTTGTATGTGCGTGCAGATAACACCAACTCGGCATTGAAGGCCCTGCAGAAGGAGTTGGATAAAATGAGTAAGTCAGAACTCGACAGCAAGGTCTATTCCGAGTATAATGAACAATTTCAGACATTGGCGTGGATTGCATTGGTGTTGTTGTTGATTGACTTCTTTGTGTTAGACCGTAAGAACCGTGCTTTCAAGAAAGTTAAATTGTTCTCTTAATAAAATGGAGAAGATGAAACGTATACGAACATTAACGATATGTATGGGAGCACTTCTGCTATGTTCGGAAGTGATATGTGCCCAAAAGGCCGAACGTAAGAATGTGCGTGAAGGTAATAAGCTGTATGGTGAGGAAAAGTTCACCGAATCGGAGATTTCTTACCGCAAGAGTTTGGAGGTGAATCCCCGTTCCATTGAGGGTACCTATAATCTAGGAAACGCCTTATATAAACAGAAGAAGTACCAAGAGGCAGCCGAGCAATATCAGTTGCTGACCGGACAGGCAGAAAAGATGGTTGAGACAGAAGAGGGGAAAGAACGTCTTGCAGATGTGTTTCACAATCTGGGCGACATCAGTATGCAAGGTAAGGATTATGCGAAAAGCGTGGAAGCTTTCAAACAGTCTTTGCGCTTGAAACCTCAGGATGATGAGACACGTTATAATCTGGCATTGGCTCAGAAGTTGCTCGACGAACAAAATCAAGAGCAAGAGCAGGACCAAAATCAGAATCAACAAAACGAGGATAAGCAGGAAAACAAAGATAACAAAGACGACCAGCAGCAACAGCAAGACCAGCAGCAAGACGACCAAAAAGAAAACAAGACTCAGCAGGAGGCGCAGCAGAACGAACAAATGAGTAAGGACAATGCGCAGCAGATGCTTGATGCGCTCTTGCAAGACGAAAAGAACACACAAGAGAAGGTGAAAAAGGCACAAGCTCAACAGCAGCAACACCGTAAAACAG
>CAVJCD010000157.1:0-5800 GCA_963648005.1 Tannerellaceae bacterium | reverse complement strand
ATGCTTAACTTTGCAATCGAAACATAAATCTCTTATGCAGCAATGATTAGAGCAAAGGGCATAGTTGAAGTCCGCGAAGGCTGTGCCGACACAGATGAGCTATTGGATTCTGTGGACATGCTTCCCAACGGTGAGTACGGCTACTTACTCTTTGACAAGCAGAAGAATCGCTCACTACCTCAGTTGAAGTTTCTATTCGGTTATCTTCTAAAGACTCTAAGCGAAGAGCTGGAAGGGAACCCCGAACCAGAAGCCCTATACAGATACTTTGAAGAGCTCTATGCTCCGCTTCGTACCTGTAAAATTCCCGGAGAGTCAGGCGTATATGAATACTTTGACCTCAAAAATGAACCAGCAGCTGAGATGGATACCGTAATTGGAAGGATTATCCGTCATGCCAAGAACGAGTGGGGAATAGACCTGCTATCCAGAGACCTTCTAAAAGCCTCTGAAGCCCAAGAAGCTTATGCAGGAGCCTACGCTGATACTTGGAAAAATCTTTCAAGAAAAATTTAATCATTTTCTCTCCATGACGGAACAAGAAAAAGAAATCAAGGCTATGTCAGCCTTAGACATCTTTGCCTCTACCCAGGAAACATTTGAAGAAGCAAAGAAGAAAAGTAGCGAAGAAAGCAGTAATCGTGTCAACTATTTGCGTTTCAAGGATGACGGAACCTACACTGTACGTATTCTCCCATTGGCTCCAGTTATCGACGCAGACGGCAATGTTCTCCCAATGGAACGTAAGGGTTATGAATACCCACTGCGAACTCTTATGCTCAAGATTGCCGGAACAGCTACAGACAAGCAGGGCAACCCAAAGATTACCTATGTTAGCGTATGCAATGCCAAGCATACATTTAAGGACAAGCTCGAGGCAGACCTTATCGACACTTACCTGAGCCGCGCTTGCGAAATGTACGCCAACGACGAGGCTCTGTGTGAGAAGCTTCGTGGAGGCAGCTATAACGGTGGACTTCGTTGGGACTACAAGCGTTGTATGTATGTAATCGACAATGACAACGCTTCAGAAGGCATCAAGATTCTCCAGCTTTCATTTGCTCAGTACAAAGATTTGGAAGAGCGCAAGCTTAACATCTGGAACAAGCTCAACAAGAACGGCAAGAACGTACCGTGCCCAATCTCTTCTATTCAGAATGCTTACCCAGTCGAAATCGTACGCAAGACAGAGAACAAGAAGCCGTCTTATTCATTCAATATCGACACCCTCTCCGGCCAGCAGCCATTGAACGAGGAGGATTGTCAGAAGCTTCTTGATATGCCACGTCTTCCAGAGACGCTTTATCGTTATACACGTTTCCACCTAGAGGCGACAATCGCTTTTCTCAATCAGGTTGATGAGCAGTACGATATTGACGTAATGAACGACGAAACAGTTAAGAATTGTATTGAGCAGATTAAGTGCCTCCTCCCAGCAGACGACCAGTCACATTTCTCAATGGACCGTAAGGGTTCAGACGGCGACTCTGAAACAGGCAACACAGACGTTTCCATTGACTCTTTGTGGGACCTTTATGACCATCTTGAGGATGAGGGTCTTGACGACAAGTCAGAGGAAGGCCAGAACCTCCGCACTTCTATCAAGGAGTATATTGAGACAAAGGGTCTGGACATCCGTATTAGCCACACCAAGTCAAACCTTGACCTTCTCGAAGCTATCGAGGATAGCCTCAGTGAGAAGAAGGAAGAAGAGGCTCCAAAGGAGGAGAAAGCTGCTCCTAAGCGCAAGCCTGCTGCAAAAGCCGTAGAAGAACCTGAGGAGGAGATAAATGACGATGAGCCAGCAGCCCCACCTACAGAGGAAGAAGAGCCTGAAGAAGAGACTCCTTCAAGAGAGCGTGAGCGCAACGATGATACCAACGAGCCGGCAGCACGTCCATCAAGACGTTCAGCTCGTCCACAGCGCCGCCGTTAATCGACAATGTTTCACAAGCGCACGTCATTAAATTGGCGTGCGCTTCCATTCAAAACTTAATATATGAGCAGGAAACATCCATTTGCGTTGTTGATTAACGACATTCACGTTAGCAAAGACAACATCCCTGAATTTCAGAAAAACTGGGAAGAAGCGGTGTCTATATGTACACAGCATTGTATAGACCGAATTGTTATTGGCGGTGATTTATGGCTGTCACGCAGCGCACAAACGCTTTCAACTATGCTGGCAGTCAAGTGGGCCCTCAGGTTAACAGCCAGCAAAAATATCTTGGTTATAATAGCAGAAGGCAACCATGACCTTGTAGACCAAGAATCGCTGGAAGGTTATAGCCACGTGTTCTCAGAGTATCCAGACGTTGAAGTAATTGACGACTATGCGATTTACGAAATGCTTGATGGGGATAAGGCTACAGACTTGTTTGTGATGAGCTATTTCCCAGAGAACGGTTCTTTTATCAAGCGATACGATGAAATGGTAGCGACAGAGATGATGGAAGACCGCACATCTGTCCTCTATATCCATCAAGGCATAAGGGGTGGCTTGGCTACAGCAAGCGACGACGAACTTCCGGCAGACATGTTCAAGCAATTTGACAGTGTTCTTGTCGGACATTATCATAACCGAAAAGTTATTGCTGGGACAAACATCGAATACATTGGCTCTTCTCGCCAGCATAATTTTGGCGAAGACCAAGAAAAAGGGTATACCATTCTTTATACAGACGGCTCTTATGAATTTGTTCAAAACAAGGCCAATATCCGTTATAAAGTTGTTGACATTGATATAAGCGACATCAACGAAGATTTGCTTCACGACCTTCAGCTTGACAAAGACAGTGGCAAATGCAAGACTAAACTACGAATTACCTGCCAGTCAAACCAAGCCTCATCTATCGACAAGCAGAAGCTCGCTGAATGCGGTGCAACAAAAATTGAATTGGTAACAGAACAAACACAGGTTCGTCTTGCAGAGGGGCAGGACTTGTCTAAGAAATACGACAAGAGCGGCATCAAGCAAGAATATACCAACTTTTGCTCAGACAAGGCTATAAGCAATATAGAATTAGGTCTAACATACCTTGACAAAATTTCAAACCATGTGGCAACTAACTAAACTAGAAGCAACAAATATCTGCGCATTCGAGCATCTGGAGTACCGGCCTATCCACAACCAAGCAACATTGGTTTTCGGTAACAACCTAGACAACGACTCCCAGAACTCCAACGGCTCCGGCAAGTCCGCCCTCATTGAAGCACTGGCAATTGGTATCTTGGGAGAACCTTTGCGTAAAGTTAACGCAGACGAGATTATTAATGACCGATTTGACGAGGCAACCGTATCTATAACGCTATTCGACGATATGGCCGATATGAGTATGACTGTCAACCGCAAGCTATCTCGCAAGAGCCCACAAGACATTCATATTACGTTGGGTAGCGAAGACATCAAGCAGTCTTCAGTAGCCGATTACAACAGATACGTGTTGGAACAGATTGGGCTCAGCAAGGACGATATTCTTCACAATTTCATTCTGACCGCCCGCAAATATCAGTCTTTCCTTTCCAGCTCCGATAAAGACAAAAAAGAAATCATAAACCGCTTCAGTAACGGCATAATGGTTGATGAGTCGATTGAAGCCCTGCGTGCTGATATGGAACCGATACAGCAATCGTTACAGGAAGCTGAGAGTGAGGTTGCCAGATGTAACGGTCGCGTATCGGCGCTTACAGAGGAAATTGAGAATTACGTTGAAAACGAAGCCGCAAACAAGGCGAACCTTCAGAACCGTATCGCCAGCATTCAAGAGTCAATATCCGGCAAGCATACAGAGATACAAAACTGGAGAAAGAAGATAAGGGAAGCCAATGCCGTACTTGATTTGCTTGACGATATAGACGCTAAGATGCAAGCGTTGGAGAAATCAGACGATGACATTACCAAAGCATACGAAGTAATCAATGAGACGTTCTCAAAAGCACAGCTTTCTTCCATCTCTGATTACAATGCCAAGATAGAACGCAGCAAACAACAATGCGAGGAGCTTAAAGAGGGGCTGGAAGAATTGAACAAAAAGGCGGCAGCGCTTTCTAAAGAAGCTACCAATCTCGAAAAAGAGGTGCAAGCAATCGAAAAGTCCAATCAAAAGGAGTTTGGAAGCATAGACGAGCAATCCCAGAAGATTGAGAATGAAATTGCCAAATTGCGTGAGCAAGCAATCAAACTGAGAAATCAGAGCACGGAGCTATCCAAGAAACGTAACGCCATCAACCAATCTGTTGCGACACTAGAAAAGCAATTGGCAGGAGTAATAGAATGCCCCAAATGCCATCACGAATTTACGTTGTCCAATAACATAGACGTAAATGATGCGCGTGCCCAGTTGACCCGGCAAAAAGCTGAATTGAAAGATGTAGAAGTCGATATAGAGGAAGCTGATGAAGATTACGACAAGTGTGTCAAAAGCGGTAAAGCAAAAAAAGATGAGCAGGCAGAGCTCAACAACAAAAAGCAAGCTCTGACCTTGGTTCACAATGAAGCGGTTGAAAAAAGCATTAAAGCACGCACCTCCAGCCTTTCTATCAGCAACGATTTGGAAGCCGTAAAGAACAAGCTGCAACTCACTCAGGAGTCCATTACCAATATGCGCAAGAAGATGTTTGATGAAGTATTCGGCGTGATTGACGATGCAATCAAGGACAATGAGCGCGACTTGGACGAATTTGACAGGCATATTCAAATGGCTCAGGCTTCTATAGAAACTTTCGAAGAGCAAATTAAACAACTTCAAACGCCGTCTCAGGCCAACGGACTTGAGCATCTGGAAGAGAGCAAGGCCAAATATGAGAAAGAGCTGGAAGAAGCGGAGAACAACAAAAACGAAATTGCCGCAAAGCTAAATACGCTGAAAACTCAGGAAGCAACATTCATAGAGTTCAAGACATATCTTGCCAACGCCAAAATCAGTGCGATTTCCCAGATTACAAATGATTTTCTGGAAGCCATTGGAAGCGACATACGAGTCAACTTGTCCGGCTACACTATACTAAAGTCGGGAAAAGTCAGGGACAAGATTTCCGTTTCGCTCATTCGTGACGGAATTGATTGCGGTTCATTTGATAAGTTCAGTGCCGGTGAAAAATGCCGCGTAGAGCTTGCCAGTGTTCTCGCATTACATAAATTGAGCAACGTAAACTGTGAGGAAGGCAAGGGTCTCAATCTTTTGGTTATCGACGAAATACTCGACTGTACCGATGAGACCGGACTTGCCAATGTATTCAAAGCATTGAACGATACACAGGTTACTGCATTAGTGGTCAGTCACGGCAATATTGCTGAGAACTACCCGAATCGTCTTGTGGTAACAAAACAAAATGGTGTATCAACAATCAATGGAATTACAAAGCAATGAAAAACCATTAACCAAAGAGGAAGTTGCTGCCCTCGACATCGCAACGCATACAGGTTATTTCTGCTTGGCAGAAGGCGGTACCTGGAACTTCACAGAGTCAATGCGGCGAAATAACAACAAGCAACACAAAGCATTCAGGGACACGCTTATTGACTTTATCCAGCGCAACGGTATCAAGCAGATTGTAGCTGAGGATGTAAGCGTAAACAACCATTTCACAGACACACGCAAGCTTTCTGAGTTTCGTGGCATCTTATTCGAGGTCTGTGATACCTTAGACTTACCGGAGCCGGTCTTTTTGAACCCTTCAACAATCAAAAAGTTCGCTACTGGGGATGGAAAAGCAGACAAGGCAAAAATGATGAAGTTCTGCAAACTCCGTTGGCAAATTGATCCAATAGACGACAATCATTCAGATGCCGTTCATATCT
>CAVJCD010000156.1:0-5811 GCA_963648005.1 Tannerellaceae bacterium | reverse complement strand
GTGTATGCACCGTCAACAGCCTTTACAGCACCCTTCAATGCAGCAGGAACCTTGGGTTGGTAAGCTGCTCTTGCAATTTGTAATGCGCTCTTTGTCATTTTTAGATTGATTTATATAAGAGATATTATTCTGAGTTCTACGTTTAAAGCGGCACAAATATAGAAATATTTCTTCTATCCACGCCCAATCACCCGTAACGAGCCATAAAAAACGGTTGGAAACGACATATATCCATCGCCCCCAACCGTTATACTTTTGAGTGATTCCGGAGCGATTCGAACGCTCGACCCACAGCTTAGAAGGCTGTTGCTCTATCCAGCTGAGCTACGGAACCATCCTTATTAGCGGTGCAAATGTAGTACTATTTTTTTAATCCACAATGAAAGTGTTTTTTCAAATCCGCGTAAGAAGCAGAAAAGAGGGGACCTTCTTAGAACGGATACCCGACGGCAAAATGCCAGGCAAAATTATCCTTTATGTTGGGATGGAGAATGGCCCAACGGTCTCGACCGCGCTCCATGGGGTTGTAGGCCTTCATACCCGTGTCGAAACGGATGAGGAAGAAATCGAAGTCAAGACGCAAGCCAAGTCCGTAAGACATGGCTATCTCTTTATAGAAACGAGAGAAATCGAAGTTGCCGTTCTCGCGTTCATCATCCTTTCGCATGGTCCATATATTACCGGCATCAACGTAGGCAGCCAATTCAAACTTCCAAAACAGTTTGGTGCGATACTCCAAGCTCAAGTCCAAACGGATATCACCCACTTGGTCGGCAAACGACCTCACAGAATCGGCCGACATACTTCCGGGCCCCAATGTACGCACCGACCATCCACGGACGCTGTTGGCACCGCCCGAGAAATAGGTCCGTTCGAAAGGCAATATCTTTGAGTTGCCGTAAGGATATCCCACACCCACCCCAACGCGGAATGCCACCTTGTTACGCTCGTCTATCACCATGCTTCTACTGAAATCGATGTCCCCTTTTACAAACTGCGAGTAATTGATTCCAAACAAATCATACAGACCGTCGCGGTCTCTTTTTGCATGCGTCATCTTGGAGAAAGCATACAACAAATTACCTGCCATCTCGAACGAGAGACGAAGCGAATGGGTATTGCGAAAGCGGTTCTGCGGATTATAGTTGGTAAACGAATAGGTATAACCCGAACCAACGACAAACTGGTCTGTGAAGTTGTATATCCGAGTGGACTGAGGAAGACTGGCTTCGAACACGGAATCAATCTTGGGCAGATGCACGTAATCCACATCCAAGAGCTTGAACACATGTCTGACTTGTGTATTCGAACGCTCCTGCCATATATAACTCCACCCTCCGGAAAGGATTGAGCGCTGGTATTCGGGGCGAGTCTGAAGACCATAACTAACCTTCAGTTCCGTGGAAGCACGCACCCTGCGTTTGAAATTCTCGCTAACAAAGGGGAACATGAAATGGGGAAACAACACGGATGTCTCTGCGCCAAACTCCCAATAATTACCACCCGTTGAACTTTTGGTCAACGCTTCGTAGGCGCCACGCACCTTTGCCGAGAACACCTCCGAGCCTTTGAAGAGATTCCGATGCTGGTAGTTCACGCTGGAAGCAAACCCGAAGTCTCCCGCCGAGTTTGTGCCCTCGAAATCGATACCGAAGCCTTGCGTTTTCGCCGGCAGAGTCAAAATCATACAATGGAGCTTCATCGTGTCCTGCTCCTCCACTTCCGTGAACCGTATGTTCACATTCCTCAAGGACCGCAACGCAGCGAACGCCGAATAGGTCTGCTCAACCGAACGCTCGCTGAACAACTTTCCGGGTGTAATGTAAGTACTGCGGCGAAGCACTCCCGGCCGTATGCTCCTGTGACCGTTTCCATATAAGATTTGCAGACCACCAATCTGTGTTGTGTCGACCACACGCGATTGCCCATCTTCTATCTGGCTCAACGGGTCGTAATCCGTAACAATTGTCACATCCTTTATATAATACTGCTGATGAACGGTGTCTACCACCGAGCCATCCGGCTTCAGCTTACGGTAAGGCTTCAGTATCATATCCAAGTCAACAACATTGTCGTTGTATGAACTGTCTGCAAGGTATGCCAAATAATCACGGTTGAACGCATAATACCCATTACGACGAAGCAAAGTAGTGATTCGTTGCCGTTCCTTGTCAAGGACATCTCTGTCAAAATTCGCACTGTCCTTCACCAATGGGGTATAGTCGTCCACATACGTACGGAAAGCCGACGAAACAGCCGAACGCTTTGGCGCCTCAAGGCGGGCGATGCTGTCAATTCTTGTATCAGCCAAATCCATCGTGTAGTCGATTATCCTGTATGGGGTATTGGAATGAATCTTATAGGTAACCGTGGCTTTCTTTTGTCGCGAGGTATCCAGTTCTGCCTCCACCTCGGCATTGATATACCCCTTGTTGACAAAGAAACGCCTCAGCTCGTCCGTTGACTGCACAATCAGCGCGGTATCCATAATGACGGGAGGCTCACCAATGCGACGAAACTGCTTGTTGAGCCATCGCTTCTCGTTTCGCCCCGACCAGCCATAAACATAGAGCTGCCACTTCATCAGTCCGAAGACCTTAAAATTGGGTTGCTGCTTGAGGTAAGGTTTGAGGTCGCCGGGCTTGTAGTCTTTGTTGTCGGAAACAATCTTTACTTTATCGAGCAGATACTCGCCCTCGCCAACATATTTTGTCGTACTGCAAGCAGCCAGTATCCAAACAAGAAATATGAGATATGTTATACGGGTGAGTCCCTTCATCGTTGCGGCCTTTTAGGTTCGCAAATGTAGCTGAATTTAAATAAAATCCCCTACTTTTGCTTTGCAAAAAGAGAGAAAGATGCTGAGTAAAACGAAGATAAAACAAGTACGCGCATTAGCATTGAAGAAGTTTCGCGACGAAACAAACACGTTTGTTGCCGAAGGGAACAAATTGGTTGCAGACATGTTGCCCAAGTTTGAATGCGAACTGCTCATCGCCAAGCCATCGTGGATGGCAACGCAGGGTGATATCCCGGCAAGTGAGTTGCTCGTGGCAAGCGACGAAGATATCAGCAAGGTCAGCTCCCTGAAAAGTCCGCAAGACGTGCTGGCAGTCTTCAGGCGCCCGGCTTGGTTGATAGACGACGCCGACCCAAAGGAGCAGCTCGTCTTGGCTCTCGACGGCATACAAGACCCCGGTAACCTCGGAACAATAATACGCCTTGCCGATTGGTTTGGCATCGAACATATCATCTGCAGCCCCGACACCGCCGATGCGTTTGGCCCCAAGGTTGTACAGGCAACGATGGGAGCCTTGGCACACGTTAAGGTGCACTACACGAACTTATGTGATTACCTAAGGGAACAAGCCGGGCAACGGATACCAATCTACGGTACTTTCTTGGACGGAGAAGACATTTACGCAAAAGAGCTGTCCGATACAGGCATAATAATCATGGGAAATGAGGGGAACGGCATCCGAAAGGAGACGGAGCAGTTGGTGACAGAGAAACTGTATATACCCAACTACCCTAAAGAGAGGGAGACATCAGAGTCGCTTAACGTGGCAATCGCCACTGCTGTGGTATGTGCCGAGTTCCGCCGTCGCAGGGGTAATGCCCGTTAACAAGTAGACCCGCACCGGGGAGGAGACCCCCACCCTATCGGAAGCCTTCAGCCACTGCGGTCCAAACACCTCGGAAGGCAGACCGCCATCAATAGAAGGAACAATAATCAACGCCCCATCGTAGAACTCCGTGGAGGCTATCTCATGCTCCAACGGGAACACACCCACCAGGCACCCTTCTGCATCCAGCTCAACATAATGCAGATGATACCACCTTTGCCAATAGATGTAATGTGAAGCTAAGCGGCGCATCAAAGGGGTTTGTCTTTGGGGGAAATCTTCTTAGGGTCGGCCTTGACTTCATAGTGCCCATAGTTATACCGCATCAAGTTAAGGCTATCCACATATATCTTGAAATAAGGGGCTACTCCGCCTTCGTTTTCCAGGCGGATAGCGCCAAAGATGCTCTTGACCTGTTTGGTAGGCACCGTTTGAAGCACCGTTTCATGATAGCCGTCGCTCAGAATCTTGTTGTTTACAACAATGGTTGTGTCTCCTTGATTGGCACTAAGCTTAATCGCGGGATATTCTTTCATGTTTTTATTCAATCCCCACACGCGCAGCCCCAAGACAAACGTGCTGCCCGAAGGATAATTCTTCTCCGGCTTGATATCAACGGTTACCCCATTAAACAAGGCATCGGGTGTGAGTGTTAAATAGGTGCGGCGTGGCCATATATCCACAGAGTCGCGTTTGGATACGGGAGCTGCAGCCATCTGCACATCGCCAAGGGCTTTCTGCCGTTCGTTTATCTCAGCCAAGACAAGGTCGTAGACCTGCATGTAGACCTCCAAATGGTGTCCATACCAAACGAGCGAGCTGTCGTAGTCGGCTTTCTGAATCTTATGCTTGCGAAATACAGATTGGTAGAGGGCTTCTTTCTCGGCATCGCCGCCATACTTCTTGCTGTTGATTATCATGGACTCTGCCAATTGCATATCAACCATGACGTCCTTCATTTTCTTTTCCGAGAGGACACCTTCGGGGGTCTTACTGCAAGAGACAATAAAAGCCGCCGCGAGAAGCACGACACCATATATGCGCAATCTGCTTCGCATCTGTTTTACCGGTTATTTCCCTTTCGAGAGACTGTCTGACAATGTATGCCGATAGAATATCAACAGAAGGAACACACCCACACAGATTGCCGAGTCAGCCAAATTGAATATAGGGCGGAAGAAAACAAACTCCTTGCCACCCCAAATGGGTATCCATTCGGGCAAATCCGTTTGGATTAGCGGGAAGTAGAACATATCCACCACCTTTCCGTGCAGCCAAGTGGCATACCCCCCGTCGGAGGGCATAAAAGTGGCAACCTGCCCGAAGCTATGGTCGAATATCACTCCGTAGAACACCGAGTCGATGATATTGCCCGCCGCGCCCGCCAATATCAGCGCCACGCAGGCAATAAAGCCGAAGGGATAGTTCTCCTTCACCAGCTTGTATAGAAAATAGCTGATGAAACCAACCGCCACAATACGGAAGACGGACAAGAACAGCTTGCCTACCACTTCGATGCCGAAAGCCATTCCGGGATTTTCGGTAAAGTAGAGATAGAACCACGGGGTTATCTCTATGCTTTCGTGGAGTTGCAGGTGCGTCTTAATCCAAATCTTAAGCGCTTGGTCAAGAATAAGGAGCAGCATTACGATTAATACCGCTCCCCAGCCTTTCGAGAACTTCATTTATTTCTTACCTCCTTGTTTTGCTTCGATACTCAATGTTGCATGAGGCACAGCACGAAGTCTTTCCTTAGGAATCAACTTGCCTGTCTCACGGCAAACACCGTATGTCTTGTTTTCGATACGAATCAAGGCAGCCTGGAGGTTCTGTATGAACTTCATCTGGCGCTGTGCCAAACGGCCGGCTTCTTCTTTCGACAGAGTGGAAGCACCTTCTTCCAAAACTTTGAACGTGGGTGACGTATCAGCCACATCATTCCCGTCGGCATTGGTCACACCCGAACGCAACAAATCGTAATCCTTCTTGGCTCTCTCCAACTTTTCCATAATAATGGCACGAAACTCCTCGAGCTCCGCATCCGAGTATCTCGTCTTTTCAGCCATAGTCCTTTAATTTTAGATTCTACTTATTTATATAAACAATCACGCTTTCTCGATACGTACCGACAAGTTGAAGTCTTCGAAATCGAAGACTGTAGCATCACTTATCTTCTCTACGGTCT
>CAVJCD010000155.1:0-5834 GCA_963648005.1 Tannerellaceae bacterium | reverse complement strand
GAGCGTTGCCTTTAGGTAAAGCAACGGTAACAATTTGACAGCCTTGTCCACAAAGTCGAAAAGGCTTTTTTCTCCAGCCGTTTCAACAAACGAACAAAACTCCAATGCCACTGTTACAAACTCCAGTGTATTGTGCCCGTATATAGGGTCGTTTTCCTTCTTTTCGTCACGTTTCATGGTACTCCAACGAATTACGATTCGCAAAATTAGCAATTATATTATAAGCGTCAAAATGTCACAAAGAAGCCGCCAAGAGTCTGCATACAAGCACAATTTTATAATGAAATGTTGACAATCTCAAAATAATGGGCGACCTTAGCGACCCGAAACACGTGAAAGACATGTCCCTTGAAGCATTTAATATACTACTGGTCGTAATGGCGGTCATTGCCGCCATTGTTTTTGTTGCCCTTTATTTCGTGGAAGCCGGATACGGTATGTTGTTCGACAAAAAATGGGGCTTCCCTATTCCCAACAAGATAGCATGGGTGTGCATGGAAGCACCCGTTTTCTTTGTTATGCTCATTCTTTGGGCACAGTCAGAGCGACAGTTCGAAACCGTCCCGTTGTTATTTTTCCTCTTCTTCGAACTACACTATCTGCAGCGGTCGTTCATCTTTCCTCTGCTCATCAAAGGAAAGAGCAAGATGCCCTCAGGTATCATGACGATGGGGATTGTGTTCAACCTGCTGAACGGCTACATTCAGGGCATGTGGATTTTCTTTCTCGCCCCCGAGGGTTTGTATTCAAACGAGTGGCTGACTACTCCGCAATTCATCCTCGGGACGATGATGTTCTTTTGCGGTATGGCCGTCAATTGGCATGCAGACTATATTGTGCGCCACCTCCGCAAGCCCGGCGACACGAAACATTATCTTCCCCACGGAGGTATGTTTGAATATGTTACTTCGGCCAACTATTTCGGCGAGCTAATGGAATGGTGCGGTTTCGCCATCTTGACATGGAGTGCCAGCGGTGCATTGTTTGCCTGGTGGACGTTTGCCAATCTTGTACCACGCGCCAACACAATATGGCATAAATACAAAGCCATGTTTGGCGAGGAAGTTGGAAACCGAAAACGAATCATCCCGTTTATTTACTGATGCATTTTATACTATCAACAAAATAATCTGTTACAACTATGGATAAGAAAGACTCTGTATTATTCACTCCGGCATCTATCGGTCCGCTTACGCTTCGGAACCGCACAATCCGGGCAGCCGCATTCGAGAGTATGTGCCCCGGGAACGCTCCATCGGAGATGTTATATAACTATCATACATCCGTTGCAAGGGGCGGAATTGGCATGACTACCTTAGCATACGCTGCAGTGACGCAAAGCGGACTTTCCTTCGAACGGCAGCTATGGTTGCGTCCGGAGATTATCCCGGGTTTGAGGAAAATTACAGATGCCATCCATAGTGAAGGTGCTGCCGCATCCATACAGATTGGGCATTGCGGTAATATGTCGCACAAGAGTATATGCGGATGTACGCCTATCTCCGCTTCCACCGGATTCAATATCTATTCACCCACCTTTGTCCGTGGAATGAAGCAATCGGAAATAGCTGCCATGGCAAAAGCTTACGGCAAGGCTGTTTTGCTTGCTCGCGAAGCCGGGATGGATGCTGTTGAGGTGCATGCCGGGCATGGTTACCTTATCAGTCAGTTCCTCTCACCATATACAAACCATAGAAAAGACGAATACGGAGGAAGCCTTGAAAACCGTATGCGTTTCATGAAGATGTGTATGGAAGAGGTGATGACGGCTGCCGGGAGCGACGTGGCTGTTCTGGTGAAGATGAATATGCGTGACGGATTTAAAGGCGGCATGGAAACAGACGAGACACTGGAAGTTGCCCGAACGCTTCAGGACCAATGCGGCGCACATGCTTTGATACTGAGTGGTGGATTCGTGAGTCGTGCCCCGATGTATGTTATGCGTGGGGCTATGCCTATCCGCACGCTGACCCATTATATGCCGGCAGGATGGTTGCCCGTTGGCGTACGTATGGCAGGAAGGATGATGATACCCACGGTGCCATTCAAAGAAGCATATTTCTTGGAGGATGCACTGAAGTTTAGAGTAGCACTAAAGATACCGCTCGTATATGTCGGCGGTCTCATCTCGAGGGAGAAGATTGATGAGGTGCTTGGCTACGGATTCGAGTTCGTAAGCATGGCTCGTGCTCTTATCAACGACCCTGCATTTGTCAATCATATGCGGGAGGACGACAAGGCACGTTGCGACTGTGGGCATAGCAACTATTGCATTGCCCGTATGTATTCGATAGACATGGCTTGCCATAAGCACACGCAGAACCTGCCAAAGAGTATTGTCAAAGAAATCGAACAATTGGAGAACAAATAGGAAATGGAAAAAGAGACAGCCATTATCACCGGAGCCGACGGCGGCATGGGGCAAGAGATTACCTTGGCATTGGCTAAAAGCGGTTTTAGAATCATCATGGCATGCAAGGAGCCCAAGGAAGCCCTGCCGGTATGCGAACGCATAAAGAAGGATAGCGGTAACGAAGAGATTGAAGTCCGCAAGATAGATTTCACTTCGCTGACATCGGTCCGCGCCTTCGCTCAGGAGATTCTCTCCGAGGGGCGCCCTATCCTCAGGTTGATGAACAACGCCGGGCTTCTTACCACCCGCATACGTCCAACGGAAGATGCCTTGGAGCCAATTGTCAGTGTAAACTATGTGGGGCCATATCTTCTCACCCGGTTGTTGCTCCCATTGATGCATGAAGGAACGCGCATTGTAAACACTGTGTCGTGCACCTACGCCATCGGGAAAATAGAATCCGAGTTCTTCACTAAGGGGAGAAACGGGTTTTTCAACAGAATATTGGTGTATGCCAACACCAAACTGGCATTATTGCTCTTCACTCGCGAACTGGCCGCAAGGATACGCGAGAAGGGTATCACGGTCAATGCTTCCGACCCGGGGGTTGTCAGCACCAACATAATCAGGATGGATGCGTGGTTCGACCCACTGACCGACATATTTTTCCGTCCATTTATCCGCACACCGCTTCAGGGCGCGGCAACAGCCATCCACTTGGCGCTGTCGGACAAGGTGGAGGGCGAAAGCGGACAATGCTACGCCAGCTGCAAGCCAAGAAAACTGTCCGAGCGCATCGAAAACCATCCCATGCAAGGTAAACTTTGGGACGATACCGAAGCCTTGCTCCACTCGCGAGGCTTGTTATGATTGTTTTCTATGAATAACGGCGGTAATGGTCTGTATCATCTCGTAGCCTTTATTACGGTTGCCATTTGGGGTACCACTTTTGTGTCGACCAAGGTTCTTATGCTGAACGGACTTTCTCCCGCCGTAATATTCACCCTCAGGTTCATCATTGCCTATGTGTTGATGCTCGGCTTCAACCATAGGCGCATCTTGTCCGACTCGTGGAGGGACGAGTGTAAGATGATATTGCTTGGCATCACGGGCGGTTCGCTCTATTTCCTTAGCGAGAACGAAGCGATGAACTTCACCACCACTACCAACACCTCGCTTATAGTCTGCTCGTGCCCGCTGTTTGCCACCCTGCTCGACAGACTTGTCTACCGCAGTTCGTCGCGTATCCATTCGCTTCAGCTGGCGGGGTCGTTGTTGGCTTTTGCCGGCATGGTCATTGTTGTGCTCAATGGCAGATTTGTGCTTCGCCTTTCTCCCACGGGTGACGCTTTGGCATTTACGGCATGTATGTGTTGGGCCGTCTATTCTCTATTGATGAAATCGGCGAGCAGCCAATATAGTGCAGCCTTCATCACCCGCAAGGTATTCTTCTATGGTGTGCTGACAATCCTGCCCTACTACATCTTTTTTCCCGACATGCCATCGTGGGAAACGCTCGCTAAACCTCAAGTGGCAGGCAATCTCTTGTTTCTTGGATGCTTTGCTTCTATGCTGTGTTTTCTCACGTGGAATTGGTGCATAGCCAAGCTCGGAGTGGTGAGGGCAACTAACTGGGTATATTTCAACCCTATCACCACCATGATATTCGCATCGTGGGTTCTCAGCGAAAAGATTACACCCTTCTTTCTTGTCGGTGCCATCTGCATCCTTTTGGGAATGTATATGGCAAACAAAACCATAAAACACGCTCCGCAAGAAGCCTAACCCTTTCGTTAAACATTGGCACAAGAGAAATTAAGCAAAGGGATGGTTTGCGGGAATGAATAAAAGGCCTATCTTTGCCGTCGCTTTTTACACCCCGTACGTGTGATGGGAAATTAGGAAGCATAACAAACTAATTTTGAGTAACACAAAAAAAATTTTAAAGAGATGAAAACATTTCAATTGGAAGGAAAAGGCAGAGAAATAGCAACTATTTCAGCCGACCAGAAGAGAGCTTTGAAGGCTTTGCGTAAGAACCAGGAGATTCCTGCAGTGTTGTATGGTGGCGAGAAGGTAACCCACTTCTCTGTAACTACAGAAAGCGTTCGTAAGTTGGTTTACACTCCGGAAATCTTCGTTGTTGAGTTGAGCATCGACGGCACAAAGACTATGGCTATCGTAAAAGATATCCAGTTCCAGCCGGTAACCGACGCTATTATGCACATGGACTTCTTGGAAGTATCCGACAAGAAGCCGGTAGCAATGGAAGTGCCTGTTGTTTTGGAAGGTCACGCCGAAGGTGTAAAAGCCGGTGGTAAGTTGACACTCCGTATGAGAAAGTTGAGAGTAAAGGCTATCTACACTCAGATACCCGAGAAACTTGTCATCAACGTCGACAACTTGGGCTTAGGCAAGACTATTCAAGTTGGCGCACTTCAGTTCGATGGCTTGGAGGTAATGAACGCAAAGAACGCTGTTGTCTGCGCTGTTCAGTTGACTCGTGCTGCTCGTGGAGCTCAGGCTACTGCTGAGAAGTAATCCGAGAGGAAGAACTTTAGATTAAAAGATATGAGGCTGCGTCTTGAAAACAAGCGCAGCCCTTTTTTCATACATGCGGTGTCGGCAAAAGAGGTGCATATCTTTCCTCCAAAAAAGACGGGACTTTTGACCTCAAAACATATATCTTTTGAGAGTAAAAGAGCGGTCTTTTGAAGTCAAAAGATATATCTTTTTTCCCCCCTTAAAACATCGTTCAAACCTTAGGGTTTTGAAGGGGAAAAATCGAAAGGGATAACCCTTTTCAAAAACGGCACTCATGACGGAAGATTAAAACAACAATGGTGCGCCAGGGGAAAAACCCTCACAAACGCACCCCATTTTTATCATACGAATCATGAAATATCTGATAGCCGGACTGGGAAATATTGGTGCAGAATATTGCGGGACGCGACACAATATCGGCTTCCGCGTAGTGAATGCCTTGGCGGAGGATACGGGTGCAACGTTCTCGGAAGAACGCTACGGGGCTATTGCCAGAACTCGGATAAAGAACTGCGAATTGATACTTCTCAAACCCAATACTTATATGAACCTAAGCGGAAACGCCGTTCGCTACTGGCTGCAACGCGAGAATATCCCAGTGGAGAACCTGCTTGTGGTGGTTGACGACCTCTCCCTCCCATTCGGTACCCTGCGTCTCAAGCCCAAAGGCAGCGATGCAGGGCACAACGGACTGAAAAACACACAAGAGCTCCTCGGGACACAGGTGTACAGTCGCCTGCGCTTTGGTATAGGCAACGACTTTCCCCGCGGTGGACAGATTGATTATGTGTTGGGTAAATTTCCACACGAAGAACTGGAGCAAATGCCCGAGAGGTTGACGCGCGCCGTGGATATCATCAAGAGTTTCTGCCTGGCAGGAGTGCAGATTACAATGAACCAATACAATTAGAGTATTTCCTAATGGACGAAGTAAGAA
>CAVJCD010000154.1:0-5900 GCA_963648005.1 Tannerellaceae bacterium | reverse complement strand
GATTTATTGTTATGACAATAAGTGTTGAAGGAACGCATAATTGCGCAATCATTCTTAAGTTCAAAAATAGGGCATCCCAAATAAGGAATACCCTATTTTGTCTCTACATTATAAAAAGCATTGATGGTCGAGGAAAAAAGTCCCGTCTTTTGCTTTCAAAAGATATATCCTTTGCCTTCAAAAGTCCCGTCTTTTGTGTTCAAAAGATAGGTCTTTTGCCATCGAAAGTCCCGTCTTTTGTGAGTCTGTTTATAACGCCATAAAAGAAAAGGGCGGCTCGTGATTGAGTCGCCCTTCCTTAATTTTGATGTGAAGCAAATTATTCAGCGCTTCCCTCTGCAGGAGCTTCCTCTGTTGCTGGAGCCTCTTCTTCTGCAGAAGCATTAGCTGCGGCTTCTTCGGCTGCCTTGGCTGCAGCTGCAGCAGCCAATTCGGCTTTCTTCTTGGCAACCACCTCTGCCTTTGCTTTGTTTACTTCTTTCTCAGCATCCAAACGAGCTTTTGCTACCACCTTGGCAGCTTCATCCTCTTTTGTCTTTATTGCTTCAATAGAAGCTTGTTTGTTTTTCAACCAAGCCTGGAACTTTGATTCCGCAGTAGCCTCGTCGAATGCACCCTTCTTTACACCTTCCAGTAAGTGCTTCTTCAAGCATACACCTTCACGTGAGAGAATGTTGCGAGTTGTGTCTGTAGGCTGTGCACCTACTTGTAACCAATACAAAGCTCTTTCGAAGTTCAAATCTACTGTAGCAGGATTAGTGTTCGGATTATAAGAACCTATCCTCTCAATAAACTTTCCATCACGTGGAGCCCTGCTGTCTGCGACTACGATTTGGTAAAAAGCATAACCTTTACGACCGTGTCTTTGCAATCTGATTTTTGTTGCCATGTTTGAATAATTAAATTAAGCTGTTTGTATTAGCGGTGCAAAGGTATGTTTTATGTTAATACATTCCAACCACCTCACGCTATAATTTTTTTCTTTTGTGATGAAATAAGCAAAATCAGTCTACTAACCCGTGACTTTTAAATACGCGGTGTATCTGCTCAAGAGCATAATCCAATTGTTCTTTCTTGTGAGTAGCCATCAGCGAAAAACGAATCAAAGTGTCTTCCGGAGCAACAGCCGGAGCAACCACCGGATTAACAAAGATTCCGGCCTCAAACAATTCTTTTACAATCAAGAATGTTAAATCGTTATTACGGATAAACAATGGTATTATTGGAGTTGAAGTATGCCCGATTTCACAACCCATGCTACGGAAACCATCCAAAGCATAGTGAGTCAAATCCCACAAATGCTCAATGCGTTCCGGCTCGTTCAGCATGATGTCGAGTGCGGCACCCACTGCGGCTGTAGCTGCAGGCGTATTGCTGGCACTGAAGATATAAGAACGCGAATTATGACGGAGGTAGTTGATGGTATCCCTATCGGAAGCAATAAACCCACCGATAGAAGCTAACGACTTACTGAAGGTACCCATGATCAAGTCTACATCATCGGTAACACCGAAGTGGTTACAAGTGCCGCGTCCTTGCTTGCCCAAGACTCCTATACCATGAGCCTCGTCAACCATAATACTTGCATTGTATTTCTTAGCAAGAGCCACTATTTCCGGCAACTTGGCAATGTCACCTTCCATACTGAAGACACCATCAATAACTATCAACTTAATCTTGTTGGGCGCACATTTTTGGAGTTGCTTTTCCAACGACTCCATATCGTTGTGTTTGTATTTTAGCTTGGTTGAAAACGACAGTCGGTGACCTTCAATGATGGAGGCATGGTCCAACTCATCCCACAAGATGTAGTCCTCACGTCCTGTTAAACAGGATACAACTCCCAAGTTTACTTGGAAACCTGTTGAATACACAATTGCGTCTTCCTTCCCTACGAGGTCTGCCAAACGCTTTTCCAGTTGGACATGTAAATCAAGTGTACCATTCAGGAAACGAGAGCCGGCACATCCCGTGCCATACTTCTTGATTGCTTCAATAGCTGCCTCTTTTACCTTGGGGTGATTCGTTAATCCCAAATAAGCGTTCGAACCAAACATCAACACCTTCTTACCACTGATAGTTACTTCAGTATCCTGGTCGCTTTCAATCATGCGAAAGTAAGGATAAATCCCTGCCGCCTTTGCTTTTTGAGGGGCATCGTACTTTGCTAATTTCTCTTGTAAAAGTTTCATATCGTTATTGAAGAGAATACTTCTCATTAATTAAACTCCCAACATAAAATGAAGGATTTGCCGGATACATTATTCAGCAAGTTTCGGCAAATCCAATCGCAAAAGTAGTAAAAAAACAACAATCGGTAACACGATGCTTTAAAAGTTTTACAAAAGCATTATTTTTGTCGCACGTAACAGTTGTATAGTAGGCGGGGATGGATGGGAAGAAAATAAAGGTACAGGCTATAATAAACCCTATTTCTGGTGTAGGTTCGAAAAGAAAGATTCCAAAGATGATTGAGCGGATATGCGAGAAGGACGGCTATCCGTTGGAGATTTATTTTACCGAATATGCGGGGCACGCCAGCGAATTGACCCGGAAGGCCATTGATAATGGTGCTGATTGTATCATAGCGGTAGGTGGAGATGGCACGGTGAATGAGGTGGCCCGTGCTATGGTCCATTCGGATGTCGTTTTAGGGATTATTCCCAAAGGGTCGGGTAACGGACTTGCCCACGAGTTACATATACCGATGGATGTTAAACGGGCGCTGGAACTGATTGTCAAGGGACATGTTTCCACAATTGATTGTTGCGAGGCGAATGGTAGAGTGTTCTTTTGTACCTGTGGGGTGGGTTTTGATGCTGCAGTGAGCCAGAAGTTTGCTGGGGAAAAGCGGCGTGGCTCCCTTACATATGTAAAGAGTACGGTGGCGGAATATCTGAGTTACAAACCGGAGGTGTATGAACTCTTGGTGGATGACCAAACGATTAAGGAGAAGGCCTTCTTGGTGGCTTGCGCCAATGCATCGCAATATGGAAACAACGCTTTCATTGCTCCTCATGCCAACATACAAGACGGACAGATGGACTTGACCATCTTGTCTCCTTTCACGCCATTGGATATAGCGCCGTTGGCCATTCAGCTGTTCACGAAGCAGATTGACCGCAATAGTAAGATAAAGACTATGAAGGCACGCAAGGCTGTTATTATCCGTCAGCATCCGGGGGTGATGCATCTTGATGGAGAACCGGTGGAGGCTGACAGCCGTATTGAAATATCTGTCATACCACAGTCATTGCACGTAATAACACCCGAGGTGGTGTCGTTCTCCGAGGAAGTGCAAAACCTGTTTGATGAAGTGACGCGTTTCTTCGACAAGAAGTTGCCTTACATTTTCAAGTAAAAGTCTTTGGTTAGTGTCACGTATTCCGCGGTATGTTGACGTCCGGGCTCTTCGAGGATCAGTGTGTCGTGGACTATTTTTTTTGTTTCCACGCAAGAGAGTTCAATCAGCAATCGTTTGGGTTGAGCCCCGCGGACGGGTATAACGTCCGTTTGCCGGGAAACAAACAGTGTGTTCTTTTGGGCAAGAGATTTCACTTCCTCCAATTGCTCGTGGGGAAGGATTAGAGCTATGTGTCCGTGAGGGGAGAGCAGCGGGCGGGAGTTGTTTATAAGTTCGGACAAAGGCAGACTGTCGGTATGACGGGCTGTGGCGCGTTTGCTGTCGGGACACTTCAAGGAATTAACGAAATAGGGAGGGTTGGAGACAATAAGATCGTAAACCTTTCTCCCACTGGCAGAGGCGGAATACTCACCATAGGCGGCATGGATAATATTAATCCTTTCGGCAAACGGCGAGGCCATTACGTTCTCTTTGGCTTGAGCACAGGCATCGGCATCTATGTCGATGGCATTGATATGCCCCGTGCCCCGTTGGGCAAGCATCAGAGCGATGATGCCGGTGCCTGTCCCTACATCCAAGATGCGTTTGCTTTCGCTGACATTTGCCCACGCTCCGAGTAAGACAGCATCGGTCCCGACCTTCATGGCGCATTTGTCGTGCCATACAGTGAATTGCTTGAATCGGAAGTAGGGATTTGCCATGTCTGTTTTTTGTGTTGCGAGAAGCAAAAGTAGTTGGATTTGCACGAAATGCAGTACCTTTGGCCCGCTTATTGTTAAGATTAAGGTATAATTGATAGGGAAACAGTGTTTATGAAAGCAAAAAGGAAGATGTTTGCCGAAGAGTCGTATGACGATTTGGATGATAATATGGGAATTATAATGCCTATTCTTACGGAGTGTGATGCAGATGAGGACTTCTCGGAGGGCATAGATAAGGTAGGGGGAACGATTCCCATCCTTCCGTTGAGAAATATGGTGCTATTCCCGGGAGTGGCTATGCCGGTTGTTGTAGGCAGGCCCAAGTCCATGCGTTTGATAAAGGAGGCTGTCCGTAGCAAGTCGTTGTTGGGTGTTGTCTGCCAAAAGGAAATGGATACGGAAGACCCGGGGTATGGTGATTTGTATTCTACCGGCGTGGTTGCGGATATTGTCCGTGTGATTGAGATGCCTGATGGGTCTACCACGGTTATCCTTCAAGGAAAGAAGCGTTTCTTCTTGGAGTCGTTGGAAGAGACGGAACCTTATCTGACGGGTAAGATAAAGTTGTTGGAAGATAAGATGCCGGACAAGTCGGACCACGAGTTTGAGGCCCTTATGTCAACGATAAAGGACCAGACAATCAAGATGCTCAATTTCATGAGCGAGCCGCCGAAGGACCTGATATTCTTCATAAAGAACAATAAGAACCTCTTCTATCTTATCAACTTCTCGTGTAGCAACATTCCCGGCAATGCCTCCGAAAAACAGTTGCTTCTGCGCATAGATGATTTAAGGGAGCGTGCCTACCGATTGTCGTTTATATTGAATAGGGAGTGTCAGTTGGTGGAGCTGAAGGCTTCCATTCAGATGAAGACGCATAAGGACTTGAACCAACAGCAGAAGGAGTATTTCCTTCAGCAGCAGATAAAGACCATCCAGGAGGAGCTTGGCGGCAACATAAACGACCTGGAGATAAAAGAACTGCGGGATAAGGCTTCAAAGAAACAATGGCCGGCTTTCGTAGCCGAGACATTCGAGAAGGAGGTGCGCAAGCTGGAGAGACTGAATCCCCAGTCGCCCGACTACTCCGTTCAGATGCAATATGTGCAGACTATAGTGACTCTGCCGTGGAACGAATATAGCAAGGACAACTTCAACTTGGCGCATGCACAGAAGGTGCTCGACCGCGACCACTACGGATTGGAGAAGGTGAAGGAACGTATCATTGAACACTTGGCGGTATTGAAGCTGAAGAGAGATATGAAATCGCCCATCATCTGCCTCTACGGCCCTCCGGGAGTGGGCAAGACCTCGCTTGGCAAGTCCATTGCCGAGGCGTTGCACCGCAAGTATGTCCGCATCTCGTTGGGCGGACTGCACGATGAGGCAGAGATACGTGGTCATCGCCGTACATATATCGGAGCTATGTGTGGTCGTATTATTCAGAACATACAGAAGGCAGGGAGCTCGAACCCCGTGTTTATTCTCGACGAGATAGATAAGGTGGCCAACGACTTTAAGGGCGACCCGGCATCTGCTTTATTGGAGGTGTTGGACCCGGAGCAGAACTTTGCTTTCCACGACAACTATTTGGATATCGACTACGACCTTAGCAAGGTGATGTTTATAGCCACGGCAAATAATCTGAATACCATCTCGCAGCCATTGCTCGACCGTATGGAGTTGATAGAGGTGAGCGGGTATATTCAGGAGGAGAAGGTGGAGATTGCAGCCCGCCATCTTATACCCAAGCAGCTGGAGGCACACGGCTTATCTAAAGGTACGGTGAAGTTTCCCAAGAAGACTCTTCAGGCCATTATCGAACAGTATACACG
>CAVJCD010000153.1:0-5901 GCA_963648005.1 Tannerellaceae bacterium | reverse complement strand
CACTATATATCATTGGCAAACTCACCTACGAAGAAATGGTGACAAAGCTAGAGATAGCCATTCATCAGTTTGCCAAGCGGCAAATGACTTGGTTTAGGGGAATGGAACGTCGTGGGTGCACCATCCATTGGATAGATGCCGCCATGACGACAGAAGAAAAGATAGAAAAGACCTTGGAGTTATTGAAAGGACAAGACAAACTATGACAACAATTGACGATTTTAAGAACAAAGACAATTTCTTCCTTATGGCCGGTCCTTGTGCGATTGAAGAGGAAGATATGGCTATGCATATCGCAGAGAAGATTGTAGACATCACACAAAAGCTGAACATTCCTTACATCTTTAAAGGTTCATACCGTAAGGCTAACCGTTCACGGGTGGATTCTTTCACTGGAATTGGCGACGAGAAAGCGCTTAAGATATTACGCAAGGTAAGCGAAACATTCCACGTTCCAACCGTCACAGACATTCATGAAGCACATGAAGCAGCCATGGCAGCTGAATATGTCGATGTTCTTCAGATACCGGCTTTCCTTTGTCGTCAAACCGACTTGTTAGTTGCAGCAGCAAAGACCGGAAAGATTGTCAACATAAAAAAAGGGCAGTTCCTATCGCCGGGAGCTATGCGGTTTGCCGCAGAGAAGGTGTCGGATTCGGGCAACAATAATATTATAATTACAGAACGAGGTACAACATTCGGCTACACAGACCTGGTTGTTGACTTTCGCGGGATTCCTCAAATGCAGACATTCGGTTATCCGGTTGTGATGGATGTCACCCATTCCTTGCAACAACCCAACCAAACATCCGGTGTTACAGGCGGTCTGCCTGCTTTGATTGAGACAATTGCCAAGGCTGCCATTGCCGTGGGAGCGGACGGTCTTTTCATTGAGACCCATCCAAAACCTTCTAAGGCAAAATCCGACGGAGCCAATATGTTGCAATTAGACTTGTTGGAAGGATTGCTCACTCGCCTCACACGAATCAGAGAGGCACTTAAAGGGTAGATCACCCTAATCTGCTGATTTTTCGCAGTCTATCTTCGTCTATCAGTTTAATCTTTCTACCATCAATAGCAATGATACGCTCATTAACAAAGGTAGACAACGTACGGATTGCATTTGATGTGGTCATATTCGACAGGTTTGCCAAATCTTCACGCGAGAGATAAATACTGAGCGTAGCCCCATCTTCTTCCAACCCATAACTATCTTTCAGGAATAGTATGGATTCTGCCAAACGACCTCGGATATGCTTTTGTGTAAGGTTGACGGTACGCTCGTCTGCAACACCTAAGTCTATTGACAATTGGCGTATGAAGAACATAGCCAAGTTTAAGTTCCCCATCAACAAATCGGTAACCACAGTCATCGGTATCATACACACAACCGACTCCTCAAACGCAGATGCATTCGTCAGATAGTTCTCTCCGGCGAAGGCAGCACGATAACCAAAGTATTGTATCGGCTTAATCATTCGAATGATTTGGCTTCTACCGCCAACACCATCCTTGAAGATTTTCACCTTCCCTCTCAATAAGCACATCATCTCCCTTGGTTCATCGCCCTCACGATAAATCAATGCGTTACGTTTGAAATGTTGGAACGATGAATTCTTTCGGAGAACGCCCCGTTCTTTTTCTGTCAGGACTCTCCATACCTCTGCCAAACTAGTTGACAAATCAACCTCTTCTCTTCGTTGTTTAACCACGTCTGCTTTATAACATACTTATTGAGTACAAATGTACAACATTTCTCACGAAACGATAATAAGATGGTGTGATAAATTATTTTAATCGCACATCTAGACGACAGCTACTTATTTTAGGATTCCCTGTTGTGCATTTTGTATCATTTTTTCACCGGCAAGTATCAAAACTTCCATACGACGATTCTTTGCACGATTCTCAGGAGTATCGTTACCGGCAACAGGATTTTGGGAGCCTTTACCGTCGTATTTCATACGCTGTTCACTTACAGATTGTTCCTTCATCCTCGTGTATATACTTTTGGCTCGTTTTGCAGACAATATCTGATTATACTCTTCCTTACCGGTATTGTCGGTATAACCAATAATCTTTATGTCAGTGTTAGGGTTTTCTTTCAAATTTGCGACCAAGCCGTTCAACGCATTGCTCGAAGAACCTTTCAATGTACTCGAATTAGCTGCAAACAAAACGTCCGAATCGATGACCACCTTAAGACCCAAACCGCCTTCAATCGCACTTACAGATATACCCGAAGGCAAAGTGGACTCCAACGCCTTCTTTTGCGCATCCAGTTTTTTCACAATCAAGGTCCCCACAGTGCCACTTACAACACTTCCAGGCGCAACACTCAATGACGAACCCTTACCCAACTCTCCGACTAAGGCTTCGCCATTCGTTGGAACATCCTTCGTTGCATTGTTTTTTGTTTTACAACCGGCTAGCAGAGCCACCACACATAGCAAAAGGGGAAATATCCTAAAATATTTCATCTTCTCGTTCTTTTACAACACCTCTTTGGGTTATCAATCGAACATGTTAATGGAATCGCAGTATTCCAATTCCCCCTGTACAATAAAGCCAATCGCTTCCGGGTCGAACTTACCGAAGCCATCCTTCTGCGCATTCTTTACAACATATTCAATCAACTCGTCTTCATCTATTTCAACATCGCCCTCATCATCTGCATCCTCGCTCAGATAACCTCGCGATTCGTAGAAATCGTAAATCAAATCCACTATATAGTTGATATCATCGTTGCTGAATTTTCCTTTCAATTCTTGAGGAAGATAGTTCTGAATAAATTTTACAGATTCATCTTCATCGTAAATCAAATCGTCTTTATCACTCATAACTTTTAATATTTAATGGGTTACATATTTGTTTAAATCTATATGGAAAACGAATCTGCATCTTTCCATGCCGGGAACTTAGCCCGTAATTCATCGAGGTCTGCCTTATTCAGTGTGAGGGTACGAGTAATTTCTTCACGTTTACCGGCATCAGCCAACTTCTTTCCCTTGGGCGAAAAGGCCATTGAATCACCGCGGTAAACAAAACCTTTTCCGTCAATTCCCACACGATTAACGCCACAGACATACGCCAAATTTTCAATAGCGCGGGCAGAAAGCAACGTCTTCCACACTCTCTTACGCGCCTCCGGCCAATTGGCCACGTATATCAGCAGGTCATATTCATTCTCTTTATTCCGACTCCAAAGGGGGAAACGAAGGTCATAGCATACCTGCAGACAAATGTTCCAATCTTTATAACCAACAATCAAGCGTTTGTTCCCGGCTGTAAAGTGTTCATTTTCTCCGGCCATACGGAACAGATGACGTTTGTCGTAATAATACTCATCTCCTTCTGGAGTTATAAAGAAGGCACGATTGAAATAGCTCTCACCTTCTTTCACAATAAAACTGCCGACAACAGCCAAACGATATTTGCTTGCCCAACCTTTTATTGTGCGAACAGTCGGTCCATCCATTGTGTCTGCAAGCCGTTCTACATCCATGGAAAAACCGGTCGTAAAGGTTTCAGGCAATACGGCAATATCAGTTCTGCCACTCACACGCCGGAGCAATTCTCCATAATAACCAAGATTCTCATCCCTGTCTTCCCACGTTATATGGGCTTGAATCATACTGATACGTAAGTTGTCAGCCATAATAGCAATTTATATTTGTGCAAAATTTTTAGGGTGACAAGCCGTCACTCCTCTATAATATTCACGGATTGTTTGAATGTCTTTTTCCACATCGCCTGTCGGATAGAACACCTTTTTGAACCCCGCTTCTTTCTTTGCATAATCGAAATAGGCAATCAAGATAGGCACCTGCGCTTTTTGTGCAATATAATAGAACCCCCGTTTCCATGTATCCGTTCTCTTCCGTGTACCTTCCGGCGTTATGGCAAGTTGAAACCTTTTCCGTTTGTTGAATTCCTCAACCATTTGGTCGGTCACCGAAGTATGTTTATTACGGTCAACCGGTACACCTCCCAACCATGAGAAGAACAGATTGAAGGGGAAAAAGAACCACTCCTTTTTAATTAAAAAGCCGGCATTCCGACCCAAAGCCGTGTAACACAATTTACCGACAACAAAATCCCAATTACTGGTATGCGGAGCAACACATATCACACACTTAGGTACATCTTCACACACTTGACCTATTTTCCATCCGACCAAACGAAGAAGCGCCCTACTTATCGTTTTTCTCATTATTTGTTTTCTTTGCTCAACTGCTCTATCTCATCTGCGATAGCGTCCACTTCTTTCTGCAAGTCTGCACGCAATTTACGATAGTACTCTTTCACCAACTTTTTGTTGTCTTTGGCATCCGGATTACCCGCTCTGCAAACGAACTCATCTTGCATATCCAATATTCTAGTGAGCAATGCGTCGGCTTTACCACCTTCCACGCCCGGCACAAACAGTTTGCATACCAACACTTCAGAAAACAACTCACCCACTACATAGCCGATTTCTTTCTTTAAATCTCTTCTATTAGCCATAACTTTTATGAATTAAAATGTCCACAAATCTACAAAAACCTTTATTAAATAATCCACGCCATAAAGCGGAAAATAAAAATGCCGTACCTTTACGGTCCTGAAATTTCTGGATTATATATTGAGGGACATTTATGGATACAACAACAACGCCAGACTACCTTTTTGAGAGCAGTTGGGAAGTTTGCAATAAGGTAGGCGGCATCTACACCGTGCTATCAACCAAAGCGCGTACTCTTCAGCATATTTTTAGTGACAATGTTATTTTTATCGGACCGGATGTATGGAGAGATGGGGAAGCCCCAAATTTTATTGAAGAAAACACGTTGTTTGCCGATTGGAGGAAACACGCCAAAGAGGTCGATAATCTCAGAATAAAAGTCGGACGATGGAGTGTTCCGGGCACTCCACCGGTTGTATTGGTTGACTTCAAACCTTTCTTCAGCGAGAAAGATACGCTCTACTACACAATGTGGGATAGTTTCGGAGTGGATTCGATGCATGCTTATGGCGACTATGACGAATCCTGCATGTTTGCCTACGCCACGGGGAAGGTGATTGAAAGCTTTTATCATTTCCATAACCTTTCCGACAAAAAAGTTGTTGCCTTGTTCAACGAATGGATGCTTGGCATGGGGGCTCTCTACATTCAAAAGCAATTGCCTGCCATAGCAACTCTGTTCACCACACACGCCACATCCATCGGACGGTCCATCGCCGGCAACGACAAAGCCCTGTATGCTTATATGGATGGATATCATGGCGACCAGATGGCAAAAGAATTGAATATGGAAGCCAAGCATTCTATAGAAAAGCAAGCGGCACACCACGTGGACTGCTTCACGACGGTAAGCGATATCACGGCACGCGAATGTAAGCAACTATTGGACAAAGCACCGGATGTTGTTACGCCCAACGGCTTCGATTCGGACTTCGTGCCCAAGGGAAGGGAATACACCAAGAAACGTGCTGAAGCCCGTAAGACGCTGATTAACGTAGCCGAGAAGCTTTTGGGATGCGCCATCTCGAAGGACGCCTTATTGGTATCAACCAGCGGGCGTTATGAATATAGAAACAAAGGCATCGATGTGTTTATCGAAGCCATGAACCGGGTACGAAACTCCGGGGAGTTGCAACGCGAAGTTGTTGCTTTCTTGATAGTACCGGCTTGGGTTCGCGATGCACGTGCCGACCTGAAGGAAGTAATCGAAAAAGACATCAAGACAACGGCTCCGCTACAAATGCCATTTATCACCCATTGGTTAAACCAGATGGAACAAGACAAGATTTTGAACTACATATCGTATGCAAAGTTCACCAACAACGCTTCCGAAAAACTCAAAATCATCTTTGTGCCCTGCTATTTGGATGGACATGACGGCATATTCAACAAACCAT
>CAVJCD010000152.1:0-5976 GCA_963648005.1 Tannerellaceae bacterium | reverse complement strand
CCTTAACAGAAAAATGCTGGAAAGTTTTATTTGCAAAATTCCCTTAACAGAAAAACACAAAAAAGCCCCGGGGATTGCTCCCCGAGGCTCGACATACTACGCCTCATCGGCGCTTCACTCAACCGTAGGATGGCCGTCAGCATCGGTGCCATACTCCGGGGTGTTGTCCTCGGAGCCGCTGTCACCAGTGTTGCTATCCTCCGCACTGCTTCCTTTATCGGTACTTGGAGTTTTTCCGGAAGCGATTGTCACCTTTCGCCCAATGCCGCGGCGCGAGAGGGTCTCTGAGAACTGCAGGATTTCTGCATTTGCTGCGTCAATCACTGCCCCGATCTCGGATTCCTTTGTCGCGTCTTTTTCCATCAACTCATTTGCTGCGTAAATGACATTGATGGCTTTGGCGAGCTCAAGGAAGGCGGCGTCCACCTGCTTGCGTACAGCCTCAAGCTTCTCTGTCATGGCTTTGACACGCTTTTCATCGGCGCGATGCGAATAGAGCGTGTCGAACTCCGTGTTGGCAGTCTTCAGCGCCGACACAGCCTCGGTAAGGCCCAAAGCCTGAACTAGCTGACTGAAGTCCGAAGACTCAAGCTTCTTGACCAAATCGCTCACCAACGCCGTGCTTTCGGCGTCTGCCTTTGAGGTTGCATCCCAATGAGGCCTCATGATGAACATCAATTTGCTTGCTGTCTCGGCTTCCTCAGCGTTTAGACCCAGGCTCTTTCCCTGGATGGTCAGCTTGATGTGGCGGAACAGACGACCGCGTTCCGCATCCTTCTCTGCCAACGCCTTAGTGTCGGCAAAAGCACGCGTCTGAAGATAGACATTGTCCTCTTTTTGAAACGCTTTGCTGTATGCCTCACGAAGGGCAGATAGCTGATAGCTGGTTGAAAACTCTGCAGTTATGACTCTAAGAAGAGCCTCCTGCAACCGATAGTGCTCCGCATTTCGAGCACTCTTGAGATTTTTAATCTCAGAAATTGATTTTAACATAAAATGAAGGTTTAAGTTCCGCAAGACCCGTTGCCGAATCTCCACGGAGATTAACACTACAAATATAACAAAAAAATTTTGAAAATCACAGAGAAACATGATTCCCCGGACATGTAAATATTTCACCCCTCCAACGGGCAGTGTTTTTTGATGAAGCCCCCGGCGAGACGGGGTGTTAAATAAACGGAAAAGTGAGAGAGCGCAGGGTTACGTTCGGATGGTTTTTTTCATAGCTTTGCGCCCCGAAAAAGAAAACGAAGAGATGAACATGGAGATGTATACCATTCGCTACAAGAACAAGATTCACTATTTCCACGCATGGGGCGCAGCAGTTTTGGTTTAGACCAATCTTTACGACCCTTCCTTCTTCAATAGCAACATTCTTAGAACATAAAAACAAATTACTTATGGGCAAAAAGAAAAGGCTCATGGGGCTGCTCTCTGCGGCGGTCCTGTGCAGTCAGTGTATATGTGCTCAGACTCGGCAGATAGGTATAGAAGAACTGTTTAGCCTTGCCGATGAGCAAAGTGAGAGTATCCGTACTTTCCGCACGGGAGCAGAGGCGGCAAGCGAGTCGTTGGAGGCTGCCAAGTCGCAACGGCTGCCTAACATAAGCGTGTCGCTCTCGGCAAGCTATCTTGGCGACGGAAAGATATGGGACAGAGATTTCGGCAACGCCATGAAGATTGATATGCCGCATTTTGGCAACAACTTTGCTCTCGAGGCAGAGCAGGTGGTGTATGCCGGTGGGGCAATAAGCAGTGGCATAAAACAGGCGGAGATAGGCAAGCAGCTGGCGGATTTGGACCTTAGGAAGAATGTGCAGGACATCCGTTTCCTCCTTTTGGGGCACTACCTCAACATCTACAAGCTTGACAACCAAATCCGGGTGCTAAAGAAGAACATTGAGCTCACCGAAGAGGTCATCTCCAACATGCAGGCAAGGAGGGACCAGGGCACAGCCCTCAAGACAGATATCACCCGCTACGAGTTGCAACGGGAGCAACTGAACCTCCAGCTCTCGAGAGTGGGCGATGCACGCAAGATTGCCGCACATAAGCTCTCAACCATTCTTCACCTCCCAGAAGGCACGGTGATTGAGCCCGACTCGTCGCTTCTCTTCAGGCAAATAGATGCACTCACGGAAGATGAATGGCAAAACATGGCGACGGGCAACAACATAACCCTGCAGCAGAGCGCAGCCAACATACGCCTCAGCGAGCAGCAGCTCAAGCAGGAACGCTCGGAGCAACTCCCGCATATAGCCATCGTGGCTGCCGACCACCTCGACGGACCCATTACAATTGAGGTCCCCACGCTGGACAACAATTTCAACTATTGGTATGTTGGAGTGGGAGTGAAATACAATATCTCCTCGCTTTTCAAGAACAACAAAAAGCTGAAGGCGGCACGCATAAATGTGCGCCGGGCTGAGGAAAGCCACCGGCTGGCTCAGGAAAAGGTGGAGAACGACGTGCAGGAAGGGTACGTGAACTTCCTCACTGCCTTCACAGACCTCAGGACGCAGGAAAACAGTGTGCGGCTTGCCGACGAGAACTACCGTGTTACCGACAACCGCTACCGCAACGAGATGGCGCTCCTGACCGACATGCTGGATGCCAGCTCGGCTAAGCTGAGTGCCGACCTCTCGCTGGTGGATGCCCGCATAAATATCCTATACAGCTACTACAAGATGAAATACATCACACACACTTTATAACTCAAGGAAAAAAGAAATATCATCATGGTTACACGAAAAACAAAGAAACTGATAAACAACACTGTCGTAATAGCTCTCCTCATAGTGGGAATTGCCTATGTCTGCTCCCGCTTTATGCATCTGGGAAGCGTGGAGTATACCGACAATGCCCAGGTGAGACAGCACATCACTCCCGTGAACACGCGCGTGCAGGGATTTGTCAAGAAGATATACTTCGAGGAGTATAAGCCCATACACAAGGGCGACACACTGCTCGTGATTGAAGACGCCGAATTCAAACTGCGCTTGGCACAAGCCGAGGCGGATTTGGCCAATGCGCAAGCCGGACAGCAAGTGACCCACGCGGGCATTGCCACCACACAAAACAATCTGACCGTGAACGATGCCGGCATCGAAGAGATGAGGGTGCAGAGAGAGAATGCTGCGCGAGAACTGAAGCGCTACGAGAAACTGCTCAAAGAAGATGCCGTGACACGACAGCAATACGACAATATAAAGACAGCCTACGAGGCGACAAATGCCCGCTACGAGCAGATGGTGAGAGCGAAGAACTCCACCTCGCTTGCCAAAGACGAGCAGAAGCGTCGCCTGGGGCAGAACGAGGCTGCAATCCGACTGGCAGAGGCGGCTGTGGATTTGGCAAGGCTGAATCTCTCGTATACTGTGGTCCTTGCCACGTGCAACGGTGTGACAGGCAAGAAAGATATCCACGAGGGGCAACTCGTGCAGCCCGGACAGACAATGGTGGACATCGTGGATGGGAGCGACCTCTGGGTCATTGCCAACTACAGGGAAACGCAGCTGAAGAACATCCGCGAGGGCGCTGAGGTGAGTTTCACGGCAGATGCCGTGCCGGGAGTGGTCTACAAAGGCGTGGTGGAGTCTATCTCCGATGCCACGGGAGCTGCCTTCTCTCTCATCCCGCAAGATAATGCCACAGGCAATTTTGTGAAGGTGGAACAACGGGTGCCCGTGCGTATTTGTCTTAAGGAGAACGATACCGACAAGGTCTCGCTTCTCAGGGCAGGTTTGAATGTGGAATGTAAGGTGAAATATTAGGAGATGGGCGACACAATGCAGCAAAGGCCGTTTGCCATGCCTATGTTCAAGGGTTTTGTGCCCGAGAAGATACGGCCCTGGATATATGTGTTCCTTGCTTTCACCTTTCAGCTCTCGGGCGGACTCTATATGGGCGTTTTGGCGCAGATGATGGGCGAGACAACCCTCATGCGCGAAGATTTGCAGATGTGTCTCTACGCGAACCTGGCGGGGATGGCAATCTATTTCCCCCTCCTGTTCCGCATGAAGTTCCGCTTTACCAACAAGACTCTGCTCTGCTCGGCAGCCACCGGGATTTTGGTCTGCAACCTTCTCGCTCCGCATATCACCTTTCTGCCACTGCTTTGGATGGTGTGCTTCTTCAGCGGGATATGCAAAATACAAGGGACGTTTGAGTGTATGTCGAACATTCAGCTGTGGATGACTCCCAGGCGCGACTTCACCGTGTTCTTCCCTCTGCTCCACATTTTTATACTTGGAAGTATGCAGCTCTCGGACTTCATTGCCACCTTCCTGATGTATTACTATCATTGGGATTATATGCAGCTCTTTATGTGTGGTGTCATGATGGTGGACTTGCTCATATTGACCGTCTCTACACGGCATTTCCGCCTCCAAAAGAAGCTGCCTCTGTTTGGTGTCGACTGGCTCGGGATGGTGCTCTGGGCAGCGCTTTTGCTGGAAGTGACCTATCTGTTCGACTATGGCGAGTGGTACGACTGGTGGAACAGCCCCGTGGTATGTCAACTTTCGGTTGCTATACTCGTCACCTTCCTCATTTGCCTTTGGCGAATGCTTACCATACGTCATCCCTACTACGAGCCGAAGATGTGGACCTATCGCCATCTCTTCCCTATACTGATACTCATCACCTTGGTGGAGATGTTTCTTTCCACCGAGCACGTGCTTGAGGGGGCGTATCTTGGCGAGGTAATGCACTATGGGGCAACAACCAGCGTGTGGCTCGACATGCCCGCCCTCGTCGGGGTTCTCTCGGGATGTCTTTTCGCGTATTGGTGGATGCACGTCAAACGCTTCAATTATCTTAGACTGATAATCATCGGGCTTTGCGGCATTGTATTCTATCTCCTGGGTTGCTATTTCTACTTTACGGCAGACATTCATATTTCTCAGCTCAATATTCTTGTGCTCTCGCGCTCCTTTGCCTACGCAGTGCTGAGCATTACTTTTATGGTGAGTCTTGAGGAAATTATGAGTTTCAGACATTTCTTCCAGGCACTCTCCATCTTCAACATGCTCCACATGGTGATGGGCGGCGTTGTGGGGGCTGCCGTCTATTCGCGGGCTATGGCATACTGCATGGCAGACAATACCGCGAGCTACGGAGCGGCGGTGGATGACGTGGCGTTGAGCCGTATGTCTCTCCCGTTGCCCCGCTACATCGAAACATTTATGTCACAGATGACGGAGATAAGTCTCAAGCAGCTCTACGGCTGGACGGCATACGCCTGCATCTTTCTTTGCCTGATGTTCCTTCTCTACGATGCTCCGATAAGGAAAGACCTCAAACTGATGCCCTTTTGGCGTAAAGTAAGGAAGCAGGAGGAAGAAGACATGCATAAATGACGCTGCCGGCATGCTCCCGGTTTTCGCCATATTGCCATGTTCTCTCCTTTCACTTAGCCCGTTGCAAGAAATATGCCGAGACACCCCGCCACAGTTTAATTAAGGCTAACAAAGCTAAGGCGGGATAAAAACACTGCCGACATAAACTTCGGAGAAGGGGAAGGTGTGCGAGAAATGACTTTTTCTCAAGAAAAACACGAGGAAAAGTCGTTTGTTACAACATTCGGAGTTACCAATGGCAGACATTCAAGCCTTGGGGCAATTTGAAGTCAATTTAGACGGATTGTTTACTCCATAGGAATTTATCTCGCTCGCGGAGAAATAAAAAGGAGGAAACCCGATTTTGGCTTCCTCCTTTTTTGCTTTGAGTTGCGGAGGCAAGACTCGAACTTGCGACCTTTGGGTTATGAGCCCAACGAGCTACCACTGCTCCACTCCGCGATGTGATTCTATAGTCAATTTCTTGATTATGGCTGCAAAGGTATGGACCTTTTCTTATAAAACAAATTTATCGTAAGTTTTTTTTTGATGCTCTTGGTAAAGCCAATCTTTTTTTTGTACTTTGCGCATAGTGTTAATCAACAAAAAGTGCGATACATATAAAGCAAATGACGGT
>CAVJCD010000151.1:4946-5991 GCA_963648005.1 Tannerellaceae bacterium | reverse complement strand
ACCGAACCACCGGGCTGGATTACAGCAGTGATACCGGCCTTGTCGGCAATCTCAACACAATCAGGGAAGGGGAAGAAGGCATCCGAAGCCATAACAGCACCATTGAGGTCGAACCCGAAAGAGCGAGCTTTCTCAATTGCCTGCTTCAAAGAATCAACACGCGAAGTCTGACCAACACCACTGGCACAAAGTTGTTTGTTCTTAACCAGCGTAATGGCGTTCGACTTGCTGTTTTTCACCAATTTGTTGGCAAACAAGAGGTCTTCGGTTTCTTGAGCTGTCGGTTTCTTTTCGGTCATCGGCTCAAGGTCGGCCTCTGTCTGTATGCTGAGGTCTTTGTCCTGCATCAATGCTCCGTTCAACAACGAGCGGAACTGTACAGTATTTGTCTTCGCCTCTTTGCGAACCAATATGATGCGGTTTTTCTTCTGCATCAATACATCCAAAGCGTCTTTTGTATATTCCGGAGCAATGATTACCTCGAAGAATATCTTGTTGATTTCCTCTGCCACCTCTTTGTCGATAACACCGTTGGTAACAAGGATACCACCGAAGGCCGATACCGGGTCACCAGCCAAGGCATCTTTCCAAGCCTCGAGCACTGTAGGACGCGAAGCAATACCACAAGCATTGTTGTGTTTCAAAACGGCAAATGTCAGTTCACCGAACTCGTCGATAAGGCTAACAGCCGCATCTATATCCAAAAGGTTGTTGTATGATATTTCCTTGCCATGAATTTGGTCGAACATAGCATCAAATTTACCATAATACTTGGCTGCCTGATGAGGATTCTCGCCGTAGCGCAAATGCATCGGCTGGTCGATAGCCACACGCATGTGAGAACCTTCTTGAGCGTCGAAGTAGTTGAATATTGCCGAGTCGTAGCCCGAAGAGACAGCGAAAGCTTCTTTGGCAAACCAACGACGGTCTTCTATGGTTGTCTCCGCACCCTTCTCGTTCAACAGGTTCATCAGGGGCTGATACTGTGCCTTGGATGCCACAATAACAACATCGTTGTAGTTCTTTGCTGCGGCACGTATCAACG
>CAVJCD010000151.1:0-4936 GCA_963648005.1 Tannerellaceae bacterium | reverse complement strand
TCTTTAAAGTTTTTTGCAGCGGCACGGATCAATGAGATACCGCCTATATCTATCTTTTCAATGATTGCTTGTTCTTCTGCTCCCGAGGCAACCGTTTCCTCGAATGGATAGAGGTCTACTATCACGAGGTCTATTTCCGGGATTTCGTATTGGGCAATCTGTTCTTTGTCACCCGCATTGTCTCTGCGGTTAAGAATGCCACCAAAAATTTTCGGGTGAAGAGTCTTTACGCGTCCGCCCAAGATTGAAGGATACCCTGTCAGGTCTTCCACTGCATCACAAGGGATGCCTAATGATTCAATAAATGTACGTGTTCCACCGGTTGAGAGGAATGTAACACCCTCGCGGTGGAGTTTCTTTAAGATTTCGTCCAGCCCTTCTTTGTGAAATACTGAGACTAATGCACGCTTGATTCGTTTCGTTGCAGCCATATTCTTTCTTTTAATCACTATCATTTTAGAGTGCAAAAGTACATATTATATTTGTAACCTATTGTGTGTCCGCTGAAGAAATACGGTGAAAAAACCATCAAATATTACGTTTTGTCACATTGCAAGTGTATGATTTCACTCAAAAGACAATAGTCCCCGGCACGTGGGGCGGACCTGTTTTTACAAAGGGGAGGCGACAAGGTCGGTGGTTTTTGTGTAGATTTGCACGCTCATTCAAAACAATTAGCTATACAAATATGATAACAGTAAACAATCTGGACGTACAGTTCGGAAAGCGTATCCTTTTTCAAGACGTAAATATGAAATTCGTGCCGGGCAACTGCTACGGCATCATCGGCGCCAACGGTGCAGGCAAATCCACCTTCCTTCGCGTGATAAGCAAACAGATAGAGCCGACGCGTGGAACAGTGACGCTGGGCCCGGGCGAGCGTCTTTCGGTGTTGAGTCAGGACCACTTTGCCTTCGACGAATACACAGTGATGGATACCGTGCTTATGGGTCACACTACGCTGTGGGAGGTGATGAGCGAGAAGAATGCACTCTACGAGAAGCCGGACTTCAGCGATGCCGATGGTATACGAGTGTCGGAGTTGGAAGAGAAGTTTGCCGAGATGGAGGGATGGAACGCCGAGAGCGATGCCGCCAGCCTTCTGAGCGGATTGGGCATAAGCGAAGAATATCACTACAGCAAGATGAAAGACCTCAGCGGTAAGCAGAAGGTACGTATCCTTCTTGCCCGCGCTTTGTTTGGTAAGCCCGACAACCTGTTGCTCGACGAGCCGACCAACGACCTCGACCTCGAGACGGTGAGCTGGCTGGAGAACTACCTCTCGAACGCAGAGCATACCATCCTGGTGGTAAGTCACGACCGTCACTTCCTCGATTCCGTCTGTACACATACGGTGGATATCGACTTCGGCAAGCTGCAGATGTTTGCCGGCAACTATAGCTTCTGGTACGAGTCGAGCCAACTTGCGCTCCGTCAGCTGCAGAACCAAAACAAGAAGGCTGAAGAGAAGAAAAAGGAGTTGGAGGAGTTTATCCGTCGTTTCAGTGCCAACGTGGCAAAGTCGAAGCAGACAACCAGCCGCAAGAAGATGCTCGAGAAGCTCAACATAGAAGAAATCAAACCCTCGTCGCGCCGTTATCCGGGTATCATCTTCACACCGGGCCGCGAACCCGGTAACCAAATACTTGAGGTCAAAGGGCTCACGAAAAGCATCGAGGGAAAGGTTTTGTTCAAGGACCTGAACTTTAACGTAGAGAAGGACGACAAGATTGTATTCATCAGTCGTGACCCGAGAGCCATGACTGCCTTGTTCCAGATAATAAACGGTGAGGAAAAGCCCGACGAGGGTACTTTCAAATGGGGTCAGACCATCACCACAAGCTATCTGCCACTCGACAACGCACGCTACTTTGCGTCGGACTATAACCTCATAGACTGGCTGACCCAGTTCTCGCCGGACACTAACGAGGTATTCCTTAAGGGCTTCCTCGGACGCATGTTGTTTTCGGGCGAGGAACTGCTGAAGAAGGTAAGTGTATTGTCGGGAGGCGAGAAGATGCGTTGTATGATTTCGCGTATGATGCTTACGGATGCAAACTGCTTGATTCTGGACACGCCAACCAACCACCTCGACTTGGAGTCTATCCAGGCATTCAACAATACACTTCGTCAGTTCAAGGGAAACATCATCTTCTCGAGCCACGACCATGAGTTTATTCAAACTGTGGCAAACCGCGTCATCGAGCTTACTCCGAACGGCATTATCGACAAGATGATGGAATACGACGACTATATCACCGACCCGATGGTGGCTGAGATGCGCGAAAAGCTATATAGGTAAGAGGCATGAAAAGACTGCCGGCATTTCTCCTCGCAGTATTCTTGGGCTGGCTGCCGCTGCTTGCGGTTCAAAAGCCGGTGTTTATGCTCTATCACCATGCCCTGGCGGGTGGTTGCCCGGTGATGGACTATCTGCGGGTTGTTGTGCACGGACTGCCGCTCGACTGCACTGTAGCAGGCTACCTCACCGTCCTTCCACTGCTTTGTACCCTGCTCTCCATCTGGCTGCCGGGAGCATTCTATAGGAAGGTTCTAAGGTGGTATTTTGCTGCGGTGGCAGTTCTCGTCTCTGCCATCTTTGCCATCGATGTGGCGCTCTACGGGTATTGGGGATTCAGACTGGACGCCACGCTGCTGTTCTACCTTCAGTCGCCAAAAGATGCCATAGCGAGCGTACCCCTCGTGACCTTCTTCCTACAGATGTTGATGTTCTTGGTGTATGCATGGGTGATATACCGCATATTCCGGCGATTCATCATTCCATTGTTTTCCACCACGGCTATACGCCATAGGCCTGTAGCCACGTTGGTTGTTCTCCTCTTGGGAGGCGTTTTGTTTGTACCCATTAGAGGGGGCATAACTACGTCTACTGCCAATGTAGGTATGGTTTACTTCAGCAAGAACCAGTTTCTGAACCATTCAGCCATCAACCCCACGTTTAGTCTGCTCGCGTCGCTAAGCAAGCAGCAGGACTTTGCTGCCCAGTTCAATTTCTTTCCCGAAGAACCGAGAGCAAATCACTATGCTGCCTTGAGGGAGAGCAACAAAGCGGGAGGAGAAAGACCGTCTTTGCTGAATACCAATCGTCCCAACATCTTGATTATCCTCCTGGAGAGTTTCTCGGCAAACGCCGTACAAGCCGTCGGGGGCGAGCCCGGAGTCACCCCCAACCTCGACAGGTTAAGCCGTGAGGGCATCACCTTCACCAATATGTATGCCAACTCTTTCCGTACCGACAGGGGGATTGTTGCTGTATTGAACGGCTATCCGGCGCAGCCCACCACATCCATCATGAAGTATCCCGCCAAGAGCCAGACCCTCCCCTCCATAGCCAAGAGCCTCGGCAAAGAAGGATATACAGCCGACATGCTCTATGGCGGAGACATCAACTTCACCAATATGCAGAGCTATTTCTTCAGCTCGGGGTATAGCCGGATAACTGCCGACCGCGATTTTCCGCTTTCCGAGAGGATGAGCAAATGGGGCGTGGCTGACGACCGGACCTTCGACCGCCTCTATGAGTCTATCCGCACAAAAGACAACACCTCGCCATGGCTCAGCACCTTTCTTACCTTAAGCAGCCACGAGCCTTTTGAAGTGCCCTATCACCACTTGAAAGACCCGTATCTCAACTCCGTGGCATTCACCGACAGCTGTCTCGGCAGCTTCATCGACAAGCTGAAGGCTCTGCCCGTGTGGGACGATATGCTGATTGTGTTGGTCAGCGACCATGGCTTCCGCTATCCCTCGTCGCTCACAGACTACGAGCCACGGCGCTTTCATATCCCGATGATATGGCTTGGCGGCGCAGTGAAAGCCCCTGCCGTAATCGATACGTATGCCAACCAGACCGACCTGGCGGCAACCCTTCTGAGCCAACTCAACATCGGGCACAAGGACTTCACGTTTAGTCGCGACCTGCTTGCGGGGCATGCTAAATATGCCTTCTATACCTTCCCCAACGGCTTCGGGTTTATCGACAGCACCGGTTTTTCCGTCTACGACAATGAGGGAGGGAAACCTCTGATGCAACATCCTTCAAACAGCGACCAACGCCTCAACAACGGTAAAGTCCTCCTCCAAACTCTCTACGACGACTTAGGCAGAAGATAAAGTTTGGCCATCGTTTTAACGATGTTTGAACGGCGTTTAAATGGTAATGAAATGAGGGGTGAGAAATGGGAGGTATAAACCTTTTGTCCGAAAGGTATAAACCTTTTGCCTTAAAGGTTTATACCTTCCTAAAACCGAGGTACCGATAGTTTTTGAGAAAAGTGAGGCTGTGTCGCATTTATCCGTTTTGGAGGTTATTCGAATAAATTCGCCAAATTATTCGTATAAATCGGGCGAATTATTCGAATAACTGAAAAACCGCCGATTGTACGAGGTCAAAAAAAAGAAGCTGCACCTATTTTGACACAGCCTCACTTTCGTTTTTTGCCCCCCAAGGGAATGGCAGAGGGGGAGGAACAAAAATGGGAGGGAAACTGCTTCGGTTCCCCTCCCACTCGATTTCTTCGCGGAGTCTTTCTCTGCCAGCTTATTTCGCATAGCTTACGGCACGCGTCTCGCGGATAACCGTAATCTTCACCTGACCAGGATAAGTCATCTCGTCTTGAATCTTCTTGGCTATTTCGTTCGAGAGATTCTCCGTCTCCTTGTCGTCAATCTTGTCTGCCCCAACAATCACGCGAAGCTCGCGTCCTGCCTGGATGGCGTAGGTCTTAACCACACCTGGATAAGAGAGAGCCAACTGCTCCAAATCGTTCAATCGTTTGATATAAGCCTCCACAATCTCGCGACGTGCTCCCGGACGGGCACCGGAGATGGCGTCGCACACCTGTACAATCGGGGCCAACAGCGTCTGCATCTCAACCTCATCGTGGTGCGCACCCACCGCATTGCAGATATCGGG
>CAVJCD010000150.1:0-6040 GCA_963648005.1 Tannerellaceae bacterium | reverse complement strand
GGTGGAGGGCAATTGACGAAATATTAGCATGATGTCGTCGTAGAAACCCATATCTAACATGCGGTCGGCCTCATCAAGAACAAAGAACGACACTTTGGAAAGGTCTACAGCCCCAAACTTGATGTGCGACAGCAGTCGCCCGGGAGTGGCGATAACGATATCTGCCCCCATCTCCAATCCTCGTCGTTGTTGTTCCCATGCGATGCCATCTGTTCCCCCATATACGGCAACAGCCGAAACGGGCACGAAATAGGTAAACCCTTCAATCTGTTGGTCTATCTGTTGAGCTAACTCACGGGTGGGCGCCATGATAATGGCATTGACGGCATTCTCCGGGAAACCGCCCTTGCTCAGTTCGTTTATCAGCGGTAGTACATAAGCTGCCGTCTTACCTGTACCTGTTTGCGCACAAGCAATAATATCTTTCCCCTCCAATATAATAGGAATTGTCAACTCTTGTATCGGAGTTGTTTCCTGAAAGTTCATGGAATATAAACCGTCTAACACGGAATCTTCCAAATCCAATTCATCGAATCTCATTTTCTACCATTAAAGACTCCGTAAAGGTACGGATTATTTGCAAAACCGTTCATATGGTGTCATTTCTTCCCGTAGTAGCGCTTGTATATTTGGTCGTACATGCCGCTTTCTTTGATTTGTTTCAGCCAGCTGTTAAGGCTGTCGAGCAGGACGGGGGAGTCTTTGCGCAAGGACCACGACTGAAGTTGGGTGAAGCTGATATCGGTGTCAATATCTATTTCCGGCAGATTCTCTTTGGCAATGCGAGCGGTTTGCTGGTCGCATACGGCATAATCGATATCCCCCTTGGCAACCATGATGGACAGTTGTTCGCCCGAGTAGAGAGCGTCTTCCTTCACATAGATGGTGTCGCCAATCTCGTGCGAGAGGTTTTGAAGGCGGAGCAAGGCAGGAGAGTCTTTGGGTATGTATAGTGTCTTTTGAGCCAGGTCGAGCTGATTGCGGATGGGAGGGATATTGTTGTTGGCCTCCGCAGTGCGCTGCACCAATACTTGCTTGTTGAGAATAATCGGCTCGGTAAACAGATAGTCTTCCCTTACCTCGCTTGTGATAGGAATATTGCGGGCAATAACGTCGCATTGCTTATCGCGTAGCTCATCAAAGCTCTTCGTGAGACTCATCTCAAGGTGCATCTGTACCTCCAGTCCGGAGACATCGGCGATGGCACGGCTCAGTTCGTATTGGAAGCCGCTGATGGTATCGCCCGAGACGTAGTAGCCCAAGGGGTTATATTCGGTAACCATCTTCAATACGCCTTCTTTTTGTATCTCCGCGTAATCCCTTGGAGCGGCGGATGCCTTTATGTATGTCCACAGTTGAAACATCGCCACGAGCACACACGCCAGCATGAAAACATATACGATAAGCAACTTCCGGAATTTCATGTGGGCAATCAGTTGTGGAATGTAACGGCGATACCCATTTTCAGCACCATGGGATTAAGGGGGTAGTGAGCCAGCGAAAAGTAATCCGGGTTGGCAAACTTACTGCTCAGGTTGTATGCCATGATGAAGAAGCGCGCCTGCTTGAGGTGGAAGTTTACGTAGGCATTGACCAAAGGATAGCCTCCCACCTTCACCTCGTCCTGCAGCTGAAACTGCTGCGTGGCGGGTTCGTAGTATGGTGCATAATACACAGTGTTGTAGTGTACGTCTGCTCCGAGTTGCACGGTAAGCACCTTGGCCAACTTGACTGCCAGGTACATGTTTGAGTAAACGCTGAGGGAGGGGAGCGGAATTACGCTCTTGTCACTGCTCAGCTGCCAGCAAGCCTCGTTTTCCCACCCGAAGGCTCGAAAACGGAAGTCCTGCTTGATACGTGCGCTCACAACCTGCAGGTTGCTGCCGTGTTGCACGGGGGTGCCTTCTTTACCGATATAAATGTAATTCTGGATGCTTTCCACGCCGGCTTTAAGGGTTGTCTTCGAGGATTCCACGTAGACTTCACCCCCGGCATAGATTTGCTGCATCATATTGAGGTCGGGGTTGTCCCACCAAAAAAAGCGGGAGTGGTTGTGACGCAGGTAGAATGCCGGCGTAGTGTTTTTGATGTAGGCATCTGCCTTGATGACGGCATCTTTGCCAAACAGTCGGAAGCGCGTCTGCAAATCCCCCGTTGCACGAAACTCGCCCACATCGCTACCTATCAAGCACAACTCTCCACGTGCGTTGTAGGTCAGGATACTCCCTCTGCGCTTCGAAAGCTCTGCGCCGAGATAAGTGGAAAACTCATCATAGATATCTGCTGTAGGCAGGTCCCTTAAACTGATGTTGTCGACTGAGAAATTCTCTCCGCGCCCATACTCGCCATAATCTATTCCTTCAACCCTGGGGTCGAGTTTGAATCTCCGCTTCTCCAGTCGGATGAAAGCCGTGAGGCCGAACTTGACCCAGTCTTGGAAGCCTTCACGCAGCGAAAGGCCGATGGTGTTCTTAAGGTTCCAGGCAGAGGTCCTGTCGTCGAGTTCCGCTCCCAACCCATAGACGCGCGGGAAGCGTACGCCGTCGCGCTCCACGGTGTATACCGAGTCCATCAAGGCAGATTTGTCTGAAAGGAAATGACGGCGGTTGTCTTCGTAGTCAATGGTATGAATGATGCTGGATACGGGGATAAACATCTCCTTGGCATTGCCATCTTCATCCTTTTCTTCCAGTTCGCGGGTGAACCCAAGGTTGTATCGGTGGGTCAGGAAGTACCGTTTCCCACGCACACGGTTCCATGCATTTGTGAGGTAACGTACGTCGTACGACTTGGTGTCGGAGGGGCGTCCCTCGGGGAAGTACTCGTCGGGATGGCTGATGGTGGAGTCGTTTTTCAGTCCGCCGTTCTCGTAGTTGACAAAGTTGAAGTTGCTGAGCATGGCATGCAACTCGTAGCGGTCGGATTGATAACTGCCAAAGAGGCGATAGCTAAGCAGCTTGTTGCCGTTGTTCTTGTAGTGGCCGCGGCTGTAGATATAGTCGATATCTCCACCCACGTTTATCTTCTTGCCGAAGTTTATCGTCATGGTGCCCTTCAACTGTTCCTCTTTATTGCTGCTACCGCCGGCAGTGGTATACATGAGGTTGGTGTAGGGTGTCTTTGTGTCGTAGAAGAAAGCATTTTCGGGCGTGGTGATATAGTAGTCGTAGGCATCGGCAAAGATAAAGTCGCGTGCTTCCTTGCGCTCGGAGAATATACGTGTCTGTGCCGGAGAACCGAGGTTCGACAGGTAGCCAACGGCAAGCGAGCGACTTTCCACCAGTGTGGAGTTGCCGGAGTTGAGCTTCCCGGTATCCAAGGGAGCCAGGTAGGGTTCGCCCAAATGTTGCGTGAGACGGTATGCTGCGATATGTTTGGCCTTAATGGCAGCACTGTCTACCATCAACAAACTGTCGGGTATGTTCTTCTTGGATAGGTTCGACAGCGAGAAGCCGCCTCGTCCGCCGCCACCACCACCACCTTTCTGGTCCGACTTGTCCCTTCCGCGTTGTGCCTCGGCGGTTACGCTGCATACCATCAGTAACAGTAATATATATAGGCAATGCTTCATGGTTGGCAAAGATAAATACAAAAGGGCATTCCCGCGAAAGAAATGCCCCTCTTTGTTCATTCGATCCCTTCTTGGTGGATGCTCTGAGCCAAACACCAAAGGGGAGGGATTATTTTGCTGCCGTCTGTATCTGCTGTATGATTTCCATACCCTTTTTTATGGCAGCCTCGTTCATGGGGATGAGGTTGTGATGGCGCTCGGGAAGCGATTTCTTCAATCCCAACAAAACGTTCTCCATCTTCACCATGGGGACAATCTTCAAGAGTCCGCCGAGGATAAGCATATTGAATGCCTTCTCGTTTTTCATCTCCGTTGCTGCATCCATGGCATCCACGCGATAGACATTGATGTCGGTACGCGACACAGGGGCATGGATGCCGTAGCCGTCGTATATCAGCATGCCGCCCGGCTTGACCTTGCTCTCGAACTTGTCCATTGAGGGTTGGTTCAACACGATGGCGATGTCATACTCGTTCAGGATAGGCGAACTGATGGGGTCGTCGCTCAGGATAACGGTCACGTTGGCAGTGCCGCCACGCTGTTCCGGTCCGTAGGATGGCATCCAAGTCACTTCCTTGCCTTCCATCAAGCCCGAATAAGCCAATATCTTACCCATTGACAGGACACCCTGTCCGCCAAAGCCTGCTATAATTATCTCTTGTTTCATCTCGTTTGTGTATTATTCTTTGTTCTTCAAATCGCCCAGCGGATAGAAGGGGAACATGTTTTCCTCCATCCATTTGTTTGCCTTCGCAGGAGTCATCTTCCATCCCGACGAGCAGGTGGAAACGAACTCTACCACAGAAGTACCCTTGCCCGCCATGGAGTTTTCGAAGGCCTTGCGGAGTGTCTTCTTGGCCTTGCGCACGGCAGCTGCCGTATGTACGCTCTGACGTGTTACGAGGCAGGTGCCTTCCAGTTTGGCAAGCAGGTCGCTAATCTTAAGCGGATAGCCGTTGAGTGCGATATTGCGCCCGTAGGGACAGGTGGCTGTGGGCATACCTTCCAATGTGGTGGGGGCCATCTGGCCGCCGGTCATGCCATAGATGGCGTTGTTTACGAATATGATTACGATGTTTTCGCCACGGTTGGCTGCATGGATTGTCTCGGCTGTACCGATGGCAGCCAGGTCGCCGTCGCCTTGGTAGGTGAACACCATCTTGTCAGGATTCAGTCTCTTTACGGCAGTGGCGATGGCAGGGGCACGTCCGTGGGCAGCCTCTTCCCAATCGATATCAATGTAGTTGTATGCAAATACGGCGCAACCCACAGGGGAGACACCAATAGTCTTCTCTTCCATTCCCATCTCGGCGATTACCTCGGCAATAAGCTTGTGTATTACACCGTGGCTGCAGCCGGGGCAGTAGTGCATGGGATTGTCGTTCATCAACTCCGGTTTTGTGTAAACCAAGTTCTCCGGCTTTATTATTTCGTTTAGTTCCATATAGCGTTGCTTGTTTACCTAATAAATCTAAGTAGATATTGAACCAGCCTGAAGCATACGGCAGCCCCTCCGAGATAGAGGAACGCATGGCGGTCGTCAACCGTGAAATAGCAGATGATTGCTGCGGCTGCCAACACAAGAAAGAGGATGGTCAGTATGCTGTCTATCTTACTTCCGCGTGTCATTTCAGTAGCTTTTCTTTTAGAGCATTCAGTACTTCATCCGGAGTGAACACTATGCCACCAAGGCGGCCGAAGTGCTCAACCTTAACCTTTCCGTTAACCGCGAGGCGAATGTCTTCCACCATCTGACCGGCGTTAAGCTCAACAGAGAGCATTCCCTTCACCTTGCCGGCAAGGGCAGCGATGGCATCTTTGGGGAACGGCCACAGGGTGATGGGGCGAAGCAAACCAAGCTTGAGACCACCTTCGCGGGCAATCTCCACAGCCTTCTGGCAGATACGTGCAGACGACCCGAAGGCTACCAACAGATATTCGGCATCGTCGCAATGGAACTCCTCGTAGCGCACCTCGTTCTCTTCTATCTTGCGATACTTGGCTTGGAAACGGAGGTTGTTTTCTTCCATCTTTGCCGGGTCGAGCTCGAGGGAGGTGATGATGTTGACCTTACGGTCTTTGGGTTTACCCCGTACAGCCCACGGGCATTCACGGATAATCTCTTCCTCGGTCTTACGAGGACGGAACGGCGGCATCACCACCTTCTCCATCATCTGACCAATGATACCGTCGGCAAGGATGATTGCCGGGTTGCGATATTTGAATGCGAGGTCGAACCCAAGCCCTACGAAATCTGCCATCTCTTGCACTGAAGAGGGAGCAAGGGTGATAAGACGATAGTCGCCATGCCCGCCACCTTTCACCGTCTGGAAATAGTCGGCTTGGCTCGGTTGGATTGTCCCCAAACCGGGACCGCCACGCATCACGTTCACGATAAGACAGGGAAGCTCTGCCCCCGCGATATAGGATATGCCTTCCTGCTTAAGGCTGACACCGGGACTAGAGGAT
>CAVJCD010000149.1:0-6048 GCA_963648005.1 Tannerellaceae bacterium | reverse complement strand
AGTTATTGGATACTGTGTGGAAGGGAACCTGTTTTCTTAGAACAGCTTCTTGGGATATTCGCCGGCATCAATCAGCGCTTGTATCTTGTCTACAACATCCTGACGGTCCTCCGGGTAGGTTACGCCAAACCATTTGCTGGCGGTGTCCAATACCTTTACCGTGGCAGTATTGCTGCGGATAAGCTGGTCCACCATCAGAGGGATGAAGAACTCGCTCTTGAGGTTCTCCATGTTCTTCGGGTTGCTGAGGAATGTCTTGAAATATTCTTTGCTGTATGCAAAGTAGTCGGGAGTGAAGCCCCAGAAGTTCATGCTCACGGGGGTGTTCTCCTCTGTTGAGGTCCATTCGCCGTTGTCGTCGATATACTTCACTTCGCCGTCCAGGCGTTGAATCTTGGTGCGTTCAACCACGGAGGTGAGGAGCCCGCTGCAGTCGGTGCTGCAGATGCCACGCGAAACGGTGCCGCTTTCACTCAAAGTGTTGCCCACGCGGAACCCTACCATTGCGTAAGTGTTCTTTGAACCGTCGGGGAGGGCAGAGAGGAACTGTCCCATGACGCGGAAAGAATCGCGGCCGTAGAAGTCGTCGCAATTGATAACGGCAAACGGCTCTTTTATCACCTCGGCGCCCATCATCACGGCGTGGTTTGTGCCCCACGGCTTTGTGCGTCCCTCGGGGCAAGTGAATCCTTCGGGCAGGTTGTCCAACGCCTGGAACACCAGCTCGCAGGGAATATGCCCTTCGTATTTGGAAATGATTTTATCGCGGAAGTCTTGCTCAAAATCCTTACGGATAACAAACACCAACCGTCCGAAGCCCGATTGGATGGCGTCGTAGATGGAATAGTCCATGATTGTTTCCCCGTTGGGGCCGAGCCCGTCCAGTTGTTTCAATCCTCCGTAGCGGCTGCCCATGCCGGCAGCAAGCAGAAATAATGTAGGTTTCATGATTTGTGCGTTTTAATAAAGTCTTGTGTAATGATACTTTCTATGGGAGACAAAGGTAGGGAAACATTTCCACACGTTTTCCCCCTTTTGATGCGAAAACGGGAAGACGCCCGGGGAACCCTATATAATAAATTGCTTTACAAACGATTTCCCGGAGGCTTTGTCGTGCGGCGGGGGGATGGGCAAATTATTTTAGGAAATAAAATATTGCGTTGTCGTTGATATAATACATATCTTCGTTGCCGAATCAGCTATATATAGCAAATGGAAATTTTTATAATTATCGGTCTTATCTTATTGAATGGTCTCTTGTCGATGTCTGAAATTGCTTTGGTGTCTGCCCGCAAAACACGGTTGGATATGGAGGCAAAGAAGGGCAACAAATCCGCTCAGACGGCATTGAACTTGGCAAACGAGCCGGACCGTTTTCTCTCTACTATTCAGATTGGCATCACGCTGATAGGAATCCTGACCGGTTTGTATTCGGGAGATGCTTTTGCATGCGATTTGGCTGAGGTGGTGAGCCTTGTGCCCGTGCTAGAGCCGTATGCCCTGGGGTTGTCGAAAGCAGCAATAGTCATAGTTGTTACTTACCTTACGTTAATCATGGGCGAGCTGGTGCCCAAGCGCATCGGCATGGGATATTCCGAGAGGGTGTCGATGTTGGTTGCCAAGCCGATGAACCTGCTCTCGAAGCTGGCGTCGCCGTTTGTGTGGTTGCTCTCCAAGAGCACGGCGCTGGTGATAAAAATCACGGGGATAAAGACTGGTGAGTCAGCGAAGGTGACGGAAGAGGAAATCAAAGCCGTGGTGAAGGAAGGCTTCGACGGCGGAGAAGTGCAGGAGGTGGAGCAAGACATTGTGGAGCGCGTGTTCAACCTTGGCGACCGCAATGTGGGCTCAATCATGACGCACCGTAGCGATTTGGTTTGGCTCGACCTCACCGACAGCAACGAACAGATACGCGAGAAGGTGAAGGAGAACCTCTTCAACATCTACCCGGTGGCATCCGAGGAGTTCGACAACTTCAAGGGGGTTGTTTATCTGAAGGATTTGTTCGGACGGATTGACGAGCCGGACTTCTCACTTGAGCAGGTGGTGCGCCCGCCGCAGTATCTGCCGGAGAACCAGAGCGTGTATAATGCCCTCGAGCAGTTCAAGCAGGCACGCGTGAAATATGGCATCGTGACGGATGAGTTCGGATGCATCCAGGGTATCGTTACCTTGAAGGACATCATGGAGGGCTTGATTGGTCAGGTGCCCGAAGCAGGTGAGGAGGCAGAGATTACGGAGCGCTCCGACGGCACGTGGCTGGTGGACGGGCAGTACAGTTTCTACGACTTCCTCGAGTATTTCGACCTTGAGGACCTGTATGCCGAGCACGATTATAACACCCTTAGCGGTTTGATTCTTGAAATCCTTGAGCGCGTACCTAAGACGGGCGAGACCCTTACATGGCTCAACTTCCAGTTCGAGATAGTGGATATGGACGGTGCCCGCATCGACAAGGTGCTTGTCAAGAAACTCTCCTAAAAAAGTAAACGAATGAATTCAAGCGAAGAAGCACCCCGGGGGCAACAAAGGCGTTGCGGGTGGTGCAACCTTAGCAATCCGCTCTACGTGGACTATCACGACAGGGAGTGGGGCGTGAAGGTTCACGACGACAGGAAGCTCTTCGAGATGCTGCTATTGGAGGGCTTTCAGGCGGGGCTCTCGTGGGAGTGCATACTCAACAAGCGCGAGGCATTCCGCATGGCGTTCGACGGCTTTGATTGCAAGAAGATTGCAGAGTATGACGACGAAAAGATGGAAACCCTCCGTGGAAACAAAGGGATAGTGAGAAACCGGCTCAAGATTGCCGCCGCAGTGAACAACGCAAAGGTGTTTATGAAGATACAGGACGAGTTCGGCTCGTTCGACAGATATATCTGGGGCTTCACCAATGGGGAAACAATACGGGAATGCGGCAAGGCTATGTCGCCGCTCTCGGACGCCATATCAAGGGACTTGCGCCGAAGGGGGATGAAGTTCGTGGGCTCAACCATCATATACGCCTACCTGCAGGCCATCGGCATCATCTTTTCGCACGAAGAGGGATGCTTCCTTTATAAGAACCGACTATGATAGGAGTAGCAACAGAAAAGGACCTTGAGGTTATCATTAGCATCATAGACGAGGCCCGTGAGACGATGAAGGCGAACGGAAACCCAACCCAATGGCCCGAAGGATACCCGGCGGCATCTACCATTGAAGACGACATTGCCACGATGACGGGCTACGTGATTGAGGAAGAAGGAATCTCCTTGAGAAGTACGGCTTCACCTATTGCGGCATCATACATACGCTGAGCGGCGAGGAACGCATGGCTTACCAAAGAAAGACAAACAACACCAATACATGTATATGATGCCAACCTCGCGCTGAGGCAAGATTCAAGCATCAAGGCCTTCCGCGCCTCGCGCTGAGGCAAGATTCAAGCGTCAAAGGCTTCCGCGCCACGCGCTGAAGCAAGATTCAAGCGTCAAAAGTTTCCGCGCCACGCGCTGAGACAGGAAACAGTGTTTCTTCTTTCCGCGCCACGCGCTGAAGCAAGATTCAAGCATCAAAAGCTTCCGCGCCGCGCGCTGAGGCAGGAAACAGTGTTTCTTGTTTCCGCGGCTCGCGCTGAAGAAAGAAACACTGTTCTAACCCTCCTCTCACATCCGTTATATCTTGTCGAAGGCTTGCTCGAGGTCGGCAATGATGTCATCGATATGCTCCACCCCGATGGACAGGCGGATGGTGGTGGGGGTGATGTGTTGCGAGGCCAGCTCCTCCTCCGACAGTTGCGAGTGGGTTGTGCTGGCGGGATGTATCACAAGGCTCTTCACATCTGCCACGTTGGCAAGCAGGGAGAAGATTCTCAGCGAGTCGATAAACTTCCATGCATCCTCCTTCGTACCCTTAATCTCGAACGTAAAGATGGAGGCAGCCCCGTTGGGGAAGTACTTTTGGTACAGCGCATGGTTGGGATGAGAGGGCAGCGAGGGGTGCGACACGCTCTTCACCCTGGGGTGCTTCGACAGGTAGTTCACCACCTTGAGGGCATTCTCTACATGCCGCTCGATGCGCAGTGGCAGCGACTCTACCCCCTGCAGTAGTATCCATGCATTGAAAGGACTGATGGTGGCTCCCGTGTCGCGAAGCAGGACGGCACGTATGCGGGTGACGAATGCCGCCTTTCCTGCCACGTCGGCAAACACTGCGCCGTGATACGAGGCATCGCTCTTGGCAAGGGTGGGATACTTGTCGGCATTGGCCTTGAAGTCGAACTTCCCGCCGTCCACAATCACTCCCCCAAGGCTGGAGCCATGCCCGCCAATAAACTTGGTGGCAGAATGAACCACCACGTCTGCTCCGTGCTCAATGGGGCGGATAAGGAGTGGGGCAAAGGTGTTGTCCACAATCAGCAGCGTATGATGGCGGTGCGCCACCTCGGCAATGGCATCTATGTCTGCCACGTCAGAGTTGGGGTTGCCCAATGTCTCGATATACACGGCCTTGGTGTTGGGCTTGATGGCTGCCTCAAGGGCCTTGAGGTCGTTGCAGTTCACAATGTCGTACCCCACGCCCCGGTTGGTGAGCGTATGGGTGATGAGGTTGAAGGTGCCGCCATAGAGGTTGTCGGCAGCCACGATATGGTCGCCATGGTTGGCAATATTCTCCAGGGCATAGGTCACGGCTGCTGCCCCCGAAGCCACTGCCAGCCCTGCCACACCCCCTTCGAGGGCGGCAACTCTGTCCTCAAACACTCCCTGGGTGGAGTTGGTAAGCCGCCCGTAGATATTCCCTGCATCGCGCAGCCCAAAACGGTCTGCCGCATGCTGAGAGTTGTGGAACACATACGAAGTGGTCTGATAGATGGGCACTGCGCGGGCATCCGTAGCCGGGTCTGCCGATTCTTGTCCTACATGAAGTGCCAAAGTCTCGAGATGAAGTTTTCTTTCTGTCATAGCAATTAAGTTTTAGTTGTTTATTCTGATGCAAAGCAACAGCGCCGGCGAAATCCCGCAAAACTCCTGCGGATATTTGGTGATATCCACTATTTTTGCGCCGTTCATCAGAATAATATTCCAAAAACACCTGTACTATGAATAGGAAAACAGAATCGTATGAGCTGGACGAAAAAGATATCCTTCTGCTCAAGGCACTGCAAGAAAACGCCCGGCTAACCAACAAAGAACTTGCCGCCAAGGTGCATCTCTCTACAACGCCCACCTATGAGAGGATGAAACGCCTCGAGCAGCTTGGCTTCATCAAGCAATATGCCACCATCCTGGATGCCGGGAAGCTCAACAAGGGGTTCGCGGTGTTCCTCTCCATCAAGCTCAAGACTGTCAACAGCGAGCGCGCCCGCGAGTTTACCGAGCTGGTGAATGCCGTCCCCGAGGTGACGGAGTGCTACAATATCTCGGGTGGCTTCGACTACCTCCTGCGCGTACAGGCCCCGGATATGAAGTACTACCAGCAGTTCCTTCTCAATGTGATTGGCCATCACGAGAACATCGCCACCCTAATGAGCACCTTCGTGATGGAAGAAATAAAACACGAATACAGCGTAAGCGTGTAGCTCTTTTATAGCACAGAAGATTGTAGCTTCTGCTCAAATATATCCGTTTCGCGCTTGGCTATGCCCAGCTTTATCTGCATCGCCTGCAATCTGCATCTTTTGCTCCAGCTTTCTTGGTAACTTGGTGCCCATCGTCGTCTTTGTCATACCCTATGCAATCTATGTTTACAGATGCAAAGTTACTCCTTTCCCTATCTCTAATGATAAGTTAACCCCGAAATATCACTCCCTCGGGAAAGACGGGTCTTTTAACTTCAAAAGATAGGTCTTTTGACTTCAAAAGACGGGACTTTTGAAGGCAAAGGATATATCTTTTTTCCGGGGAGGAGGGGGCTTATGTGTGGATAACGTAGTACATTTGTGTATCCGAGAAGACAGAACTACAGAAATCAGATTATTTGTTTGCATAATGAACCAACCTTTAGCAGAGAGATTACGTCCCAAGACATTGGATGAATATATCGGACAGAAACATCTTGTGGGAAAAGATG